>NZ_PSLG01000004.1:0-67229 GCF_040289485.1 Thermoflexus sp.
GAGGGAGGCCCACCGTGCACTGTAGACTATATCCGGAGCCGTAGACGATCCCCCGCCCGCCCTGCCCCACCAGCACATACAGCCATCCCTCCCAGGTGACCGTCACTGTCACCCGGCTGCGCAGATCCCCGCTTCGAGGGTCCACATCGTCGTTGCCAGCGATCCCGTTGCGGTTGGCGTCGTAGAGGATCATGTTCGTGTCCGTGCCGGGGGTGAGATCCATCGTCTCACAGGTGACCACCATCCCCGGCTTCACCCACAGCCGGAAGAAATCGTTGTCCTCCGTCCCCGGCGTCCATGGCACAAAATTCAAGCCGGTGTATTTCGTTCCCAGCCCGATCAACGCGGCGTGGTCAAAATCATAATTCGGCTCGAAGGCGTCGGGCGTCCCGGCCGGCGTGGCCGTGGGGGGCGGGGTCGGCGTCGCCGTAGGCACCGGCGTCCCACTAGGGGTCGGAGAGGGAATGGGTGTGTTGGCCACCTGAGCCACGCTGAGCAGGTAGTCCACCAGCACCGGACCCGGGGTGGGCGTGGGCGTCGGCGTGGGGGCCGAGGGAGGCTGGAATGTGACCGGCACCAGCTCGATGTAGTAGGTTGTGGTATAGGCCCTCCACGTCAAGCCGACCGAGGCCGTGCTGGTGCCCTCATCGATCAGCGCCAGCGCCCCGTCGAGGATGCGCACCCGGACCAACAGTTGGTTGGGGTTGGGCGGGATGATGTTGAAGGACAGCCGATAGTTGTTGCCGGGGGAGACCGTGACAGTGTAGTAATCCGAGTCAACGGTGGTCGTCACCGTGGGGGTCATCCCGATCCGCCCTTGGAGGGTCTCCCCTAGGGCCAGGGGCTGGGCCTGGGAGGGGTTATTGTTGGGCTCGACCTCGACGGCGGGGGCCGCCCCCGTGAGACGAGCGCTTCCGAGGGCAAGGATCCCCAGGAGAGCGAGAAAGGTCCCGAACGCCAGGCCGATCCCCCAACGCCATGACTGGCGGGCTCTGATCATTGAGGACCCCCCTTGGAGGGCTCCAGCCGGCGGAGCGCCTCGACCAGTTCCTCCAGCGAGAACGGCTTGAGCACGAAGGCGTCAGCCCCAGCGGCGCGGGCCTCCCGCAGGCGGTCCTCCCCGGAGACGATCACGACCCGGGTCCCCTGCAACTCCGGATCGGCCCGCAGCGCCCGCAGCAGCTCCAGGCCGCTGTGCCCGCCCAGGTGCAGATCCAGCACCACCACCTCTGGACGGGCGCGCCGGATCTCCTCCAGGGCCCGCTCGGCCTCCGCGCAGCCCACCCCCCGGAACCCCTCCAGTTCCAGCAGGGTGACCAGCATGCGGACGACCTGGGGGTCGTCTTCCACGACCATCACCGTCGTCATCGTCGCCCCTCAGCGCGATGGGCTCTTTTTCGCCTTCGCCCGGGCCGGCGAGCGCGTCCGCCGCGTCCCGTCTTTGGAGAGGGCCGCCCGGGCCCCCTCCTTCCGGTCCGAGAGGGCTGCGGCCAGGGCCTCGTCGATGGTCTCCACCAGCACGAAGGACATCTCCCGGCGCACGTCCTCGGGGACGTCCTCCAGGTCCTTCTCGTTGCGCTTGGGGAGGATCACCGTGCGCAGGCCCACCCGGTGGGCGGCCAGCACCTTCTCCTTGATGCCCCCCACCGGCAGCACCTTCCCCCGCAACGTGATCTCCCCCGTCATCCCCACCTCCGGCCGCACCGGGCGCTCGGTGAGCAGCGAGACCAGCGCCGTGACGATGGTGATGCCGGCCGAGGGGCCGTCCTTGGGGATGGCCCCGGCCGGGACGTGGATGTGGATGTCGCTGCGCTCGAAGAAGTCCTCGGGGATCCCGAAGGAGCGGGCGTGGGCGCGCACATAACTCAGGGCCGCCTGGGCGGACTCCCGCATCACCTCCCCCAGGGAGCCCGTCAGCACGAACCCCTTGCTCCCCGGCATACGGGTGGCCTCGATGAAGAGGACATCGCCCCCCGTGGGCGTCCAGGCCAGGCCGATGGCCACCCCGGGAACCTCCACCCGGCGGGCGATCTCCTCCTCGGTGTAGAGGGGCTTGCCCAGGTAGCGGGGCACATCCTCCGCGTCCACCAGGGCCGCCTCGGGCGCCCCCTCGGCGATCCGGGTGGCCACCTTGCGGCAGACCCGGCCGATGGCCCGCTCCAGGTTGCGCACCCCCGCCTCGCGGGTGTATTCGCGGATGATGCGCCGGACCGCCGCCTCCGTGAACGTGACCTCACCGGGCAGCAAGCCGTTCTCCCGCAACTGTCGCGGGATGAGATATCCCATGGCGATGTGGAACTTCTCCGTCTCCGTGTAGCCCGGGATGAAGATGATCTCCATCCGGTCCCGCAATGGCGCCGGGATGGTGTCCAGTTGGTTGGCGGTGCAGATGAAGAGCACCTGGGAGAGATCGAAGGGCACATCCAGATAGTGATCCCGGAACTCCCGGTTCTGCTCGGGGTCCAGCACCTCCAGCAAGGCCGAGGCCGGATCCCCCCGCCAGTCGGCCCCGATCTTATCCACCTCGTCGAGCATGAAGACGGGGTTGCGGGACTCCACCCGGCGCAGGGCCTGGATGATGCGCCCCGGCATAGCCCCCACGTAGGTCCGACGGAAGCCCCGGATCTCCGCCTCATCCCGGATGCCGCCCAGGGCGATGCGGGTGAACTTGCGGCCCATCGCCCGGGCGATGGACTGGCCCAGGGAGGTCTTGCCCACGCCAGGCGGGCCGACGAAGCACAGGATGGCCCCCTCCCGCGCCCGGCGGATGTAATCGCGGGTCTCCAGCTCCTCCAATTGCGCTGCTCGCTCCTGCTTCAGTTTGCGCACCGCCAGGTACTCCAGGATGCGCTCCTTGACGTCCTGCAGCCCGTAGTGGTCCTCGTCCAGGACCCGCCGGGCGTGGGCGACGTCCAGGTTGTCGGGGGTGGTCTTGTTCCAGGGGAGGCTAACCATCCAGTCCAGGTAGGTGCGGATCACCCCGTATTCGGCCGAGGCGGGCGGCAACTTGGCCAGGCGGTCCAGTTCACGGAGGGCCTCCCGCTGGGCCTCCGGCGGCATCCCGGCCTCCTCGATCTTCCGCCGGAACTCCTCGACCTCCATCTGGTGCTCATCGGCCTCGCCCAGCTCCCGGCGGATGGCCTCGAGTTGCTGGCGCAGGAAGAACTCCCGCTGCATCTTCTCCACCTGGGCCTGGGCCTCGGACTGGATCTTGCGCCCCAGTTCCAGGACCTCGATCTCCCGTGTCAGAAGGCCGATGAGGCGGTGGAGCTTAGCCGCCACGTCATCCAGTTCCAGGATCTCCTGGGCCTCCTGGAGGGACATGCGGATGTAGGTGGCTACCGCGTAGGCCAGTTGCCGAGGGTCCTCCACGGCCATCGCCAGGGCCCCCAACGGGTCCGGCAGGCCGGGGACCAGTTCCACCATTCGGGCGAACAACTCGGCAGTCTTGCGCCGCAGGGCCTCCAATTCCGGCCCGGGGGTCATGGTCTCCGGGTGGCGCTCCACCCGGGCCTTCAGGTAGGGCTGGGTGGCCGTGTATTCCACGATGCGGATGCGCTCCAGGCCCATCACCAGGATCCGCATGGTGCCATCGGGCATCCGGACCAGCCGCTGGATGTGGGCCAGCGTCCCGATGGTGTAACAATCCTCCGGCATGGGCTCGTCCAGTTCCGGCCGCTTGCTGGCCACCAGCCCCACCCGTTTCCGGCCCAGCACCACGTCGTCCACCAGGCGGATGGACCGAGGCTGCCCCACGGCCAGCGGCACGACCGTCAGAGGGTAGACCACGACGCCCCGTAGGGGGAGGATGGGAAGCTCCTCTGGGATCTCCACCGCCGGCCTTCCCGCGTCCCCCTCCGCCTCCGGCTTCACCCCCAGAGGCAGGGGCTCCTCCCCTTCCTCATCGCTGAGGAGATACCCCCAGCGGGCCCCATCGATGGGCGACAGCATTTTCATGGCCATGGGAAAGGGCTCCTCTTCCAGCCAGCGGCTCACCGGCCGGCCCCCGGTGTGGTCACCGGGAGACGGCGCGGCGTCCGCACCGTGATGGTCAGCGGCGGTTTTTTGGGCAGGGTGACGATCAGGAAGCCGTCGCGGTAGACCGCCTGGGCGGCCTCGGCGTCCAGGGCCCATGGCAAGTAGACCTCCACATGGAACTCGCCATAATGGATCTCTAATTGATGATAAGCCACTTTGGGGGTGGGATCCTGACGGTAGCCGCTGATCACCAGCCAGCGGTCGTGCAGGGCCACGACGACGTCCTCCGGCCTCAACCCGGCGATCTCCACACGGACCACGACGGCCTCGTCGGTCTCGTAAACATCGGTGGGCGGGCGCCAGGCGTTCCCGTAGCGCAACGCCCACCGCTGGCGGGCCAGGATGTCCTGTAGCAGACGCTCGACCTGGGACTGGAACCGCTCGAAGGTCCGCTCGAACTCTTCCATGGATGGCGCGCTCCACCGGTGTGCCTGAGAGGCCCAGAGCCGACCGTTTGGATGGCCTGCTCAAATTGTAGCATAATCCGTCCGGGTGGACATCCTGCTCCGCGGAGGCGCTGTGTGGCGACCCTGACGATGGAGGAGTTCCTCCGGGTGGACATGCGGGTGGGCCGGGTGGTGCGGGCCGAACCCCATCCGCGGGCCCGCCGACCCTCCCTGTGCTTGTGGATCGACTTCGGGCCTGAGATCGGCGTCCGAACCAGCAGCGCCCAACTGGCCGACCGCTACCGGCCGGAGGAACTGGTGGGGAGCCTGGTGATCGCCGTGGTGAACTTCCCCCCCAAGAACGTCGCCGGCTTCGTCTCGGAGGTCCTGGTCCTCGGGGTCCCGGATGAGGCTGGCCGCGTGGTGCTGTTGCGCCCGGACGCCGAGGTGCCCTTGGGGGGCCGGGTCTTCTGAGGGCACGCCCCTGGGCGAAAAGGGAGCCGTTCCCCATCTTTATTTTTTGATCAGGAGGCAGCGATGGCGACCCGAGCGCACCTCGCCCCGGTCTGGCTCCGGATCTTCGACTTAGAGGTGACCCACGGCGAAGGGGTTTACCTCTATGGGACCGACGGCCGCCGCTACCTGGATTTCACCAGCGGCATCGGCGTGACCAACACCGGCCACTGCCATCCCCGGGTCGTCGCCGCTGTCCAAGAGCAGGCCGCGCGGCTGCTCCACGGACAGGCCAACATCGTCTACCACCGTCCCATGCTGGAACTGGTCGAGGCGCTCCTCACCGTGGTCCCCGCCCCCCTGGACACCTTCTTCTTCGCCAACAGCGGGGCGGAGGCGGTGGAGGCCGCTGTGAAATTGGCCCGCTACGCCACCGGTCGCCCCAACATCATCGTCTTCCAGGGGAGCTTCCACGGCCGGACCAACATGGCGATGGCCCTCACCACCAGCAAGACGATCTACCGGGCCGGTTACCAGCCGCTGGCCGCCGGCGTCTACGTGGCCCCCTACCCTTACGCGTATCGCTACGGATGGGACCCGGAGACGACCCTGCGCTTTTGTCTGCGGGAACTGGACTTCCTCCTGAAATCCCAGACGGCCCCCGAGGAGACGGCAGCCCTCCTGGTGGAGCCGATCCTCGGCGAAGGGGGTTACGTGGTGCCGCCCCCTGGGTTCCTGGCCGCCCTGCGGGAGCGCTGCGATCACTACGGGATGCTGTTGATCGCCGACGAGGTGCAAACCGGGTTCGGGCGGACCGGCCGCTTCTTCGCTGTGGAGCATGAAGGGGTGGTGCCGGACATCCTGATCATGGCCAAGGGGATGGCCTCCGGCCTTCCCCTGTCGGGGATCGCTGCCCGGGCCGAGTGGATGGCCCGATGGAAGCCCGGCGCCCACGGGGGGACCTTCGGAGGGAACGCCGTGGCCTGTGCCGCTGCCGTGGCCACGATCCAGGTGATGAAAGCGGAGCGCCTCCCCGAGAACGCCGCCGCCCGCGGGGCGGAACTCATGGCCGGCCTGCGCCGCCTCGCCGAACGCTTCCCAGGCCTGGGGGATGTGCGGGGGCGCGGGCTGATGGTCGGGGTGGAGTTCTCCCGAAACGGGGAGCCCGACCCGGCGGCCGCCAAAGCCGTGCAGGCCGCCTGCTTCCGGCGGGGGCTGCTGCTGCTCACCTGCGGGACCTACGATAACGTCATCCGCTGGGTCCCCCCGCTGGGGGTCACCGCCGAGCAGATCCAGGAGGGACTCCGCATCTTTGAGGAGGCTCTGGCAGAAGTCGCCGAGATCTCCAGGTGACCTTCCCGCCCCCTGTGTCTCCGGTCAGAGGCCGGATGCTTCGCTTTCCTCCATCAGCCGGCGGGCGAGGGCCAGGGCGTCCTCCCGCGTGGTCACTTCCCCGGCGGCCTGAGCCTCCCGGATGGCTTCTAGGATCTGGCCGATGCGGGGGCCCTCCGGCACCCCTAGCGCCAGCAGGTCCTCCCCCCGCACCAGGGGGGGCGGGCGGACGAACCGCTCAGGGGCCTCGAAGAAGGCCGCCCACAAGGTCCGGGCGACCTGCAACCGGGGCTCCCAGACCGCCTCCGAGAGGGTGGACCCCCAGACCCCCAGGGTGTCCGCTAGGGCCAGCAGGGCCAGATCCACTCCGGCAGCCCCGACCTCCCGGAAGAACCGATAGATGGCCCGGGGGGAAAGGGGACCGCGGGCCAGCCCGTGGGGCCGCATGTGATCCCGCACCAGGAGCGCCACCTCCTCGACCTCATCGTTGCTGAACCGCAGCGCCCGGAGCCGCTCCGCGGTCCGTTCGGCCCCGAGCCGCTCGTGACCGATGAAGCGGACCCGCCCGTCGGCCGCGACCGTGCGGGTCTCTGGCTTGCCGATGTCATGGAAGAGGGCGGCCAGCAGCAGCAGGATCCGTCGGGGGCGCCCGACGACGACCTCCTCCGCCCAGCGGGCCGCCAGGCGCTCCCGCCACGGCGCGAGGGCCGCCTCCGCCTCGGCCAGACGGGGGAGATCCCGGATCTCCGGCGTCTCGACCGTCGCGCCCATCAGCCGCTCGAGGGCGGCGACCACCCGCAGCGTGTGCTCGTAGACGTCCCAGATGTGAGGCGGCCCCTGGGTCACCCCCCGCAGGGCCGCCACCTCCGGCAGGAGGGCCTCCAGGAGCCCCAGAGACGCCATCCGGCGCAGGGTGCGGACGACCGGGGGGATCTCCAGGATCTTCGCCAGTTCCTCCCGCAGTCGCTCCGGGGCAGCGGACAGGAGGGCGGGGAGGTCCTCCCGGAGCGCCCGCTCCGTCTCCGGCGTCATCTCCAGTTCGAACGCCGCTTCGAAGCGGACCGCCCGCAGCAGCCGGACCGGGTCGCGGCGGAAGGCGTCCGGGGCACACAGCCGGAGCCGCCGGGCGCGCAGGTCCTCGAGGCCCCCGAGGGGATCCTCTGGGGCGAAGGTCTCCTGAGCCAGGAAAGTCCCCAGGTCGACCATCATCGCGTTGATGGTGAAGTCCCGGTGCCGGAGGTCCGCCTCCCAGCCTTCGCCCTCCCGACGGGTGAGATCCACGTAGAAGCGCCGGCCGCCGGGATCAATCCACACCACCCGGCCGAACTCCCGCCGGGCGTCCAGGACGTAGAAGGACCCGCCGACCCGATCGGCCAGTTCGCGGGCGAGGCGTAGGGCGGGGCCGACCACCACCACATCGAAATCGTAGGGCTCCCGGCCGGCCAAGCGGTCCCGCACCGCCCCGCCCACCAGGCGGGCCTCCAGGCCCCTGGCTTCCAGCAGGGCTTTCAGGGTCTCCAGCACCGGTCGGGCCATCGCTCCCCGCTCCTTCCCCACCGACAGGGGTGCCGCCGCAGTTGCCAGGCGGACAAGTGGCGGGTATAATTTTCCCAGAAATGGGCGAGTAGCTCAGGTGGTCAGAGCGCACGGCTCACATCCGTGAGGTCGGGGGTTCGAGTCCCTCCTCGCCCACAGCGCCGCAGCCCTTGGGGCTGCGGCGCTGTTTTGTTCGACGGCCCCGCCTCTTGGACCGATCCGGTTCCTGCCATAGAATCCGGGTAGATCCCGCCTGTCCACAGGTATCTCAGGAGGCGCATCGTGAACAGCTGGGCCAAGCGCGTGGGCAACCTGCTGCTGTTCGCCATCCTGGCGGCTGGGTTGACCGGCGGCGCGTTCCTGAGCGGGTTCGGCGTAGCGTGGGGCCTTCATCCCCCCGCCCCCCGGGTCGCCCCTCCCGCCACCCCTCCCCCGGACCTCGAGCAGGCCTTCGGCATCTTCTGGGAGGCCTGGAGGCTCGTCCAACAGGAGTATTATGGGGAGATCCCCAGCCCGCAAACCGTCGCCTATGGGGCCATCCGGGGGGCCCTGCAAACCCTGGGGGACCCTTACACCTCCTTCATCGAGCCGAAGATCGCCCGCATCCTCCAGGAAGACGCCTCCGGCCAGTTCGAGGGGATCGGGGCGCTGGTCCGGATGAACCGGGACAACAAACTGGAGATCGTGCGCACCTTCGAGGGATCCCCGGCCCAGAGGGCCGGCCTGCGGGCGGGGGACCTGGTGCTCAAGGTCAACGGCCAGTCCATCGTCGGCTACAGCATCTACGAAGCCATCGCCCTGATCCGTGGGCCGGCCGGCACCTCAGTGACGCTGACCATCGAGCGGCCCGGGGAGCGGGAGCCCTTCGAGGTCACGGTGACCCGGGCGCGGATCACCATCCCGGTGGTGGAGGCCCGCATGCTTCCCCAGGGCGTGGCCTACATTCAACTCTTCGACTTCAGCGCCCAGGCCACCCGCCAGCTTCAGGAGCAACTGAAGGCGTTGCTTGCCCAGAACCCGCGGGGCCTGATCCTGGATCTGCGGGACAACCCGGGCGGCTTCCTGGACCAGGCCATCCAGGTGGCCGACCTCTTCCTGGACGAGGGCGTGGTGGCTTATGAGCGGACCCGCGACGGCGAGGAACGGGTCTTCCGTTCGAAGTCGGGGGACCCAGGGGAGAAGATCCCTATGGTGGTGCTGGTGAACGCCGGCAGCGCCAGCGCCTCGGAGATCGTGGCTGGGACTCTCCAGGATCGGGGCCGGGCTCGGCTGGTAGGCGAGCGGACCTTCGGGAAGGGCTCGGTGCAGCTTTCTCACCCGCTCTCCGACGGCTCGGAACTGCGAGTGACCATCGCCCGATGGTTCACCCCTAAGAACCGGGCCATCCACGGCCAGGGGCTCAACCCGGATATCGAAGTGCGGGTGGATCCGGCCCAGCCGGCTGGGGGGCGCGACCCCCAGCTGGAAAAGGCCATTGAAGTTCTCTTTCAGGAGCGCTGAGCAGGATGGCCGGCCGGCCCCGGGTTTCCCCGCTGGACAGCGCCATCCTTGTGGCGCTCGCCGGTTGGATCACGGCCCTTTACGCGCCCCTCTGGTCCGGGGATCCGAGGGGGCAGGCGGCCTTCCGGCCGGGGGACATGACCGAACAACATTACCCGTTCGCCGCCTACGCCCATCGGCGCCTGCAGGCTGGTCAGATCCCCCTCTGGAACCCGTTCGGGCTGGGAGGGCATCCCTTCCTCGCCGATCCCCAGACCCCTGCCCTGTATCCGGTTCAGGCGCTGGTCGTGGGGATGGCGGGGGGCAGTTCCCTGTCGCTCCGGGGCTATGCGGCGGAGGTCGTCGCCCACCTGGTCGTGACGGCATGGGGAGCCTATTTGTTCTTCCGCTGGCTGGCCCGGGAGCGGGGGGCTGCGGCCTTCGGCGCCTTCGCCTGGGGCCTGAGCGGCTATTTGACCGCCTATCCCCTTCAAAACCCGCCCATCCTCTTCACAATGGCCTGGCTTCCATGGCTGCTGTGGGGCCTCGGTCATCTGCTGACGGACCCTCGGCCGCGCCGGCGCTGGGAAGGGCTGGCCATCGGGATGGCGGCACTGACGCTGTTGGGGAGCCACGCCCAGGCGGCGTTCTACAGCGGGTTGATGGCGGTGGGGTTCGGCGCCGCAGCGGCAGGGCGGCGCTGGTCCCGGTGGGCCGCCCTCCTCCGCGTTGGCCTCTTCGGCCTCGGCCTCGCGGCCGCGCGCCTCCTTCCGGTCTTGGAGATCCTTCCGTGGACCGAGCGGACGTCCTGGACCTTCCCCCAGCGCGCCGGCGGGTTTGAAACATGGGAACTCTGGGGTATCCTCTGGCCCCACCTGACCCTCTGGTCTCCGCTCTATGTCGGGGTCCCCACCCTGATCCTGGCGGCCCACTGTCGGTCTTCCCCCGGACAACGCCGGGAGCGCTCTCCGGCCCTGTGGCTCGGCCTGTTGGCCTTGGGGGTCTTCCTCTCGCGGGGAGGCGAGGCCGCCCTCTATCCGGTCGCCGCGTGGTGGCTTTCCCCGCTCCTCGGCTTCTTCCGCAACCAGGAGCGGGCGGCCGTGATCGCCGCTTGGTCCCTGATCACCCTCGCTGTCCTGGGCTGGCCACGGATCCCCGACCGTCCCACGGTGCGCGCCATGGCCGTCGGGCTAGGTGGCTGGGGGCTGGTGCTGGGGGGCGGGCTTCTGCTCGTGCAGGGCCAGGATCCCTCGGCGTGGCCGCGGCTCCATCGGCTGCTCTCGCAAGCCATGGAGCCGCTCCTGATCGGGGGGTTGGCTCTGCTGGTTCTTTCAGGCAGGCCCCACTGGCGTTGGGCGCTGGTGGCCCTGGTCGCCCTGGACGTCGGGTCGGTCGCCTGGCGGACGGCGACGGCCGGCCATTGGGTGTGGGAAGACCCCGAGGCCCTCCACACGCCGCCCCTGGCGCCCGACCGGATCCCGGCCCACTGGCCGCCGTTGCGCCTGGACACGCGGGGCCTTCTCCCCGGCAACTGGACCACTCGGATGGGGATCGAGGACCTGCATGGCTTCACCACCCTGCCCCTGCGCCCGGTGGAACGGTTCCGACGGGAGGTGCCCGGCGAGCGGGTCTGGGCCCTGATGGGGGTGGGCTGCTTCATCCAGCGCGCCGACGAGCCGCCGCTCCCGTTCCCTTCTCGCTTGCAGGAGGCCCTGACCACCGTCCACGGTGTCCTGGAATTCCGGTGTCTGGAACAGCCGTTCTCCCGGTTCCATCTGGTCTACGAAGCCGTTGCCTTTGACGACGAGACCGCCCTCCGGGCCATGCGGGACAGCCGCTTCGATCCCCTGCGGGTGGTGATCTTGGACCGGGTGGTGCCGTTGCCCGGGATGGCGCCGCCGGAAACCCCGCCGCGTGTCGTTCTGCGATCGTGGGCCCCGGAGGAGATCCGGCTGGAGGTCGTGACCGGGCGGCCGGGGTTCCTCGTCGTCGGGGACATGTGGGCTCCGGGATGGGAGGCGGCCGTCGATGGACAGCCGGCGCCAGTGCTGCGGGCCTACACCGCCCTACGGGCGGTCCCGGTGCCGGCGGGGGCGCATGCGGTGGTCCTTCGCTACCGCCCGCTCTCCTTCCGCCTCGGAGTCCTCCTCTCCGGGCTGGCCCTGCTCCTCGTGGCGATCCGCATCGCCGGGCCGCCCCTCCACCTTTTCCGCAGGGCGGGTCCGATCCACCCCGTCACAGCTGCCATGTCTCGCCCCAGCGGGCCAGCCGCTCCACATACCCAGGCCGGGCATAGCGATCCCGCATAAAGGCCCCTCCCCCAGCACATGCGCGGCGATGGATCGGTGATAGGCAGCGGGGATCCCCGCGATCCCTGCGCCGCAGATCCGCACATCCACGGCCGCCATCGGGGCAACTCGCCGTCCCTCAGCCCTCGATCTCGGAAGAAGGGGAAGCGCCCTTGTGGTGCCGGCCGCAGGTGCAACCTTCGCCCCCGTTGCAGGGCTTGCCGGCCTTTTCCTGCAACGCCTTCAACTCCTCGAGGGGCTGCAGGTGCTCCTTAGGGACCTCGTAGACCCGTTCCCCCACGCGGACCAGGGCGGCCTCCCGGAGCGGGAGGACATCGACCACCACACCCTCCCCGTGGGGGGTCATCACCGCCTTCCCCTTCTTGGGCAGCTCCTGCTTCGCCCGCACATACTGCTCATATTCGTAGATCAGGCAACAGCGAAGCCGCCCGCACATCCCCGTGATGTCCTCGGGGTTGAGGGAGAGCCCTTGTTCCTTGGCCATCTTGATGGAGATGGGGCTGAACTCCGTCAAGAAGAGGGAACAGCACCGGGTCTCCAGCCCGCAAGCCCCCAGCCCGCCGATCCACTTCGCCACGTCCCGCGGACCGATCAGACGGAACTCCACCGCGCGCCCTCGGAAGTGCTCCTCCATCCGTCGGCGCAGGGGCTCCAGATCCACTTTCTCCTCGGTGTGGTAGAGGAGGGAGATGTGTTTGCCGTCGAAGGAGATCTCCACCTTCACGATCTTGACGGCCAACCCCAACTGGCGGGCGTGCTCGCGCGCCACCACCAGGGCCTCGATCTCCTTGCGTTCCCAATATTTCCGGATGGCCAGGTCGCGGTTGGTGGCCGGGCGCTCCACCGGACGGATGGGGCCTTCGATGCGGCCGCTCCGGGGCATCCCCAGGGACACCACTTGGCCGATCTGTTTCCCCCGCGGTGTCTCCACGATCACCCAGTCTCCAACCTGCAGCTCGAAGGGCCCGGCGTCGAAGTGATAGATCTTCCCCACAGGATGGAAGCGGACCCCGACGATCCGTTCCTGGACAGCCACGGTTTCCATCGATGCCTCTCGATCGAAGCGGTTTGCTCCCGCAGCAGTTATTTTGCATGATAGCACGCCCCCAGGGGATCCACGAAGCCGGGGGATCCTGCCGCTACTCGACGGCCAGCCGCTCGATCCCGGGGATCACCACCCGCCAGCGGACATCGAAGCGCCACATGCCGGCCTCCCGCGCCATGCGGTAGGCCTCCTCCATCTCCCGGCGGAACACCCGTCGGTTGATCTCAGCGTAGCGCGGGTCAGTCCGTGCCTTCCAGGCGGGGTGATACTGATCCATCAGGTTGAGGTAAAGGTCCCTGGAGAGGCCGGCCAGCCAGCGGACGATCTCGCGGGTCTCCTCCAACAAGCCCGGCATCACCAGATGGCGCACCAGCAGGCCGCGCACCGCCAGCCCATCCTCATCCACCATCAGGTCCCCCACCTGCCGGTGCATCTCGGCGATAGCCTCCCGGGCGACTTCGGGGTAGTTCGCCGCCAGGAGATATTTGCGGCTGCGCTCGGGGGTCCACATCTTGAAATCCGGCATGTAGATATCCACCAGGCCCTCCATCACCCGAAGGCTCTCCAGGCTGTCATAGGCGCTGGTGTTGTAGACCATGGGGATGCGCAGCCCCATCTCGATGGCGTAGGGCAGGGCCTCGACGATCTGAGGGACCACATGCTCTGGGGTGACGAAGTTGATGTTGTGGCAGCCCATCTCCTGGAGACGGATCATCAGACGGGCCAGTTCCTTAGGGGTCAGTTCCTCTCCCTCGCCCAACTGGCTGATCTCGAAGTTCTGGCAGAAGACGCACCGGAGGTTACACCAGGAGAAGAAGATCGTCCCCGAGCCCCGCCAGCCGCGGAGGACGTCCTCTTCCCCAAAGTGGGGGAAGGCGCTGGCGACCCGTGCGTAGCGACCGACCCGGCAAACCCCGAAGGCGTTCGCCAGGCGATCCACCCGGCACCGGCGGGGGCAGACCCGGCAGACTGGGCCCAGGTGGGAGAGGGCCTCCTCGACCTTCTCCCGGAGCCGTCCCTCCTCATAGGCTTTGAGGTAGGCGGGCGTGAAGGACCTCCGGGGGATGCGGAACCGACCGCCCCCATCGACCTCCGGTGGGATCCGCCACCGCGCCATCGGCTCCCCCTTCCGCTCATCCCGACGCCGCCCTTCCCTCCGAGGCGGACCCCAGCGCCTCGTCCAGGACCTCCGCGAGATGTCGGACCTGGATCCGCATGCCGGTGCGGCGGGCGCCCCATTCCAGTTGGAGCATGCATCCCGGGTTGGCCGTGGCCACCACCGCCGCCCCGGTGGCGGCGATGTCCGCCATCTTACGCGCCAGCAGCCGCTTTGACATGGCGGGGTGGGTGAGGTTGTAGATGCCGGCGCTCCCACAACAACGGGCCGTGTCCGGCAGTTCCCGCACCTCTGCGCCTTCCAGGCGCTGGAGCAACGCCCGCGGCGGACGCCGGACGCCTTGGGCATGGCTCAGATGGCATGGCTCATGATAGGTGATCCGCAACCCCGGCGCAACAGGCCGCAGATCCTCCGGCCAGATGGCCTCCAGCCATTCCGTGAGATCGCGGACGCGGGCGGCGAAGGCCCGGGCGCCCTCGGCCCACACCGGGTCGTCCGCCAGCAAATGGGGGTATTCCTTCAGGAAGCCGCTGCACGCCGCGCAGTCGGCCACGATGGCATCCAGGGGCTCCAGGGCCGCGAAAGCGGCCAGGTTGCGTCGGGCGAAGCGCCGGGCCGTCTCCCGCAAGCCCTGGTCGTCCTGCGGGGCACCGCAACAGACTTGGTCCGGCGGCACCACCACCGCACACCCCAGCCGCTCCAGGAGGCGGACGCTGGCGCGGACCACGTCGCCGTAAACTGCGTTCATCACACAGCCGAGGAAGAAGCCCACTCGGTAGCGGGGGGCCGGCGGAGGCTTTCGGCGGAGCAACTCCCGGCGGACCGGGCGCGCCGGGCGCGGGGCCAGATCGAGGAGATCCCGCAACGGGGGCAGGAACCGGAGGAGGCGTCGGGCGAGGGGGATCCCGCCGATCCTCCAGGCCCAGCGGAGGGGCGCCGCCACCCGCTCGGCCGCCCGGGGGGAGCCCAGGAGGACCTCTAGGGCGAACCGCAGCCACGCCGGCCGCGGGCGCTGGACGGCCGCTGAGGCTCGTCCGGCCAAGATGGCCTCCCCGATGGGCACCCCCGCAGGGCACACCGTCTCACACGCCCGGCAGTCCAGACAGTGGTAAAGGTGGGCCTCCACCGTATCGTCCAGGGGGAGGTGTCCCTCCTCCACCGCCCGCAGCAGGGCCAAGCGCCCCCGGGGGGACTGGACCTCCAGCCAGGTCTCCTGGTAGGTGGGGCAAACGGGGAGACAACGGCCGCAGCGGATACAGCCCAGCAGAACCTCATAGTCCGGCCCCTCCGGGAGCGGAACCCGCTGGCCGGGCGCCGGGGCGAACAGATTCATCGGCTGGATCTCAGCGGTCCATGGGCTCTCGCTTCGCACCGGGATTCCTTTTGTTCGGCTTGGTCGTGGGGCAGGCCTCTGGGGAGCCTCAAAGCCTAGGGGTTGCGCACCGGCTCCTGGCTGAGGTTGAGGACGCTGATGCGAGCGGCCACCTGCTGGGCGATGGCCCGCAACGCCCGACCCGCCGGCCCCTCCGGATCCGCCACCACCACCGGCCGCCCTTCATCCCCTCCTTCCCGCACCCGCGGGTCCAACGGGATCTCTCCCAAAAACGGCACCCCCATCCGCTCCGCCAGCCGCCGACCACCTTCTTTCCCAAAAATCGCCGTCTCCCGCCCGCAATGGGGGCACACGAACCCGCTCATGTTCTCCACCACCCCCAAAACGGGCACCCCCAGCCGCTCAAACATCCGCACCGCCCGCCCCACATCGCTCAGCGAAACCCCCTGCGGCGTCGTCACCACCACCGCCCCCGTCACCGGCACCAACTGCGCCAGCGAAAGGGCTGCATCCCCCGTCCCCGGCGGCAGATCCACCACCAGATAGTCCAACATCCCCCAGTCCACGTCCTCCAGAAACTGCCGCACCGCGGTGTGCAGCATCGGCCCCCGCCAGATCACCGGCTGCTCCGGCGGCAGCAAAAAGCCCAGCGACATCACCCGCACCCCATATGCCACCGCCGGAAGAATCTTGTTGCCCCGCGGTGCCGGCAGCCGGCTCACCCCCAGCATCTCCGGCAGGTTCGGCCCATACACGTCCGCGTCCATCAGCCCCACCACCGCCCCCATCCCCGCCAGCGCCACCGCCAGGTTGGCCGCCACCGTGCTCTTGCCCACACCCCCCTTGCCGCTCCCCACCGCGATCACGTTCTTGATCCCCAACCCCTCCACCGCCCGCAGCCGGGCGTGGGGGGGCACCTGTGCCTCCATCCGCACCTCCACCCGCTCCACCCCCGGCAGCGCCCCTACTGCCGCCCGGATCTCCCCCTCGATCCACTCCGTCAGCGGACAGGCCGGCGTGGTCAACACCACCGTCACCCCTACCCATCCCCCGTCCACCACCACCTCCCGCACCATCCCCAGCGACACCAGATCCCGCCCCAACTCCGGATCCCGCACCCGCCGCAACGCCGCCCACACCTGCTCGGAAGTCACCATCCCTCGCCTCCCGGTTGGGCTCAGGAACGAACCGCCGCCTTCTCGCCCTTCTTGGCCTTCTCCGCCTCCTTCTCCGCCTGCTCCCGGGCCCAATCCGATGGATGGATCTGCGCATGATAGGTGTCGGGCTTGAGCAGGCGAGGCAGATCGAAGAGGAGGGACTCATAGCGCTCGTAAGACGACAACTCGTATTCGTGATCCATCTTGATGGCGTCGAAGGGACAGAACTCCGCACAGAAGCCGCAGGACATGCAGATCGTGGCGTCGATGTAGAAGGCCTCCGGCTCTGGCTTGGGGCGCCCGGTGTTGGGGTCGGTGCCCCGCACGATCCAGATGCACTGGGGCGGGCAGACCTTGGCGCAGATCCCGCAGGCGGTGCACTTGATCTTCTCTTCCTGGGTGTCGTAGACCAGGAAGGGGATATAACGGAAGTTCTCCGGCAGCGGCAGCTTCTCCTTGGGGTATTGGACTGTGAACACCCCGCGGGCCCGCGGCCCCTGCCGCTCCAGGAGATGACGGGGATGGTAGCGGCCGCCCTGGAAGAGATAGCGCACGTCCTCAATATATGAATAGAGGAAGTGCTTGAGGGTCACGCCCAGTCCTTTGAGGATGCCGAGACCGTAGACCATCGGGCTTCGCCTCCTTCCACGAGCTTAGCGGTCCACCTCGCCCAGGACGATGTCGATGCTGCCCAGGATGACCACCACGTCGGCCACCTTGTGGCCCTTGCACATCTCGTTCAAGGCGGTGAGGTTGATAAAGGACGGGGCCCGGATGTGATAGCGATAGGGGTTGGGGCTGCCGTCGCTCACCACATAGAACCCCAGTTCACCCTTGGGGTTCTCCACCCGCCCGTAAGCCTGGCCAGGGGGCACCCGGATCATATATTGCTTCTTCCCGGCCTGGATCTCCCCCTTCGGGATCTGGTCCAGGGCCTGGCGGAGGATGCGCAGGGACTGCCACATCTCATCGATGCGGATAAGGTAACGATCGTAGACGTCACCGTTGTAGCGGACGGCGACGTCGAAGTCGAAGCGATCGTAGATGCTGTAGGGCTCGGCCCGCCGCACGTCGTAGGGGATCCCCGAGGCCCGAAGCACCGGGCCGGCCGTGCTGTAGGCCACCGCCAGGTCCGGGGGCAACACCCCCACCCCCTGGCACCTGGCCTTGATCAGTTCGTTGTGGGTGAGGTAGCGGTCCAGTTCCTCGATGGCCCGCGGCAGACGGTTGTAGACCAGTTCCTTGGCCCGGGCGATCCAGTCGTCCGAGACGTCGTGGGCCACCCCGCCGAAGCGCATGTAGTTGCACATCATGCGGGAGCCCGAGGCCTCCTCGAAGAGGTCCAGGATCAACTCCCGCTCCTCGATGGCGTAGAGGGCGGGGGTGAAGAAGGCTCCCAAGTCGTTGAGGAGGAAGCCGATGGCCCACAGGTGGTTCACGATACGGGTGAACTCCGCCATGATCACCCGCAGGTATTCCGCCCGCTCCGGCGGCCGGATCCCCAGAAGCTTCTCCACGGCGAGGGCGTAGCCTAGGTTGTTGCTCATGGAGCAGATGTAATCCAGGCGGTCGGTGTAGGGCATGTTCTGCAAATACATGTTGCGCTCGCCGATCTTCTCGTGGTTGCGGTGGAGATAACCCATCACCGGCTCCAGGCGGACGATGGTCTCTCCATCCAGGGTGATCACCATCCGGAAGACGCCGTGGGTGCTCGGGTGCTGGGGGCCCATGTTGACCACCAGCCGCTCGGTCCGCAGGCTCTTGGGCTCGACGGGCTCCCCCGTGTCCGCGCGGGCGAACTGCCCCATGCCGATGTAGAGCAACTCGTCGGCGGTGTCCTCGACTTGATCTGGATCCCAGTCCAGAGGATACTGGACGTTGTCATGCCAGAAAGCCCGGTCCTCCGCCCGGATGTGGTGGCCGGAGGGCCAACGGCTGCTGAAGGGCTTGTGCTCCTCCTCAAAGTAGGGCTCCCGCCAGTCTTTGCGGAGGGGATGTCCGTGGAAGCCCTCCCAGAGGAGGATCCGCTTGAGGTTCGGATGCCCAGCGAAGCGAATGCCCATCAGGTCCCAGGCCTCGCGCTCCTGGAAATCGGCGCCGGGCCACACCGAGACCATGGAGGGGATGGTGGCCACGTCCCGGGGGGTGCGGGCCTTGAACACCAGCGGCCCGCCGCCCTCCAGGCGATAGGCGTGGTAGACGACCTCGAAATAGCCCTCCTGGAGATAATCGACCGCCGTCAGGCTGGAGAGATACCGATAGCCCAGTTCGTCCCGGATGAAGCGGGCAGCCTCCACCAGGACTTCGTTGGCGATCACCACCCCCTCGTATTCGGCCGGCTGGACGGCCTCGCCGAACCGTTCCTTCAGAATGGCCAGATCGCCTTTCAGCTCGGCCAAAGGAGCTGCTTTGGCTTTGGTCGGCGCGGACATCGAAGCCTCCTCACCTGGCGGACAGGATGGACGACCCGGACGGCTGTCGATCGAAGGGCTTCAAGAAGCCCCCTCGGAAGGAGCCTCCGCCGCCTTCGCCCGCAGCGCCGCCAGCCGGGCCCGGATCTCCGGCAGCCGGCGCGGGTCGATGAGATCGGGGCCCAGGATAGGCACCGGGACCGCCTCCGACTCGCCCCGCTGATACCAGGGGACGGTGCGGACCGACTGGCGCTCGATCTTCTCATAAAGCTTCAACAGGCCGTGGAGCAGGGCCTCCGGGCGCGGCGGACAGCCCGGCACGTAGACGTCCACAGGGATGAACTTATCGATGCCCGAGACCACGTTGTAGCCCTCCTTGAAGGGCCCTCCGCCGGTGGCACAGGCGCCCATGGAGATCACATATTTGGGCTCGGGCATCTGGTTGTAAAGTCGGACGATCTGCGGGACCATCTTCTTGGTCACCGTGCCGGAGACGATCATGAGGTCGGCCTGGCGGGGGCTGGGGCGCATCAACTCCGAACCGAAGCGGGCGATGTCGAAGCGGCTGGCCGCCGCGCAGATCATCTCGATGGCGCAACAGGCCAGGCCGAACATCATCGGCCACACGGAGCGCTTGCGCCCCCAGTTGTAGATGTAACTCACAAAGCGGTCGATGGTGGTAACGAGGACGTTGTCCCGCAGCTCCAAAGGGACCGGCATGGTGTTGAGGTCGCGCAACTCATCCATGGGCGAGCACCTCCTCGAGCCATTCCCGCTGGATCTCTTCCAACCGCACCGGGTCCTTCAGGCGCGGATCGTCAGCGAAGCCGGGCAGGGCCACCACCCAGCGGTGTAACGTATCCCAATCCACCGCCAGGGGATCCACCTCCGGATGGGCCTGTCGCAGGGCCCGCGCGATGGGATACGCGTCGTCCCAGTAAAAACGCTCCATGTGAGGTTTACCACAAAATCGCTAACCCGGGTTAACAAAAGATGGGGCGCCCGCCCTCATTCCACCTGGACCTGGCCGAAGGCGGTGGTGTCGATCTGGGCCCGCTGGAGGCGGCCGCTGTAGTCCACGTAGACCGCCTTCCACTCGGTGAAGAACTCGATGGCCGTCAGCCCGGCCTCCCGGTGGCCGTTGCCCGTCCCCCGCGTGCCGCCGAAGGGGAACTGGATCTCCGCCCCCGTGGTCCCGTGGTTGATATAGACGATCCCCGTGGTGATGTCCCGGATGGCCTGGAAGGCCTTGTTGACGTCTTGGGTGAACAGGCTGCTGGAGAGGCCATAGTTGACGGCATTGTTGATCCGGATGGCCTCCTCCAGGCTCTCTGCCTCGATGATGGAGAGGACAGGGCCGAAGATCTCCTCCTGGGCGATGCGCATATCCGGCCGCACCTGGTCGAAGATCGTCGGTTCGTAGAAGAAGCCCTTGCCGTTCACCTTGACGGGACGGCCCCCACACAGCAGACGCACGCCCTCGGCCTTGCCGATCTCCACATACCCATGCACCTTCTTCACCGCCGCCTCGTTGATGAGCGGCCCCACGTCCGTGGTCGGTTCCAGGCCGTCCCCCAAGCGGAGCCGGCGGGCCCGCTCCACCAGCATCTCGGCGAACCGCCCCTTGATGGGCTTGTGGAGGATCAGCCGGGAACATGCAGTGCAGCGCTGCCCGGTGGTGCCAAAGGCCGCCCAAAGGGTGGCCTCCAGGGCCAGTTCCAGGTTGGCGTCCTCCATCACGATGATGGCGTTCTTGCCCCCCATCTCCAGGGAGACCCGTTTGAGGTGGCGGGCCGCGCGGGCGTAGAGATCGCGCCCCACCTCCGTGGACCCGGTGAAGGAGATGGCCTTCACCGTGGGGTGCTCCACCAGCGCGTTCCCGACCGTCGGACCCGGGCCGATGACCAGGTTGAGCACGCCGGGCGGCAGCCCCGCCTCTTCAAAGATCTTCACGAAAGCCGCCGCCGTGGCCGGCGTGTCTGTGGCCGGCTTGAAAATCACCGTGTTGCCGGCGACCAGGGCGGGGAAGATCTTCCAGGAGGGGATGGCGATGGGGAAGTTCCAGGGGGTGATACAGGCGACCACGCCGATGGGATCCCGAATGGCCATGCCGAACTTGTTCGGCATCTCCACCGGGGCGGTGTAGCCCAACAGCCGTCGCCCCTCCCCGCCGATGTAGAAGGCCATGTCGATGGCCTCCTGCACATCGCCCCGGGCCTCCGGGAGCACCTTGCCCATCTCCCGGGTGAGCAGACGGGCCAGTTCCTCCTTGCGCTCCACCAGCAACTGGCCGACGCGATAGAGGATCTCCGCCCGTTTGGGGGCTGGAACCTTCCGCCACTTCTCAAAAGCGGCGGCCGCCGCCTCCACCGCCGCCGCCACATCCCGCTCGTCGGACTTCACCACCTCTGCCACCGGCTCCTCGGTGGCCGGGTTGAGGTCCACATACCGCTCCCCCGATTGCGCCTCCACCCAACGCCCGTTGATATAATTCTGGACGAGCATGGGCTCCCCCTGGGAAGCAGGATCACAAAGGAATTATAGGCCTAGGAAAGAGGGGGTGTCAATTTCCTTGCGGATGGACCCCTGATTATCATGGGCTGTGAAGACCACCACGAGGTTGTGGCCATGTTCACGCACATCCGAGTGCCCGAGGACGGCCAGAAGATCGAACTGCGGAACGGCCGCCTGGTGGTCCCGGACCACCCCATCATCGGCTATATCGTGGGGGACGGGATCGGGCGGGACATCATGCCCGCGGCGATGAGGGTTTGGAACGCCGCTGTACAGAAGATATACGGTGGCCAGCGGAAGGTGGCCTGGGTCCGGCTCTACGCGGGGGAGGACGCCGAGGAACTTTATGGGGAGCGCCTGCCGGAGGAGACCTTGCAGGCCATCCGGGAGTTCGTGGTGGCCATCAAGGGCCCCCTCACCACCCCGGTCGGCTATGGCTGGCGCAGCATCAACGTCCAGTTGCGCCAGAAACTGGACCTCTACGCCTGCGTGCGGCCGGTGAAGTGGTATCCCGGGGTTCCCTCCCCCCTCAAGGAGCCCCAGAAGGTGAACATGGTGGTGTTCCGCGAGAACACCGAGGACGTCTACGCCGGGATCGAGTGGGAGGCCGGGTCGCCGGAGGCGAAACGGGTGGCCGCCTATCTGAAGCGGACCTTTCGGATCACGCTGCCGCCCAACGCGGGCATCGGCCTGAAGCCCATCAGCGAGGGGGCCACTAAGCGGTTGGTGCGCAAGGCCATCCGCTACGCCCTGGAGAACGGCCGGCGCAGCGTGACCCTGGTGGGCAAGGGGAACATCATGAAATACACGGAGGGGGCCTTCGTCCGTTGGGGCTATGAGGTCGCCCGCGAGGAGTTCGGGGACGTGACCATCACCGAAGCCGAGGTGGCGGAGGGAAAGCCGGCGGAGGGCAAGATCATCATCAAGGATCGCATCGCCGACGCCATGTTCCAACAGGTCCTTCTGCGGCCAGACGAATACGACGTGATCGCCACGTCCAACCTGAACGGGGATTATCTCTCCGAGGCCCTGGCGGCGATGGTGGGCGGGGTGGGGATCGCCCCCGGGGCCAACATCGGCGACGGCCTGGCGGTCTTCGAGGCCACCCACGGCTCCGCCCCCAAATACGCCGGCCTGGATAAGGTGAACCCCAGCTCCTTGCTCCTCTCCGGCGTCATGATGTTCCGCTACATCGGCTGGAACGAGGTCGCCGACGCCATCGAGGCCGCCTTCACCCGCACCATCCAGCAGAAGATCGTCACCTACGATTTCGCCCGGCTGATGGAGGGCGCCCGCGAGGTCCGCACCAGCGAGTTCGCCGAGGCCATCGTGGCCAACCTGTGAGGTCGGAAGGGGTGGAGGAGGGGATCTTGCCCTCCCCCACCCCAAAGGCGATGCGGCCGGATGGTCCGCGTCCCCACCGGAGGATGGAGGTCCGGGATGGCGCTCGAGCATAGGGACGGCCAGGTGGTGGCGTTGTTCCGCTGCCCGGGCCACCGGGAGCCCATGGAGCCCCTCCCGCTGGTCTATGCGGAGACCGACCGGGGGTTCCCCGGGGATTCCCATGCCCGTCCCGGATCCTCCCGTCAGATCCTGCTGATGGACGTCGAGACCCTCGAGTCGTTGGGGCTCTCCCCCGGTGCGGTGCGGGAGAACATCACCCTCCAGGGGATCCCGCTGACCGACCTCCGGCCGGGCGATCGCCTGCAGGTGGGCGAGGCCGTCCTCGAGATCACCCGGCCGTGCACCCCCTGTGGGCGGATGGATGAGATCCGCCCCGGCCTCCAGGAGGCGTTGCGGGGTCGGCGGGGGATGCTGGCCCGTGTCCTCCAGGGTGGCTGGATCCGCCGCGGCGACCCGGTCCGTCGGCGTTGACCGGCCCGTCTTGCCCTCCGAAATCGATTCCCCCACGCGTTGTGTGTTTCACAAACTTGTGCTACAAAAGGGCCAGACTTTCGATGCGGGGGTGCGCGCGATGGGTGCGGTCCGCAAGGTGTCGGAAATCGTGATTGGACGCCTTCCGATCTACTTGCGGGCGCTGCAGGTGATGGCGGCGGAGGGGCGCGAGGTCACCTCCTCCCAGGAGCTGGGGGAGCGCCTGGGGATCAGCTCGGCCCAGATCCGCAAGGATCTCTCTTACTTCGGCAACTTTGGGAAGCAGGGGACCGGTTATCGGATCCCAGACCTGATCGCGCATCTCAAGCGCATCCTGAAGGTGGACCGGACGTGGGACATGATCCTGGTGGGGGCTGGGAACCTGGGGCACGCCCTGGCCCAGTATCAGGGGTTCGTCCCGCGGGGCTTCCGTCTGGTTGCCATCTTCGACAACGATCCGGAGAAGATCGGACGGCCGGTGGGCCCCCACATCGTCCGGGACGTGCAGGAGCTCCCCGAGTTCGTGGCCGCCCATCGGATCCAGATCGCTATGATCGCGGTGCCTGCCTCCGCCGCCCAGGAGGTCGCCGATCTCTGCGTCCAAGCCGGGATCCGCGCCCTCCTCAACTACGCGCCGATCCACCTGCGGGTCCCGCCAGGCGTGTGGGTCCAATACATCGATCCGGTGATCCACCTGCAACAGATGACTTATTATCTGGAGGACGCCGGCGGGCCGGCGGAAGGCGCGGCTGCCGGCTGAGGGCATCCCCTACCGCGCGCTCGGGCGGTAGAACCCATTCGAACGGCGAGGGGCTTCTCCTCAGAGCGAGGACCAGATCGTTGTGAGGGTGCGCCGGAACAGGTGGATGTTTTCGAGGGCCTTCCCCGCCCCGATGGCCACACAAGCCATCGGGGCGTCGGCCACGTAAGCGGGGACGCCGGTCTGGCGGGTGAGCAGCTCGTCGATGCGCCGCAGCATCGCCCCTCCACCGACCAGGGCCATGCCGCGATCGATGATGTCCGAGGCCAGCTCAGGGGGCGTGCGCTCCAGGACCGCCCGCACCACCCCGATGATCGCTTGCAACGGCTCCTGGATGGCCTCCAGGACCTCATCGGAGCTCAAAGAGATGGTGCGCGGCAGCCCGCTCACCAGGTCCCTCCCCTGCACCTCCATGGCCAGCGGTGGGTCGATAGGAAGGGCTGTCCCGATTTGGATCTTCACCTGCTCCGCCGTCGGCTCCCCGATGGCCAGGTTGTATTTCCGCCGCACGTAGCCGATGATGGCCTCGTCCATGCGGATCCCGCCCACCCGCACCGAGTGGGCGGTCACGATCCCCAGCATGGAGATCACCGCCGCCTCGGTGGTCCCGCCCCCCAGGTCGACGACCATGTTCCCCGTGGGGGTATCCACGGGGAGGCCGGCGCCCAGGGCAGCCGCCAACGGCTCCGGGATCAGGTAGACGTGGCTGGGGTGGGCGCCGGCGGCCACGGCGGCCTCGTGCACCGCCCGGCTCTCCACGCTGGTCACCCCGTAGGGCACGGAGATCATCACATGGGGTCGGAAGAGGCGGATGGGACCGCAGACCTTGGCGATGAAGTAGCGCAGCATCCGCTCGGTGACATAATAATCGGCGATCACCCCGTCCCGCAGCGGGCGGATCACCTCGATGATCTCCGGCGTGCGGCCATACATCGCCCGCGCCTCTTCGCCGACCGCCAGGATCTCGTCCCCATCCACTGGCATGGCCACGACGGAGGGCTCCTGGAGGACAACCCCCCGGCCGACCTCATAGACCAGCACGTTGGCCGTGCCCAAATCGATGCCCAGCCGCTTGACCCACATGGCCCTCAACCCGCATGACCTTCTCGGCGGATGCGGCGGCGGCGGGCGACCTCCAAGCGGACCCGGGAGCGACGCAGGGCGGCCAGGGCGGCATTCAGGTCGACGCCCGCTGGCTGCTCCTTGAGGATCTGCTCCGCCCGCTGGCGGGCCTCCTCTGCCCGGGCCACGTCGATCTCTTCGGCCCGCTCTGCCACATCGGCCAAGACGATCACCTTCTCCGGGGTCACCTCCATGAACCCCCCGTGGATGGCGAACCACAACTCCTCGCTTCCTCGCCGGGCCAGCAGAGGGCCGATGCCCAGGGCCGTGAGCAGGGGCGCGTGCCCGGGCAGGATCCCCAGTTCCCCCTCCGCCCCGGGGGCCACCACCATGTCCACATCGCCGCTGAACAACGCCCGCTCCTGGGTGACGATCTCTAAACGCAACGGGCTCATCCGCCGATCCCCTCCGGCAAGGAGATGACGAAGGGCGCGCCGGCCCCGCTCACCGCAGCTCCCCGCGCCGCATCCGCTCCGCCTTCTCCACCGCCTCATCGATGGTGCCGACCATGTAAAAGGCGGCCTCGGGCAGGTCGTCGTGCTTCCCCTCCAGGATCTCTTTGAAGCCGCGCACCGTCTCCTTCAGGGGAACATAGCGACCCGGCAGCCCGGTGAATTGCTCGGCGACGAACATGGGCTGGCTGAAGAAGCGCTCGATCTTTCGGGCGCGGGCGACGATGAGTTTGTCCTCCTCCGAGAGCTCATCGATGCCCAGGATGGCGATGATGTCCTGGAGGTCCTTATAGCGCTGGAGCACCCGCTGCACCTCCCGGGCCACTGTGTAATGCTCCTCGCCCACAATGCGGGGGTCCAGGATGCGGCTGGTGGAGGCCAGGGGGTCCACCGCGGGGTAGATCCCCTTCTCGGCGATGCTCCGCTCCAGGGCGATGGTCGCGTCCAGGTGGGCGAAGGTGGCCACCGGCGCCGGGTCCGAGTAGTCGTCGGCGGGGACGTAGACGGCCTGCATGGAGGTGATGGCCCCGCGCCGGGTGGAGGTGATCCGCTCCTGAAGCTGACCCATCTCGAAGGCCAAGGTGGGTTGATAGCCGACCGCCGAGGGCATGCGCCCCAACAGGGCCGAGACCTCAGAACCGGACATCACGAAGCGGAAGATGTTGTCGATGAAGAGCAACACATCGCGGCCCTGATCTCGGAAATACTCTGCCATAGTGAGGGCGGTGAGGCCAACCCGCAGGCGGACCCCCGGGGGCTCGTTCATCTGGCCGAAGACCATCACTGTCTTATCCATCACCCCGGCCTCGATCATCTCACGATACAACTGCGTCCCCTCGCGGGTCCGCTCGCCCACCCCGGCGAAGACCGAGATCCCCTTGTGGACCGTGGCGATGTTGCGGATCAGTTCCATGATGATCACCGTCTTGCCCACCCCGGCCCCGCCGAAGACGGCCACCTTCCCCCCGCGCATAAAGGGGGCGATCAGGTCGATCACCTTGAGCCCGGTCTCGAAGATCTCCACCTGGGTGGACTGTTCCTCCAAGGCGGGCGGGGGCTGATGGATGGGGCGGTACTCCTGGGCGCGGACAGGGCCTTTCTCGTCGATGGGCTCGCCCAGGACGTTAAAGACGCGCCCCAGGGCGACCTCGCCCACCGGGACGGTGATGGGGGCGCCGGTGTCGTAGGCGACCATCCCCCGGCGCAGGCCATCCGTGGTGTCCATGGCGATGCACCGCACCACCCCGCCGCTGAGGTGCTGTTGCACCTCGAGCACCAGACGATGCCCATCGCGCGGGATCTCAATGGCGTTGTAGATATCCGGCAACTCCTCCGGTGGGAACTCCACATCCACCACGTTCCCCAGGATCTGCACGATCCGACCGACCGACCCCTTGGCCATCCTCACTCACCTCCCCGACGAAAGGATATGGTCTGCGACCTCTGGCGTGCGCCCGTGGTTGCTCCGCACATCCGCGCCGCTCACCGGCCCGGCGCCCCCTGGACCCGGGCCCGGATCTGGGCGCGGGCGGCCTGGCGCATGGCCTCGGCGCCGCCGGCGATGTCCAGCATCTCGCTGGTGATGGACTGCTGGCGCGCCTTGTTGTAGTTCAGGGTCAGGGTGTAGATCAGGTTTTCTGCGTTTTCCGTGGCGTTGCGCATGGCCACCATGCGGGCGGAGTGCTCGCTGGCCAGGCTCTCCAGCACAGCCTGGTAGACCTGGAGCTCCACAAAGCGCGGCAAGATCACCTCCAGCAACTGGGCAGGATCCGGCTCGTAGAGGAAGGTCTTGTTGGCCACCGCCCTTGTGTCGATGCGCTCGACGGCCTCGGGGACCGCCGGCTCGGGCCCGCCGGTCAGGCGGAGGGGGAGCAGCCGGCGCACCCGCGGGCGCTGCACCATCGTGTTGATGAAATCCGTGTAGGCCACGTAGACCTCGTCGAAGTTCCCGCGGAGGAACTCCTCCATAGCCACCCGGGCGATCGGCCGCACGTCCGCGAAGCGGGGCCAGCGCGGCATGGGGGAGAAGTCTGCCACCAGGGGACCCCGCACCCGCGCCACCGCGTCCCGCCCCTTGCGGCCCACCGTCAGGAAGGAGACCGGCGCTCGGCTCACCGCTGCGAAGCGGAAAGCCAGGCGGATGATGTTGTCGTTATAAGCCCCGCACAGCCCACGATCCGCCGTGATCAGCACGAGCAAGGCGCGCCGGACCGGGCGGACCTCCAAGAGGGGGTGGAGCAACGCCCCGGCCTCGGCCTGGTGGGCTAGATGGACCAGGACCTCCCAGGCCTTCTGGGAATAAGGACGGGAGGCCAGGGTCATCTCCTGGGCCCGCCGCATCTTGGAGGCGGAGACCGCCTCCATGGCCCGGGTGATCTGGGCGATGCTGCGAACCGTTCGAAGGCGGCGCCTCAACTCCCGCAGGGTCGGCACACACACCTCCTCATCGGCTCAGGATGCTGCCCCCCCGCGCCCGAGAGGATCTGGCCCCAGCTTCAACCTCACGGGAGCAGGGAATCCCTCACAACCGCTCCGTCCGCACCCGGGTGGAACAGCACCATCTCCACCTGGACACGGGCTGCCGCCGCGGCCATCCCGCCGGCCCCCCTCACCCCGCCAGCCAGGTCCGGTTGAACTCCTCGATGGCCCGCCGGAGCTTCTCCTCGGTCTCCTTGGTGATCTCCTTGCGCTCGGCGATGTCCCGGCCGACCTCCGGGTAGTTGGCGGCCATGAACCGGAGGAACTCCTTCTCCCACTGGCGCACCTTCTCCACTGGGATGGGGTCCAGATAGCCGTTGGTCCCGGCGAAGATCACCATCACCTGCTCCTCGAGGGGCATCGGCTCATACTGGGGCTGCTTGAGGATCTCGGTGAGCCGCTTGCCCCGCTCAATGATGGCCAGGGTCGTCTTGTCCAGGTCGGAGCCGAACTGGACGAAGGCGGCCAGTTCCCGGAACTGGGCCATCTCCAGCCGCAGGCGCCCGGCCACCTGTTTCATGGCTTTGGTCTGGGCCGCGCCGCCGACGCGCGAGACCGAGATCCCCACGTTGACCGCCGGCCGGATGCCGGCGTTGAACAGATCCGTCTCCAGGTAGATCTGTCCGTCGGTGATGGAGATCACGTTGGTGGGGATGTAGGCGGATACGTCCCCCAACTGGGTCTCGACGATGGGCAACGCCGTGAGGCTCCCGCCGGACCCCTTCACCTTCAGGATCTTCAGGTTGTCCTTATCGGGGCGGGCCTGGAGGACCTGCAGGGCTTCCTTATAGCCCAGGGGGCCGGTGTAAACTTTCCCGTCCACCCCTTCCTTCGTGTCCTCCGGCGCATCCTTGGGGACCAGGATGTATTTGTTGGCCAGACGGGCGGCCCGCTCCAGCAATCGGGAGTGGAGATAGAAGATGTCGCCGGGATAGGCCTCGCGGCCGGGCGGGCGACGGAGCAACAGGGAGACCTGTCGGTAGGCCCAAGCGTGCTTAGTGAGGTCATCATAGACGATGAGGGCGTCGTTGACCAACTGGCCATCGACGATCACACCGTTCTCCATGACCTCCTCGCCCATCGCGCAGCCCGCGTAGGGGGCGATGTATTGGAGGGCCGCCGGGTCGGAGGCGGAGGCCACCACCACGATGGTGTAGTCCATGGCCCCATAGCGCTCCAGGGTGGCCACCAGGCGGGCGACCTGGGCCCGTTTCTGGCCGATGGCCACGTAGATGCAGACCATCCCCTTGCCCTTCTGGTTGATGATGGTGTCCACCGCCAGCGCCGTCTTGCCCGTCTGGCGGTCCCCGATGATCAACTCCCGCTGGCCGCGGCCGATGGGGATCATCGCATCGATGGCCTTGATGCCGGTCTGGACCGGCGTGTCCACATCCTGGCGCTTGGTCACGCCGGGGGCGATGCGCTCGATGGGCCGGTACCGATCGGTGACGATGGGGCCCTTCCCGTCCAGGGGGCGGCCCAGCGGGTCCACCACCCGCCCCAGCAGGGCCTGGCCCACCGGAACGGAGGCGATGCGGCCGGTGCCACGCACCTTCATCCCCTGTCGGATCCCGCTGAAATCCCCGAGGATGATGACGCCGATGTTGTCCCGCTCCAGGTTGAAGGCGATCCCCATCACGCCGTTCTCGAACTCCACCAGCTCGCTGGCCATCACATTGCTGAGGCCCGAGCAGCGGGCGATGCCGTCACCGGCCTCGATCACCTCGCCGATCTCGGCCATCTCCACTGTGGGCATGAAGGTCTCGATGCGCTGTTGTAAGGAGGCAATCCACTCCTGCCAGATCTCCGACCGATCGGCCATCGCATCCCCTCCTGCGCGGAAGTTTTGGAAGAGAGCCGGTCCCTGTCAGCAGCGAGGCTTCCCCAGGATCTCCTCCACCGGCAAGACGCAGTCCGGGAAGGCCAGCGGCGCCAGGGTCTCCCCCGGCCCCAGGCGGCGCACCGACCGGTAGCCCTCCACCCCAGGCTCCCGGTATACCTCCACCACCCCCGCCGCCAGATCCACCAGCCAAAACTCCGGGATCCCCGCCCGCCCATACAGCGGCGCCTTCACCCCACGATCCCCCTCCACCGAACGGTCCGCCACCTCCACCACCAACCACACATCCCCAGGACCCGGATGCTCCGCCTCGTAAAAATCCTCCCGCGGCCGCAACAAGGCCACGTCCGGCTGCGGCTCCGAATACACCCCCAAACGGATCGGATTCTGAGGCCACACCACCGCCCGTTCCCCCAGACGTTGGCTGAAGATCCGCACCAACCGGGCCACTGTCCCCGCGTGGCGGCTCCCGATGGGCGACATCTCTAGGATCTCCCCCTCGATCAGCTCCACCCGATCGTCCTCCGAGAGGATCCCAGCCTCCCGCATCCGATGATAATCCTCCACCGTGAACAGCCGCCGAGCCACCCGAACCACCATCCCGACCTCCAGGTCATGTCATCGCGGATAGGACCGAAGGATCTCCTCTACCTTGAGGGCAAGATCCGGGAAGGCCAGCGGCGCCAGGGTCTCCCCCGGCCCCAGGCGGCGCACCGACCGGTAGCCCTCCACCCCAGGCTCCCGGTATACCTCCACCACCCCCGCCGCCAGATCCACCAGCCAAAACTCCGGGATCCCCGCCCGCCCATACAGCGGCGCCTTCACCCCACGATCCCCCTCCACCGAACGGTCCGCCACCTCCACCACCAACCACACATCCCCAGGACCCGGATGCTCCGCCTCGTAAAAATCCTCCCGCGGCCGCAACAAGGCCACGTCCGGCTGCGGCTCCGAATACACCCCCAAACGGATCGGATTCTGAGGCCACACCACCGCCCGTTCCCCCAGACGTTGGCTGAAGATCCGCACCAACCGGGCCACTGTCCCCGCGTGGCGGCTCCCGATGGGCGACATCTCTAGGATCTCCCCCTCGATCAGCTCCACCCGATCGTCCTCCGAGAGGATCCCAGCCTCCCGCATCCGATGATAATCCTCTACCGTGAACAGCCGCCGAGCCACCCGAACCACCATCCCGACCCTCCGCGCGTGAACAGCATCACGAAGCGATTATACCATATCAGGGTCGCAGCCGGGCCACGGTCTCCGCGTCCAGGCGCCGGACCAAGGCAGTCACCAGGGCGATGGCCCGTTCGACGTCGTCGCGGTGGACGATGGCGCCGTGGCTGTGGATGTGGCGGGCGGGGACGCCGATCACCAAGGTGGGCACGCCCCCCTTGTGAAGGTGCACGATGCCGCCGTCGGTGGCCCCGCCTTCGAGAACCGAGAACTGCACCGGGATCTGCAGGGAACGCGCGACCTCGATGGCCAGGTCGCGCAGCCGCAGGTTGGGGATCATGCGGGCGTCGTAAACCACGATGGTGGGCCCGCCGCCCAGTTTCACCGCCGACTCCTCCGGTTTGATCCCCGGCACGTCGCCGGCGATGTCGGATTCCAGGATGAGGGCCACGTCCGGGTTGACCTTCTCCACGCTGGTGGCGGCGCCCCGCAGCCCGACCTCCTCCTGAACGGTGGCCACACCGTAGACCACGTTGGGATGGCCTTCCCGGGCCAACCGGCGCATCACCTCGACCAGGACGGCGCAGCCCACCCGGTCATCGAAGGCCTTGGCCAGGTAGGTCTTCCCGTTGGCCAGCACCTGGAAGGGCGCCAGCGGAACGATGGGGTCTCCCACGCGGACGCCTGCCTCCTCGACCTCCTTCGCCGATGTCGCCCCGATGTCGATATACATATCCTTCTTCTCGATGACTTTCTTGCGCTCATCGGGCGGCAGCAGGTGGGGAGGCTTGGCGCCGATCACCCCCACCACATCCCCTTTATGGGTCTTGATGACCACCCGCTGGCCCAGGAGGACCTGATCGAACCATCCGCCCAGAGGGGTGAAGCGGATGAAACCCTCCGGCGTGACGTGCTTGACCATGAAACCGATCTCATCCATATGCGCCGCGAGCATGACGCGGGGCCCTCCCTCCCCCCGCCGGCAGATCAGGCTGCCGATGTTGTCCTGCTCCACCTCCCCCAGGTCCTGCAGCAGCCCCCGCATGACCTCCCGGACCTCTGACTCGTAGCCGGGCACGCCGTGGGCCTCCGTCAGGATCCGAAGCAGTTCCGCCAACGCGTCCATCGAGATCCTCCTTCAGGGCGGGATCAGAACAGAAAGATCGTCCCCTTGTCCTCAAGATAAGGGAAGCACTCGTACCTCGAGAGGCACGTGATGCCAGGTCCCGTTCATCGCCACCAGCCCGCCGCGCTCCGGATGCCTTCCCGAGGTGATCCGGAGCGCACAGGCCCGATCCTGGCGGTCGTAGACCGTGGTGGCCGTCCCATCGGTGACCACAGCCGAGATCCAATAAAGTCCCTCCAGCAAGGGCACCGCGGGGATGGCATACACCACCTCGCCGACCCCCTCCACGGCGGGCAGCGCCAGCCCGCCCTCGCGGGTGTTGGGCTCCCCCAGACGGAGGCCGTCGGACCGCTGGAGGGCCAAGCCGAAGACCGGCCGCTCCACCCGCGTCGATGCCCGATAGACCACGCGAATGGATATAGCCTCGCCGGTCTCGAACTCCTCTCGCTCCCGCCCATGGCCGTCCGTCAAATACACCCGCTCGATGCGCAGCGGGGAGCGGGGCGCAGGGATGGGGATCGGGCGGGCCGCCTCGTGCGCTTCCACCGCCGCCAGGTACGCCTGGGCCACGGCCTCGGGCGATCCTTCCATCCGGAGCCGTCCATGGTCCAGCCAGAGGGCCCGGTGGCAGAGCCATCGCACGGCGCCCAGATCGTGGGAGACCAACAGGATGGTCACCCCAGACCGTTGCAGGGCTGTGAGGTGCTCCAGGCATTTCCGTTGGAACGCTGCGTCCCCCACCGCCAGGACCTCGTCGACGAGCAGGATCTCCGGGTCCAGGTGGGCGGCCACCGCGAAGGCGAGGCGCACATACATCCCCGAGGAGTAGTGCTTGACGGGGACGTCGATGAAGTCCTCCAGTTCGGCGAAGGCGACGATGGCCTCGAGCCGGCGGGCCATCTCCCGACGGGAGAGACCCAGGAAGGCCCCGTTCAAAAATACGTTCTCCCGGCCGGTGAGTTCCGGGTGAAACCCCACCCCCAGTTCCAAGAGGGCGGCTACCCGGCCTCGCACCTCCACCCGCCCGGCGGTGGGCTCCAGGACGCGGGCAGCCAACTTGAGGACGGTGCTCTTCCCCGCCCCATTGGAGCCGATCACCCCCACCGTCTCCCCAGGCCCGACCTCGAAGGAGACCTCTCGCAACGCCCAGAAAACCTCACCCGAGGAGCGCCGCCAGAGCCGCCACCCCTGAATGAACAATTCGTGGAAGGAGCGGGGGCGCTGGCGGTGGGCGGCGAATCGTTTGGACACTCGATCGAATCGGATCGCCCCGGGCTGGATGGCGGAGGCCATGCCCCTCCCCGTTCAGGCCTGGACTTTCAGACGGGCGGCCACGATCTCGGCGATCTCCTCGGGATGGCGGGCGACCGGGATCCCCACGCTCTCCAGCTTGGCGATCTTCTCCGCTGCGGATCCAGCGCCCCCCTCGATGATGGCACCAGCGTGGCCCATACGCTTGCCCGGCGGGGCGGTCCGGCCGGCGATGAAGGCGGTCACCGGCTTGCTCATGCGGGTGGCGATGAAATCGGCCGCCCGCTCCTCCTCGGTGCCGCCGATCTCCCCGATCAGGACGATGTGCTCCGTCTGGGGATCCTCCTCGAACATGGCCAGGATCTCCACGAAGTTGGTGCCGGGGATGGGATCGCCGCCGATGCCCACGCACGTGCTCTGGCCGATCCCTCGCTGGCTCAGGGCCGCGATCACCTCATAGGTGAGGGTCCCGGAGCGGGAGACGATGCCCACCGGTCCCGGCCGGGTGATGTGGCCGGGGATGATCCCCACTTTGCTCTCCCCGGGCGTGATCAGCCCCGGGCCGTTGGGGCCGATCAGGCGCACCCCCTTGCGGTCCAGGTAAGCGCGGACGCAGATCATATCGTGGACGGGGATTCCTTCGGTGATGCAAACAATCAGGGGGATCCCGGCGTCGGCGGCCTCCAGGATGGCATCGGGGGCGAAGCGGGCCGGCACAAAGATCACTGAGCAATTGGCCCCGGTGGCCTCCACCGCCTCCTGCACGGTGTCGAAGACCGGAACCCCCAGCACCCACTGCCCGCCCTTGCCGGGGGTGACCCCTGCCACCACCTGGGTGCCGTATTCGAGCATCTGTCGGGTATGGAACTGGCCCTCGCGGCCGGTGATCCCCTGAACCACCACGCGGGTGTTGCGGTTGATCAGGATGCTCATGGCCTGCTCTCCTCATCGGTTAAACAATCGTCGCTCCGGTCCAGAAAGAGACTTCGACGGCTCCCCGCCCCAGGCCAGGGACGTCCCCCAGATGGGCCGGCCTTCCCGCAGCGCGGTCCGGACCAGCAAGCCCGGCTGTCGGGCCAGGTTCCGCGCCTCTTCTTGATTGTAAACGAGAACCCTATGAGAAGGCCGACCCGCCAGGGCATCTCTGGCTCTGGGAAAGGTTCCCGGGCCTCGCGGACGATGGCCAGAAGATCCCCGTCGCTGCCCGGCCCCTCTTCGTCGCGGGCAATGGAACCGAACCGCCACACCTGCTGGATCTTGACCGCCGCTCGATCACCGCAAAGAGCCAACGCGTCAAGCCTGCAGCCCATCCGGCGACGGAACTTGCTCAGGCGTGACAGAGACCGGCCTGCACGGGCTTCCCCCCCGCCAGCGATTCATCTGGATCCCCGCATCGACTCAGACGGCCCCGCTTCCATCCCCGGCCAGGCGCACCGCCAGTTGTGCGGCTTCCACCAACGTGGTCGCGGTGTGTAAGGACACCCCATCCGCCTGCTGCAGGACGCGCCGGCCTTCCTCCTCGTTTGTGCCTACCAGCCGCACCACCACCGGCACCCGAGGGCGCACCATCTCGAAGGCGGCGAGCATCCCACGAGCGACCTCGTCGCAGCGGGTGATCCCCCCGAAGATGTTGATGAGCACCGCCCGGACGTTGGGATCGGAGAGGATCAGGCGCATGGCTGCGGCGACCCGTTCGGCCCCCGCCCCGCCGCCGATGTCCAGGAAGTTGGCCGGACGCCCTCCATAGAGTTGGATGATGTCCATGGTGGCCATGGCCAGCCCTGCCCCGTTGACCATGCAGCCGATGGTGCCGTCCAGCTGCACATAACTGATCCCGTACTTGCGGGCCTCCCGCTCGGCCGGCGTCTCCTCATCCTCATCCCGCATGGCCGCCAGGTCGGGATGCCGGAAGAGGGCGTTGTCGTCGATGATCACCTTCCCATCCAGGGCGAGCAGGGCCGGGCCGGGGACCACGGCGAGGGGATTGATCTCGGCCAGGGTAGCGTCGTTCTCTTCGAAGCAGCGGTAGAGGCCCAGGGCGATCTGGGCGAAAGCAGACCACAGGGCGCGATCCAGGCCGATCCCGGCCGCCAGTCGGCGGGCCTGATACTCCCGCAGGCCCAGTTCGGGCTCGACCACCACCCGCACGATCCGTTCCGGCGTCGCCCGCGCCACCTCTTCGATATCCACCCCGCCCGCCGAGGAGGCCATCGCCACGACACGGCGCCGGGCCCGATCGATCACCAGGCCCAGGTAGAGCTCGGCTTGGATCTCGGCGGCCTCATCCACCAGGACCCGCCGCACGGGCAGGCCTTTCAGCGTCATGCTAAGGATCTGCTCGGCGATCTGCTCCGCCTCCTCGGGGGTGCGGGCCAAGCGGATCCCGCCGGCCTTCCCGCGCCCGCCCACCAGCACCTGGGCCTTCACCACCACCGGCCTCCCCAGTTCTTTGGCGACGGCCCGGGCTTCCTCAGGGCTGGCCGCCACCTTCCCCCGAGGGATCGGGATGCCATAGCGGGCGAAGAGTTGCTTCGACTGGAACTCGTGGAGCTTCATCGGTCCCTCCAAAAACACAATTTGGAGTCGCGCGATGCGCCTTTAAGACCTCAGCCAGCCGATCTCCCCTCACGGCCATCGAAACGCCAACACTCGGTTTCCGCCGGCGTCGACCACCCAGACGGAGCCCTCCGGACCGACGGCGATCCCCTGTGGAAGCCCGAAGAACCCCGCGTCCTCGCCGTATTGCCCAAAACTCAGCAAGGGAATGCCCTCTTGGTTGAAGACAAGCACCCGGAAGCCAGTGGGATCTGTGACCAGGATCCGCCCCTGGAGATCCACCGCCACGTAAGGCTTGGTGGTCGGGGATTGATCCAGCCACCCCGCGATCGCCCAGGAGCGGATCGGCACACCGTCCCGGGAGACGATCTGGATGCGGCGGTTCCAGGTGTCGGCGACCACCAGGTCCCCCGAGGGCAACACGGCCAGCCCCACCGGCTCCTCGAACTGCCCGGGAGCGATCCCCGCCCCTCCCCAGGCGGCCACAAAGCGTCCCTCGCGGTCGAACACCTGGATCCGCTTGTTCCCGGTGTCCGCCACATACACACGATCCCTATGGACCACGACCTCCCGCGGTCCGAAGAACATGCCCGGTTGCTCCCGCGGGTCCGCCGCCACCCGATAGAACGCTCCCCAGGCACGGACGAAACGGCCGTCGGCGGTGAACTGCTGGATGCGATGGTTCCACAGATCGGCCACGTAAACCGAGCCGTCTGGCCCCACAGCGATCCCCCACGGCTCGTTGAACTGTCCGGCCCCCAAGGGCAGCGGGCCGGGGCCGTCGGGGTCGACGCAGCCGGGCTGCCCGTCCTCATAGAGGGCGCAGTAGGAACCCCACGCCCGCACGAAGCGTCCGTCGGGCGTGAACACCTGCACCCGATGGTTCCGCCCATCCGTGATGTAGAGGAAGCCGTCAGGCCCCACCGCAACGTCGTGGGGCTCCTGAAAGCGACCCGGCTCGGAGCCGGGGCCACTCAGGATCCGGACCGCCATCAAAGGCTGGTGAACGCGGGCATAGGGATCGACCTCCACTGGGGCCGTCGCCCGCTCCGGCCGCAGGGGCCACGCCTTCACCGTCAGGTCCTTCCGGATGAACAGTTTAAAATCGTGGGCCAGCGGCCACTGATCCACGCGATGGGTTTTGCCGGTGATCCTGTCGTAACGTGCATAGTCGCGGCTCCAGAAGATATCCCAGAGGGCCGCCCGCCGCTCCGGATCCGCCAGCCAGCGGATCAGGCGCTCCCAGGTCAGTTCCCGGTAGTCCTCCATGGGCCACCAGATCAGGTGGTATTGGTAGGCTTCATGGGTGGTCCGAAGGACGTTCTCCACCTTATGCCAGTTGGCGCTGCCCACGATGACCACCGGCGATTCCAGGGCTTCCCGATTCGGGGTCTCGCCGAAATAACGCTGTGGCCAGTCCCGCAGATACCAACTGAACGGCCATGAAGCGTCGTTGTCGTAGGCCACCACCACCTGGTCCCGGCCTAGGATGCGGGCGAGGTCCTCGATCTGGCGCATGGCGATCTTGACCCCAGGCCCCCCGTGGGCATAGACGCCGTGCTCGAGGGCCAAATCGTAATTGATGAAACTGAACCGCCAGGCCACGCGCACGGTGGCGAAGATCAGCGCGAGCAGGGCGACCACGCCCACGGACTCCAGGAACCCGCCCAGGCCCAGGCGCGGCCACAGCCAACCCCAGACCCCCCCGATGACCCCCACAGCGATCAAGGCCGCTAGCGCCTGGTTAGCGGCCACGAGGGACGGCAGGGACGCCCCCGCCAGGGCCTGGGGGACCGCCTCCCGCAACCCGAGGAGGGCAGCCCCAAAGGGAGGGACCAAGAGGGCGGCCCACCCGCCGCCGCTCCGCCACCATCGGGCCCAGTCCAGCGCCCCCAGGGTATCATTCAAGAAGGCCGCCGAGAGCAGGATCATAGGCGTCGTCAGGTGCACGGTGAGCCAGGGCATCTTTTCCCCGGCCAGGGTGTAGGCGGCCCACGAGAGAACGGTCCACGCACCCAGGAACCCCCGGAACGCCCAGCCCCAACGGTCCCCCACCGGTGCGTCGGCGACCCAGCGCCCTAGATAGAAACCGATGGCCAGCAGGGAGAGGAGCAGCGGCATGAACTCATACATGGGCGCGATAACGAAATAGTAAAACAGCGGCTGGCTCCCCCGCTGCACGCACTGCTGAGCCAGCCAGTAGCCCAGCGAGCCGATGTAGCCAGTGGCCACCCCCGCCCCGTTGGTGAAGAACGTGGTGAACAGCGGTAGGGAGATGCCGAAGAAGATCCCCATCAGGACCGGCCATCGTCCGGGATCCCACGCCATCCCGATGGCCGTGCTGAGGGCACCGAAGAGAAGGAACAAGAGGAGCACGCGGATCATCTCCTCGGTGAGCCCGCTGAAGGCGCCGCCCTCGAAGAGGGACATCGAGGCGAAAGGACGGCCAGCGAACAACAGCCAGACCGGGTTGAGCCAGACCAGACCGGCGGCCGAGAGCATCCAGAGGCTCAGCCCCCCAATGACCACCATCAGATCGAAGGCCGGCTGCTCCCGCAACCGGTCGCGGCCCCAGCGGCCGACCAGGACCGCCGCCAGCAGCCCGATCCCGCCCAGGGCCGCCAGCCCACCTCCCAAGGCCAGCCAGCGCCCGCCGGTCGGGATGCCCTCCGGCCGGCAGACGAAGGCACCCGGGATGGCCTCGCGGCCGGATTCCAGGCCGATGAGCATCACCAAGCCCCCGGCCAGGAGCAGCCCGGTCCCCACCCCCAACCGGGTTCGGTCCTGCCGGGTGCAGCGCGGATCCCGCAACACGGCAGCAGCCCAGGCCCCGAAGAGCAAGAGCCCGAAAATGGCCAGATAGATGAAGGCGGCCTCCATCGTCGTGTAGAACAGGGCCACCATCGCCGCCAGGCCATATAGCCAGCGGGGCTCTCGTGTCTCCAGATAGGCGAAGAGCATCCAGACAGTGAGGACCGCCCACAGGGCCATCAGCCCCTCGTCCCGGATGTAACGGCTGTGGTAGAGGATCATCGGCGAGATGAGGAAGAAGAGGGCTGCCAGAAGGCTGCCCCAGCGCCCCAGCCAACGACGCAGGAAAATGGGCGTGAGAACCAAGAGGATCCCAGCCAGGGCCACCGGGAGCCGGCCGGTGAAATCGTCCGCCCCGAACAGGAGATAGGCCAGGGCGTCCAGGTGGAATTTCAGGGGGCCGTGCATCAAAGGAGTGTGTTGAAATCCCTTGCCCTGAGCCAGCAGCCACGCGTAATAGACGTGCAGGCTCTCGTCGTGGCTCATCACCCGCTCGCCCAACCGCCACAACCGGGTGAAGATCGCCGCGGCGAGCAGGAAGCCGTAGGCCCAGCGCTCGAAAGGGGAAAGACCGGCCAGCAGATCGCGCCAGCGGGATTGCAGGGAACGTTCCGGCGTCCTCACCATCCCCAGGGCTCCTTGGCCGCTGTGGTCCGCCCACCTACCGAAACTTTCCGTCGACAACCGGATGCGGATTATAGCACGCGGCTTTCATGGAACGGGAAGCCGCGCCCAGAGGACCGCCTCTGGGCGAGGGAGGCGCATCGGGTCGATCGGATCGATGCGGACGGAGAAGGGACGCCCAACCCAACGGTCCGGCTCCATGGGCAACGCCACTCCCGCCGGCGCGATCCAGAATTCCTTCTCTTCTTCCAGCGCAGCTGGCGGCGCCGCGACCACCCGAACCGAGAAGTCCCGGAGGGTCCATCGCCAAAAGATCGCCTCTGGCCCCTCGGTCACCACCCCGATCCGCAAGGCCCCCGGTATCTCTTTCCGGATCGCCGCTTGCTCCCGGAGGAAGGCCCGGAGCCCGGCGACCTCGGGAGCGGTCATCTCCGACCAGGAAAGCCCAGGCATCGGATCGACCCGCCGCACCACGGCCGTCATCGCCGCCCCCTGCGCCCCTGCCAGGACCAGGAGGATGCCCACCAATCCCCCGGCGAGGGCAGGGCTCCGGATCCCTCCCTCGGAAAACCCCGTGGAAGAGAGACTCCCCATAAGCCAGATCACCATCCCCAGCAATCCCAGCACTCCAGCCAGGAACAACCAGCGGGCCCCTTCCGGTCGGACATCCCACGTAGCCGCAGCGACCACGAGGATGGCCCCTACTCCGCTCATTCCTGCCGCCGCCGCCGCCACGCCTGGCCGGGCCCGAAAAGCCGGCGCCAGGGCCTCCCACAGCCCTTGAACCGCATGCCCCGCCAGCGCCACCCAGGGGACCAGAAGGACGGCGTGCTCGGTGAACGGCGCGCCCCAGCGGATCCCTCCCAGGACCAGCACCAGGAGCGCCCCGATGCCCAGGGTGGTCCCGGGGCGATCCCGGTTCCGGATGGCACGGATCCAGCCCGCTAGCCCCAGGAGGAAGATCCCGCCCTCGAAGCGGAGCAGGGCCTGGAGCACCAGCCAGCCGTGGAGCGCCGGCTCCGGTCGGAAGCCTCCCATCCAGGCGGTGAGCCCATCGATCGCCTCCCGCAGGCCGGACGGCCGCAGCCCCGCTCCGGTCGCCGCCAGCACGAAAACCGCCCCCGCCCGGGCCAGCGTCCTCCAGCGAGGAAGGGGCTCTCCTCGTCGGGCCAGCCCGAACAGTGGCAGCAGCCCCACGGCTCCGGTCCAGAAGGCCGGGCCGGCGGCCGCGCCGATCCCCAGGGCCAGAGCCAGTCCCCATTCTCGCCATGCGAGGGAGGTCATCCAGAGGGCGAGGACGGCGGCCCAGGCAGCGGCCGCCGCGCTCCCGCCGTCCAGAAACCGGGAGGCCGCGGCAGCGCTGGGAGAGAGGATCCAGAGGACGATCGCCCCGAGAGCCCCGGCGGTTCCCAAGGTCGGCCGCATCGCCCAGAGAGCAAGCGCCACCAGGGCGCCGGCCACCAGCGCCCCGGACCGCATCCATCCTTCATCGGGGCCGAAGATCCCGAAGACCAGGGTGTTCCAGACGGCCCCCAGAGGGCTTCCCCCCATCGGCAGCGGGCCGCCCTGCCAGGCGGCCCAAGCCTGGAGGACCTCCCAGGGGGCTGCCGGGCGCCGGTCCAGCCCCCAACCCCATCCCAAGAGAACGACCCCTATCAGACCGAGCAGGAACCAGATCCCCCCCTGAGGTGAGTGTTCCTCCTTCATCCGACCCGCCTCCGGTAGATCACCGTCTTCCCCTGGCGGAACACAGGCTCCAGCAACTGTTCGAACTTACGCAGGGCCTGAGGAGGGAAGTTCTGGCGCTCGGTGCGGCCCACGATCACATACGCGATCTCATATTTTTCTAGGAGGGCGAGGGTTCGCTCCAGATCCGTGGACAGCCAGAGAACCTCGAGGTCCGGCTCGCGGGCGGCGATCGGCGCGTAGGAGCCCCGCCACTGGTGCTCGTGGCCGGCCCAACCCAGAACTGTGGGCAGGCCCGTGTGGGCGGCGAAGCGGCCGAACTCCGGCTGGAAGGAGATCCCCCGCCAGCCAGGGGCCTCTAGGATGACCGGCGTCCCCTGCACCGTTTGGTTCAGCCACTCGATGGCCGCCAGGTCGTCCGGCGCCCACTCCCCCAAGTAGGCATAACCGTCCAGCGTGGGGGGGCGGGCGAAAAAATCGGCCTTGATCGGGATCATGAGCGCCGGGTAGAGGGCCGCCCAGGCGATCATCCCTGCAAACCCGAAGGCCAAGGCCGGCCGCGCGGCCCGGGCTTCCTCCCAGAGAACCCCCATCCCCCAGGCCAGGGCCACGCTCCAGAGCACCCAGGTCTGGAAATAAAACTTGAACACCGTGTTCATACGGGTGCCGAAGAAATCCCGCAGGAAGACGAACTCCACGGCCCAGGCCAGGGCCGCGCCGAAGACAATCAACAGCCCGACGAAGGATTCCACCCCTCCCCGCCCTTTCCCCCAGAGGCCAACGGCCCCCGCGCCGATCCCAGCCAGGACCATCGGCACCCACGGCCCGCTGGCGGGCAGGGCCCGCCCGCCGATCTCTACCGTCCCATCGATCAGGCGGCCCACCACCCACGGCTCCAAAGCGGACAGAGAGACCGGCGATCCGGGGAGTGCGATTCCCAGCGTCAAGGCCAAACGGTAGAGGATCACCAAACCCAGCACCGGGGCCGCCCCCAGGGCCAGCGCCCCGACCAGCACCCGCCCTCCCCAGCGCGTCCATCCCAGCGTTCCCTCTCGGGCCCGGCGGAAGGCCTGATGCCCCACCCAGAGGAGGAGGCCGGCGAGATGGAGCCCGAACATCACCAGGAACTGAGGAAGGCGCGTGCCGTTATACAGGTTCGGCAGCAACCCCCCGGCCTGAGAGCGGAACCCCAGGTAGAAGGGCAAATACAAAAGGAAACCCGGGATCAGGACGCCGAGCCCGAGAGCCATCCCTTCCCGGATCCAGGCTTGAGGCGGGCGATCGGCGCTCCATGCGCCCAGCCCCCACGCCGCCCAAAGCAGGCCGGTATAGATCGGGAAATCCCAGGTGTTCAGGAAAGCCAGCCCGCCCAAAACAACCGGCAACGCCCCCCACCACGGTCCGTTCTCTGCCAGTTGATCCCTCAGGCTTCGAGAGGCAGGGGCCGCGGAGGCGATGCGGAAGGCTGCCAGCGCCAGCGCTGCCGCTGTGAGGGCGAACGGAAGGGCCAGGACATGGGGGTGCAGGTCCCCCAGCAAGAAACTGAACTGAGGGAACTCATCGATCACCTCTTGGTGTTGGCCATCTGGCGTGTAATCCCGGATCACCCGGGAGGCCCGCCACCAGGCCCAGGGGCGATCCGCAGGCGGCCAGCACGCCGGCCACGGGCGCTGGGGCGGCGGCGTGTTCAATTCCGGGATGTCCAGCCATTCCCAGAACTTGGGATCCCGAATCCAGCCGCAGGCATGGGCCAGATCCAGAAGGGCCTCGGCGTTGCCGGCCAGGCCGACCCAAAAGGCCCCCAGCAACGCCACCACCAGGGCCGTCCGCGGCTGCCCCGGCCGGTAGAGGCGCCACAAGTTCAGGGTCAAGCCGGCGGCCGCTGTCACGGTCATAGCGAACCATGCCGCGACCCCCAGGTTGAATGTCAGACGGGTGGGGAGCCCGGAGAGCTCCGTGAGGAAACCCAGGAGCACATAGCCGAAGTAATAGTAACTGATGGCGAAGCCGGAGAGCCAGGGGTCATGAGGGGGGAAGCGATCCGCCCGGACCACCGCGTTGAGGAAGGCCAGTTCCATAGGTTTCTCGGTGTAGGTGATCTCCGGATTGTAGGCTCGGAAGGCTGCCCAGCCGGCGAAGGAGAGGGCGAACAGCACCTCGTAGAAAGCCACCAGGGAACGATGGGCCCGGAGCCATTCCCAGGGGGACTCCCCGCCCCGGTCGGCCAGCCACAGCCCCATCGCAGCGACCACCCCCCATGCGGCCAGGGCGCCGCCGGGCGAGACGGGGAGCCACCCCATGCTGCCGCCCCACCACCAAAGGAAGCCCAGCAACAGCAGCCCCAAGGGACGGGCGCAGGCGAGGCCGCGGTCAGGGAGCCATCGGAACACCCCAAACACCAGAGGCCACGTCGAGAAGCCGATCGCCGCCAGCAGGAGCCACCAGAGGAAAACAGGGAACATGGCAGGCAGCCGGGCTCGGACGCAGGGGCCTCTTCATGCCGAAGACGGAGGTTCGGGGGCCACGTCCTCCGGATACGTGTAGACCTCCATGCCCATCTGCCGCGCCAGATCATGAGCCCGTGGCTCGATCATGGGGGAGATCAAGATGCGTCGAGCGACGGGGAGGCCGGTGCGGCGGGTGTAGAACTCGGCTTTCCGCTGGAAAACGGCCACATCGCCCCGGCTCACCGAAGAGCGGATCTCGATCAGGATGGCCCTCCCATCCCGGATCACCACATCGATCTCCACCTGATCGGGGCGCCCGAAGACATAACCCTCGGTGTCCATGGCCAGGAAGCGCTCCACCTTCCAGCCCGCCTCCTGCAGGATGGCCGCCATCCCATCCCGGAAAGCCCCCTCGCTGTAGAGGCCCCAGCGGGCCCCGAGGGCCCCGATCGTCGCGCCCAGACGGCGGATCTCATGGGAATGCCGTTCTACTGCCGCCAGAAGCCGCTCATGAACCTGAGAGTGATAATCCACTCGAGCCCCCAGCGCCCGGATGGCCTCCGAATGCTCCTCCACCCGCGCCACCAGCGCCCGAATGGCCTCCGAATGCTCCTCCAAACGCCGCGAATGCTCCTCCACCCGCGCCATCAACGCCCGAATGGCCTCCGAGTGCTCCTCCAAACGCCGCGAATGCGCCTGGGTCACCTCGATCAGCCGCTGGATGGCCTCCCACATCCTGGCCGATTCCCGTTGATAGGCTTTCCATTGCTCCTCTGCCTCCCTCCGGAAAGCCCGCAACTCGGAGAGCACTTCCTCCCACGGGCGCAACACCTCCTCCACCACCTCTCGGAGGACGAGGCGCAGGGCAGGATCCTCCCGGAGCCATTGCGGCAGGGCCTGGCGCACCTCCTCCTTCAGTTCCTCGAGAGCCATTCCCCCCTCCGGAAACAGGGTGCACGCTGAAGACGTCTTCGCTCTTTCCACCTCTCAGGTCATATTTTAATCCAATCCGATTGGAAGGATCCAGCAAAACAGCAAGGCCAGGACCGTGGGGAAGGTCCTGGCCCTACCATCCTTAACCGGGTGACCAGAGAGATGGTTCCGTCTGCCGTCTCCGGCTTCAGGGGGCCAGGACCGCCCGCAAGCCTTCCATGCGGGATCGGACGCTCCCATCGACCACCCGATCCCCAACCCGGACAACCAGCCCGCCGAGGATCGTCGGATCCACCCGGAAGATCACGTCGCTGGTGAGGTCCAGGCGGGCGGCGAGCTCCTGGCGGATGCTCTGTTTTTCTTCCTCCTGGAGGGGGATCGCGCTGATGACCTCCACCCGATCCCCCTTTACCCCTCGGAGCTCCTCCAAGACCCTCGGGGGCATCGTGGTGAAGAACTCCTGGATCAAGCGCCGATGACGCGTCTCGTCGAGGGCATCACCCACCACCCGATAGGCCGCAGCCAGGGCCAGGGTGGCGATATGACTCCGCAGTTCGCCCAGGATGCGCTCCCGCTCCCGCTCGGCCTCCTCCCGGGCGACCTCGAGGAGGCGCTGAGCCTCCGTCCGGGCTTCAGCGAGGATCTGCGCCCGTTGCTGCTCCGCCTGGCGGACCGCCTCGGCCACGATCCGCTGGCGCTCTGCGATAGCCTCCTCGAGGATCCGCTGGCGCTCCGCCTGCACGCTCGCCCGCAACTGCTCTGCCGCCTTCGCGTCCTCCAGACCCTTCTCGATGAGGGCCCGCCGCTCCTCGAGGGCTTTCAGGACACGCGGGAAGACCAGGCGGGAGAGCAGGAACCAGATCAGCAGGAAGTTCAGGATCTGCGCGATCAGATAAATCGGGTTGATCCCCAAGGCCTCCAACGTCGGCCTCCCCTCGTCGCAGTTTCATGCCCGAAAGAGGCTCCAACCGCCTCCCCATTCACCATCGATGGCAAGGGCGCGCCGCTTGAAGCCGGATGACCATCAAGCCACGAACTTGAGCAACAACGCCACCACCAGAGCATAGATGGCGATGGCCTCGGCGAAGGCGATAGCCAAGATCATGTTCAATTGGATCTGCGGCGTGGCGTCCGGGTTGCGGCCGATGGCCTGCAACGCCCCGCTGGCCAGCAGGCCGATCCCGATCCCCGGTCCGATCGCTCCAAGGCCGATGGCCAGACCGGCCCCCAACACGCTTAACGTCTGCGGCGACAGGATCTCCTGAGCCAGAATCAGCCCCAGCATCGGCAACCTCCTGTTGTTTGGTTATAAGATGATCGCCCCCCAAGTCGGGGAGGTGGCAATCCGCTTCAGTGGGACGCATCCGGATGTCCGGAGGGCCCTTCACCGTGGCCCGCCATGGCCAGGGCGATGAAGACCATAGTCAACATCATGAAAATGAAAGCCTGGATCAAGCCAACGAAGATCTCCAGTCCATAAAAGATGGCGGGGACCAACAGCGGCAGCAGGAAGATCATGATCCCCAACAGCACGTGGCCGGCAAAGATGTTCCCGAACAACCGGAAGGAGAAGGAAAGAATCTTGGCCACCTCGCTGACCAGCTCCAGGAGGCTGACCAAGAATTCGATGAACCCCATGAAACCGTGGCGCAGGGCCTTGATGTTAAAGAACTTCCAGAAATAGCCCGGGCCGAGAGTCCGAACCCCCCAGACCTGCACCATGAAGACAGCCACCAGGGCCAGTCCGATGGTGAAGTTCAAATCGGTGCTCAGGGCTCGGAGGTAGGGGACTAAAACATAGCCGCCCTTCTCGGCCTCCGCCCCGTGCCCTTGGGCTTCGTGGCCAGTTTCGGCAGACGCGGCCGCCTCTGCAGTGAGGAGGGTGAGGGGCCCCCAGCGGATGACATGATAGCCGGGCTCCGGGCCATGGGCCTTCTCCACCCTCCCGATGGAATCGAAGCCCGGGATCAGCCCCATCCAGTTGGCCGTCAGCACCATCAGGAAGATGGAGGCCACCAGCGGGAAGATCTGCCGGGCCCGGTGCCCCAGCACCACCTTGGCCAGGTTCTCGTAGAGGGTCTCGACCAGGAACTCAAAGAGATGGACCAGCACCCCCAGCCCGCGGAGGGGAGGCGGCAGCGGCCCCGCGCGCCGCGCGGCCAAGAGCCCTAGACCCAGCACCACCCCATCCACCAACACCATCGCCACCATGGTGTTGGTCAAAGGCGCCCCGAAGATCAGCGGCCCGGTCAGGGGCTCCGGTTTCACCAGGATCACCGGCAGCACCGCCTTCACCGGGCGCCCCGCCACCGATAGGCCGCTCCCCAACGTCCCGAAGAACAGCGAGGTCCCCAGCACGAAACCGAGAACCAGGGGGGTCACCACCAGGATCTGGAAATAGCGGATCACCCGGACGTCCCGCAGCCCCCACAGGACCACGGCGAACACAATGGCGTCCACCAGGAGGGTTCCGATCCAGCCGGCCGCTGACGACAGCCCACGGGCCCCCTTGAGCAACGCGTCCAGGTTGCCGAGCAGCCAGAGGGAGGCCTGGCCGCCCACCCCGCAGGAGAGCAGCCCGATCAGCCCCAACAACAGATACGGTCCCAACCGCCGGATCAGCTTCCCCATGGCGAGGACTCATCCTCCCCTTGGGATGGGACGGGAGGCGGGCCCGGTTTCCGCCGCGGGCCCGGCTCCCCCATCCGGAACTGGGCCGCTGCCGTTATGGCAGCCCGAACCATCACGATCAGCCCCAGGGTGGCCCCCAGCAACATACAAGCAGCCGTCAGGACCGGCCGGGTGCCCAGCCGAAGATCCAGCCAGAGGCCGCAGAACATCGCCCCCACCACGGCCACCACCGGGATGAAGCCGATTTGAGACAACGCCCCGGCCAGCGCCAAATTCCAAGCCCGGATCCACCATCGCCCCGGGGACTTCATCGAACCCCTTCGGCCCCGGTTTCCCCCCAGGGAGTTCTCCCGGACGTCGGATCGCTCCCCTTCTCACAAAGCGCAGCCCTTATAGGATACCTGCTTCGCCCCTCTGTGACAAGGGGGGCCTTAGAAAATCGGCCCTGCGCGGCGGTTTTTCCCTTCGTGCTTCTCATAGCGTTAGAAAGCCTGGGCGGCCAGCAGCGCCAATTGATACAGCGGATAGACCAGAACCGTCAGCAGGATCACCCCGGCCACCGTGAACCACAGGGTGAGGCGCTCAGGCCGGGAGATCCAGATCGGCTTCCCCTCCTCCGGGGAGCGGTCTACATACATGGCCCGGGCCACCATGATGTAGTAATAAAAGGCAACCATGGCGTTGAGGACGCCGGCGACGGCGAGCCAGAGCAGACCGCTCTCGATGGCGGCGGCGAAGACGAAGAGCTTGGCGAAGAAGCCCACCAGCGGCGGGATGCCGCCCAGGGAGAGCAAAGCAGCCAGCATCGCCAAGGCCAGGCCCGGCGACCGCCGGGAGAGGCCGGCCAGGTCCCGGATCTCCTCGCTGCCCGTTGCGTTGGTCATGATCACCGCCACGGCGAAGGCGGCGATGTTGGTCAGCGTGTAGATCCCCAGATAGAAGATCGAGGCGGCGATCCCCAGCGGGCTGGCCGCGGCCACGCCGATCAGGATATAGCCAGCCTGGGCGATGCTGGAATAAGCCAGCAGCCGCTTCAGGTTGCGCTGGGGGATGGCCAACAAGTTCCCCACGGTCATGGTCACGAAGGCCAGGGCGGCGATCAAGGCCACCCAGTTCCCTTGGACCGCGGCGAAGGCCTCGATCATGGCCCGGATCAGGACGGCGAAGCCCGCGGCTTTGGAGGCGACAGAGATGAACGCCGTGATCGGTGTCGGCGCCCCCTCATAGACGTCTGGCGTCCAGAAATGGAAAGGGACTGCGGAAACCTTGAAGCCAAAGCCCACCAGGACCAGCAGGAGGGCAGCCATCACGGCAGAGGTCGGAAGGGTGCCCAAAGACCGGGCGATGCCCCCGTAACCGATCTCGCCCGTGAACCCGTAGAGCAGGGCCATCCCGTAAAGCATCACCGTGGAACTGAAAACGCCGAACAGAAAATACTTGAGGCCGGCCTCCGCCGAGCGCGGCGTCTCGCGCAGATACCCGGCCAGCAGATACAAGGCGATCCCCGCTGTCTCCAGGGCCAGATATAGGGTCACCAAATTGATGGCCGCTCCCATCAACCCCATCCCCAGGACAGCGATGAGTATCAGGGCGTAATATTCCCCGCTCTGACGCAACGGACGGAAGTCCATCGAGATGGCCGCCGTCAGGATCCCCGAGAGGATAAAGATCAACCGGAAGAACATGGCGGCCAGGTCCGCCCGGACCGACCCGCCGAACGCCTCGTAAGGGGCGGCCAGGCCTCCGACCAACTGGGCGGCCTGCAGGACAGCGACCCCGAAGGCGGCCAGCAAGCCCCCGATGGCCCAGTAGCCCAGTTCCCGCTTCCGGCCTTCCGGGAGCCCGGCGTCGACGGCCATCACCAGCACGGCCGCCACGACCAACACGATCTCCGGCAGGACCGACCACAGATGTGCCCACCATGAGAGCCCGACCATCCAGTCCTCCTCGCTCGCGGGATGGCTCAACGCCGGATCATCGGATCGAGGCGAGCATCGCGCCGTGGAGCAACGCTGCGATGGGCTCTACTCCCGTCTGGATCATATCGGTCATCACTCGCGGGAACACTCCGATGAGGACGAACCACACAGCGAGGGTGATGATGGCCACCTTATCCAGGACGGTGACATCCCCCGCCTCCGGGAACCGCCCGCGGTCCAGTTCTCCAAAGAAGGTGGCCTGCAGGGCCCGCAGGATGTAGGCCGCTGAGAGTGCGATGCTGGGGGCCGCCAGGATGGCCATCCACGGATACCACCAGGCGGTGTCCCGCGCCGCCCAGATCCCAGCGAACACCTGGAACTCAGCGATGAAGCCGGAGAAGCCAGGCATCCCCATGGCCACCAACCCGCCCAGCACGAAGCCCAACGTCGCCATGGGCATCACCCGGGCGAAGCCGCCCAGGTGCGCTAGGTAGCGGGTGTGGGCCCGGTCGTACACCATGCCCACCACGGCGAACAGGATGGCCGCCATCACCCCGTGGGAGAACATCTGCAGGACGGCCCCCGTCAGGCCGGTGACGTTCATGGCGGCGAACCCGATGGTCACGAAAGCCATGTGGCCGATGCTGGAGAAGGCAATGACGTATTTGAGGTCCTCCTGCACCAGCGAGATGGCCGCTGAATACAGGGCGGCGACGACGGCCAGGAAGACCACCACGGGCAGCCAGTAGACCGCCCCGCCGGGCAACAGTTCGATGCCCACCCGCAGGGCGCTGTAAGCCCCCACCTTCATCACCACACCGGCCAGGAACATCGAGCCCGCCGTGGGCGCCGCCGAGTGGCCATCCGGCACCCAGTTGTGGAACGGCCAAAGGCCGGCGGTCACCGCGAAGCCCAGGAAGATCGGCAGGAACCACAAGTAGTCGAAGCGGACGGCCCTCCCCAGCACCTGCACCGACCGGGCGAAGGCCCCCTGGGCGGCCAGGTCCCGCAACACGTCCATATCGAAGGTGCGCACGGGCGAGACGAAGTAGAGGGCCAGGGCCCCCACCAGGGCGATGATGGAGCCCACCAGGGTGTAAAGGACCAACTTCATCGCCGCGTATTCTTTGCGGGTGGAGCCCCAGATGGCGATCAGGAAATACTTGGGGAAGATGGCGATCTCATAGAAAAAGAACAGCAAGACCAGGTTGCGGGCAACGAAGACGCCGATGATCCCACTGGCCAGCAGCAACATGAAGGCGAACAGTTCGTGGGGGCGGTCCTCGATGTTCCACGAGACCAGGACCCCGGTGAAGAGGACGAGGGCCGAGAGCAGCACCAGGGGAAGGCTGACCCCATCCACGCCGATGTAGTAATGGATCCCCAGTTGGGGCAGCCAGGCCACGCGCTCGACGAACTGATACCCCCCGGCCCCCCGGTCGTAGGCCAGGAAGGCCCACAGGGCCAGCAACAGGGTGAAGCCCGAGACCGCCGCCGCGAAGACGCGGGCGGCCTCCTTCTGGTGACGCGGGATCAGCAACAAGACCAAGGCGCCCAGCAGCGGCGTCAACACAATGAAACTCAGGATCGGGATCGGCACCGTTGAGATCGTCATCCCCATCGCCTCCAAAGCAGGTCGTCGTCCACCCCCGCCTCAGCCGAGCAGCTGCATCAGCGCCGCGTTGAGCGTCGGCACGATCCACGCCGGCCACAGGCCGGTGAGCAACATAAAGGCCATCAACGGGGCCAGCGCCAGGACCTCCCGGGCGGTGATCTCGGGCAGGCGGGCCCATTGAGGGTTCAGGGGCCCATGCAGCACCTTCTGGATCGCCTTCATCACGAAGGCCCCGGTGATGAGCAGCCCGAGCATCGCGATGGCCGTCAGCCCGGTGAAGACCGGCCAGGCCCCTTGCACCACGAGATACTCGGCCACAAAGCCGGCCAGCCCCGGCAACCCCACCGAGGCCATCGCACAATAGATCAGGATCCCCCCATAAACCGGCATCCGGTTCCACAACCCCCCATATGCCTCCAGGTCCCGTGTGTGGGTGCGGTCATAGATCACCCCTACCAGGGCGAACATGGCGGCCGAGGAGAGGCCGTGGGCAAACAACTGTAGGGCCGCCCCGTTGAGGGCGAGGAGGGCATGGCCGCGGACCGCCGGGTTGCCCAAGGCGTAGCCGGCCACCGCGATGCCCAACACCACGAATCCCATGTGGTTCACCGAAGAATATGCGACCAACCGCTTGAAATCCCGCTGGCCCAGGGCCGCGTAGGCCCCGAAAACGATGGCCGCTGTAGCCAGCAACGCCAGCGCCAGGGCGAACCGCGCCGACTCCGCCGGGAAGAGCGGGAACACGATGCGCAGGAAGCCGTAGGCCCCCAGTTTCAACAGGATCCCCGCCAGGATCATCGAGCCGGCGGTAGGGGCTTCTGTGTGGGCATCCGGCAACCACGTGTGGAACGGCCAGACCGGGATCTTGATGGCGAAGGCGATGACAAAAGCCCAGAAGACCACCGCCTTCACCACTTCCATCGGGACCCCGAACAGGGTCCCCTGAAGAGCCGGCCAGCGCCGGCTGATCTCCAAGAGGTCAAAGGTCCCCCCCTGAGTGCCGCCCAGAGCCGCCCAGATCAACTGGATCCCCAGTAGCAGCCCCAGGGAGCCCGCCATCGTGTAGAGGATGAACTTCAAGGCCGCATAGTGACGGCGCTCCGGCGCCCCCCAGTTGTTGATCAGGAAATACATGGGCACCAGGCCGATCTCCCAGAACAGGAAGAAGAGCAACAGATCCAGGCTGACGAACACGCCCAAGATGCCGGCCTCCAGAGCCAGGAAGAGAGCGAAGTAGGTCCGCGGGTCTTGGGTGATGTTAAACGAAACGAGCACCCCCAGGGGAGTGAGGAGAGCGGTCAGGAAGATCAGCATCACGCTGAGCCCGTCGACCCCCAGGAAATACGTTGCGTTCACCTGAGGGAGCCAGACCGCCCGTTCGACGAACTGAAAGCCCGGACGGCCCGGATCGAAGTTCAACCAGAGCCAGGCCGAAAGGCCCAGGGGGATCAGGCTGAAGAGCAAGGCCAGCCCCCGATGCAGCCGAAGGCTGTCCCGGGGCGTCAGGGCGATCACCAGGGCCCCGAACAGCGGGAAGAAGGTGATCAGGGTCAGGATGGGGATCGGTTGCCCGAAGAGCGTCATCGCTGGCTTCCCCCTTCGCGTTCGGATCTTCCAGCGCTCCCATCGGCTCCCTCAGAAGCCGATCAGCATGGGCGCCACGGTATAGAGGACAATGAAGCCCAAGATGCCCAGCACCACCACCAGCAGGTAGTTTTGGACCAGCCCGGTCTGCAGGGCCCGCAGCTCCCGGCCGGCGGCCTTGACGGCCTCCCCGATCCCGTCGCCGATGCCGTTGACCACCACGCGGTCGAAGAGCCGCAAGGCGGCGCCCATCGACCATACGGCGTCGGCGATCCCGTGCAGGAGCCCGTCGATCACCACCCGGTCCATAAAGAGGGCCACCGCCCGCTCGGCCAGCCAGAGGGTGGGCCGCACAAAGAGCAGATGATACAAGTCGTCGATATACCAGCGGTTCTTCAGGAAGGTGTAGACGGGGCCCAGGCGAGCCAGGGGATCGGGGGCGCCAGCGGCCAGGGGACGCCGCCCGTAAACCCACCAACCCAAGAACAGACCGGCCAGCGCGATCGCCGAGGAAAGCAAGACGGGAGCCGGGTGGAAAGGCAGCGCCTCCGGGTGCTCTAGGAGGGTCCCCCCCACGAACGCGTGGAACCAGTTCCTGCCCACAAGACCGCTCAGGACGGGGAAGCCCTCCGGCACCCCGACGAACCCGCCGAGCAGGGCGAAGAAGGCCAGGAACACCAGCGGGAAGATCATCGCGCCAGGGCTCTCCTCCGCGTGGGCCGCAGCGGCCGTCCGAGGCTCCCCCAGGAAGGTGAGGGCGATCTGGCGCATCGTATAGAAGCCGGTGAGGAGGGCCGCCGTCGCCAGGAGCAGGAAGACCAGGAGCGGAAGAACCTCCCCTTTCTCAAAAGCCCCGCGGAAGGCCTCCCCCAGGATCTCGTCCTTGCTCCAGAAACCCGCCGTGATCAAGGGGAACCCGGCCAGGGAAAGCCCGCCGGCCAGGAAGGTCCAGAAGGTCACCGGCATCCGCCGGCTCAGGCCGCCCATGTTGAACATGTCGTTGGGGTCGAAAGGTTCCCCATGGCCTTTGTGGCTGCCGGCGGGATGATGGCCGTGCTCCACGGCGTGGATGACGGAGCCGGAGCCCAGGAAGAGCAAGGCCTTAAAGAAGGCGTGGGTGATGAGATGGAAAGCCGCCGCCACATAGGCCCCGATCCCCACGGCAGCCAGCATATAACCCAGTTGAGAGATAGTGGAATAGGCCAGCACCCGCTTGATGTCGTTCTGGGCCATGCCCATGGTGGCGGCCATGAACGCTGTGAAGGCGCCGATCAAGGCCACCACCCAGAAAGCGGCCTCGCCCCCCAGGCCGTGCTGCCCGGCCTGCAGGAGCGGGAACATACGGATGGTGGTGTAAACCCCGGCCGAGACCATGGTGGCGGCGTGGATCATCGCGCTGACGGGGGTGGGGCCTTCCATCGCGTCCGGCAACCACACGTGCAGCGGGAACTGGGCGCTCTTGCCCACCGTCCCGGCGAAGAGCAGCAGCGAGGCCAAAGCGGCCACCGAGAGCCCGGCCACGTAAGAGGGCGTCTCCGCCAGCGCCTTCAGGGTCTCCGGGTTCCGCAGGATGTCGTGGAAGTTCAACGTCCCGGTCTGGGCATAGAGGTAGGCGATGCCCAGAAGCATCACCACGTCGCCCACGCGGGTGGTCATGAACGCCTTCACGGCGGCGCGGTAGGCCGAGGGCTTGCGGAACCAGAAGCCGATGAGGGCGTAGGAGCAGAAGCCCATCACCTCCCAGCCGATGAATAGCATCAGGAGGTTGTCGGCCACCACGAGCAACAGCATCGCCGCCTCAAAGAGGGAGAGGAGGGCGAAGAAGCGGCTGTAGTGGGGATCCCCCGCCATGTAGCCGACGCTGTAGATGAAGATCATCAACGAGACCAGGGGCACCATAAACAGCATCACCGCCCCCAGGGGATCCACCAACACGCCGAACTCCAGGGGCCGCGCCCCGACCGGCAGCCAGACGATACGCGCGGCGATGGGATGCTCTCCGAGGTGCTCGGTTCGGATGGCGGCCCAGAACACCACCTGGGAGAGGACGAAGGAGATGGCCACCGAGAGGATGGCTAGGGTGTGGCTGAGCCGCTTCCAGCGATTGGCGACAAGGGCGATCAGGCCGAAGGCGATGAAAGGCGGCCATGGGATGAGGGCCACCAACAACGGCAGGAGCGTTCCCTGGGTCTCCATCCGGCTCCACCTCGTGGGGTTAACCCTTCAGAAGATCGATGTTCTCAACGTCCACCGTCTCCCGGTTGCGATAGGTGCTAATGATCAACGCCAGGCCGGCCGCTGCCTCCGCCGCCGCCACCACCAGGACGAAGAGGGCGAAAGCCTGCCCCGTGGTCGCCGCGGGATGCAGATACCGCCAGAAGGCCACCAGGGTGATGTTGACGGCGTTCAACATCAGTTCGATGGCCATCAGGATGGCGATGGCGTTCCGCCGGGCCAGCACCCCATAGACCCCTGTGCAGAAGAGCGCCGCCGCCACCAGCAGATATGCGCTCAGGGATACCATCCCGGATCCTCCTCACGAGGCGCAGATGTCACCGACCGACACCAGGCTCGCGATGGCGCCTTCCCCATCATGGCCCTAGCGCTTCTCCCGGGCGATGAAGATGGCCCCCACCAGCGCCGCCAGGATCATCACCGAAGCCAGCTCGAAGGGCAAGGCGAACTGCACGGGGTCCACCAGGGAGCGGCCCAGGGCCTCAATGGCATCGCCGGGCACCGGGGGGGCCGCCTGGGGCCACGGGAAGCCCGCCAGCACAGGGGCCAGGAGCAGGAAAAAGAGCCCGGCGATCACCGCGGCCGCCAGGCTCTGGTTGTTCAAGGGCGGGCCCGGGTTGCGGGCCATGCCCCGCGTGAGCATGACGGCGAAGATGATCAGGATGGAGATCGCCCCGATATAGATCAGCACCTGGACCCCCGCCAGGAACTCCGCCTCCAGGAGCACGAACAGCCCCGCCACGCCCACGAGGGACAGGATCAGGTAGAGGACCGCGTGGAAAAGATGGCGGCTGAGCACGGTCATCAGGCCTGCCCCCAGGGTCAACAGCGCAAACAGGAGAAACATCCCCTGCAACAGCGTCATCGCCGGTCGCTCCTCTCGGTGGGATCAATGCACCGGGGCCGCCGCCTCCACCGGCTCCGCCTCCTCCGCAGGGGCCATCGCCGCCATGCGGGCCCGGCGCCCCAGATAGCCCACCAGGGCCAGGGCCCCGACGAGCATCACCCAGTTGAAGGCGGCAAGGGCCGCCGCCCATGTCCCGCCGGACACCCCGGCCGCCCGCAGCCCCTTGTCCAGGAGGGCCACCCCGATCAGGTTGAGGATCATCAGCGGCGTGAGGAACTTCCAGTTGAGGTTGAGCATCTGGTCGATCCGGATGCGCGGCAACGTCGCCCGTAGCCAGAAGAACAGGAAGATCCCCACCCCCATCTTGATCAGCGTCCACAGATAGGGCGGCAACCAGGGGCCCCGCCAGCCGCCCAGGAAGAGGACAGCGAAGAGGGCCGAGACCACAAGGGCGTGGACGAACTCGCCCAGGAAGACCAGGGCGAACTTCATCCCACTGTATTCGATGTGGAAACCGGCCACGATCTCGGATTCTGCCTCCAGAAGATCAAAGGGGGTTCGGCCGACCTCCGCCACACCGGACGCAAAGAACACCAGCGCCGCGAGGGGGAGGACCAGGATGTAGGGCACATCCTGGGCGAGGACGATGCCCACGGTGGACATGGTGCCCGCGATCATCACCACGGTCACCACGCTGAAGACCGAGGGGATCTCGTAACTGATCAGTTGAGCCACCGCCCGGAAGGCCCCGAGGAGGGCGTATTTGTTGTTGCTCCCCCATCCGGCCATCAACACCCCCACCAGGGCCCCCGCCCCCACCGCCAGGGCGTAAAGCACCCCGATGTTGAGATCCGCACCGATGGCCCCCGGCCCGAAGGGGATCACCACCAGGGGTGCCACGGCGCACGTGGCGATGATCAGCGGGGCCAGGTTGTAGACCCAGCGGTCAGCCCCAACCGGCATGGTGTCCTCTTTGGTGAGCAATTTGATGCCATCGGCCACCGGCTGGAGGAGCCCATAGGGCCCGGCCACGTTCGGCCCCAGACGATCCTGGAAGCGGGCTACAACCTTGCGTTCCACATAGGTGAGCAGAGCGAACCCGATGAGCCCGAAGTTGGCCAGGAGGAAGGCCTTGATCAGCCCCACGATCAGGACCACGGCCCACTCCGGAAGCCCTAGCCCCCGCAGGAACCCATACAGCCAAGCTCCCAAGTAAGGCAGCAAGTTATAAAGGAGGTCGTAGATCCGTTCCATGGCGCGCTTCACCCCCCGTGACGAACGCTCCGGCAGATCCCCTGACCAGCCCGGCCCATCTCAAGGCCTCAGACCCACTCCAACGACCCCTTCCGCCAGGCATACAGCAGACCGCCCAACAGAAGGAGCAAAAAGAGGGCCATCTCGACCACGGCATAAAACCCCAGCCGGTTATACGCGACCGCCCACGGGAACAGGAAGACGGCCTCTACGTCGAAGAGGACAAAGATAAGGGCGAAGATATAATACTGGGCGCGGAACTGGACCCACGCATCGCCGACTGTCTGAACACCGCACTCGTAGGTTTCCAGTTTCAGCGGGTTGGGTTTCTTGGGCCGCAACAGCCACCAGAGGAGGAGGGTGGCCCCCAGCAACACCACTGTCACCACGAGGAACAGGCCGACCAGCGCATACGCTTGCAGCACGGGCCGCCTCCTTGTTGCGGACATCACAAACACGTTGCGATTATAGCATAGGCTCCCGGTGGGATCAAGGCACCTGGACGGCGCCATGCGCATCGGACTGGTAGACCCCCAAGCCACCGCCGAACGGCAAGCGTGGATCAGCGGTTGGGCCCGTCGGAGCCGCCATCAGATCCTGCCATTTGTGCTGCCGGCTTCCGGGCCGGCTCCGATAGCGCCCTCGACCTTCGGTGAACGGGCCGAGCGGTTGGCCCGCCGCCTCCGACGATGGCTGACCGGTTCCGGGGCGCGGAATCCCGCCCGGGAACCGATGGGCCTGCCGGATCTCCTGCTCCTCACGGACGGGCTGGATGGGTCCGTGTTCCGGGAGGCCTTGGAGGATGTGCTGGGGGATGTGCCCCTCTGGGTGTATTGGCACCGCAGCGCGCTGGCCCATCCCGACCCACCGCCCCCCGAGATCGCCGCGGTGGAGATCCGCACCGCCCGATCCGCCCACGCCCTCCTGTTCTACGCAGAGGGCCAACGCCGGCGCTTCCTGGAGCGCCTGCGCCAGCAGGCCTCTGAAGCCCTCCCGTCGGTCGAAACCAAGGCCCACGTCCTCCCGCCCGGCTTCGATCCGGAGCGACCGCCGGCCGGGACGCCCATCCTCTCCCGCCGGCTGCCCGAACCGCTGATCCTCTGGATCGACCGCGGAGGGCCCGAGGAGCCGGATCTTCTGGCGGCGGCCCTCACCAGCCTGGGGCCCCGACCGCCGGCCTTCCGGCTGCTGGCCCTGAACGAGAACCCCGAGGCGGAAAGCCATCGGGCGGCCCGCTGGCCGCTGGCGATCCGAGAGCGCCTGTTGGGGATCCTCCGCCCGGGGGACCCGGAGGCAGCTGCCTGGGCGTCGGGGGCCCGCTTGATCCTGGAAACCGCCCGCGGGGGGCCCTCCCCCATCGCCCTGATGACCTTCGCGGCTCAGGGCCCCTGGCCCCTGGTTCCCTCCGACTCCGGCTTCCTGGACCTCCTTCCGGAACCGCTGCGGCCGCTGTGCGCCTACGAGGCCCCTGAGGCCCTGGCCGGCCACCTGGCCCGGGTGCTGACCGCCGGGCCGCCGGAGGATCCCAGCGTCATCCGTCACGCCCTCCTCCCTTACACGTGGCCGGCCCTCGCCCCCTGCTACGATGCCATGTGCGAAGGCGCCTTCCATCAGCGATCGTCCCGGGCCACCTGAAACCGGCCGTTCTCGAAGACCACCCGCTGAACGATCCGCTGGTCCGCCAATGGGGTCTCCGGCCGGGCACGGACCACGATGCGCACCTGGTCCCTCAAGGGGGTCACCACCACCTTACGTGCCAGGATCTCCTGAACCTGGAAGATGCCGGCCGAGTTGCTGAGATAAACCACAATCTCGATGGGGAGGTCACCCCCATCCCGGATCTCCACCTCATCGACTGCCAGCGCCGAGACCGAATGGATATCCACCTTCCCCAGGTCAAAGGCGGCCCGGCCGCGCCCCTTGGTCATATCGGTGCCATCGGCGATGGCCACCACAGAGGCCTCCACAGTCAACGGAGGGGGCGAGCCGTCGTGGCTGGCGATACACGAGAGGATGAACCCGGCGATCAACTGCTCCTGCTCCGGATCCGGGTAGATCTCGGGGAGCCAGCGCGGCAGCAACTGGGCGGCCAGCATCACCCCGTATTCGATGTGGCCGACACGATGGATCATATTGCCGATGTCATGCAGCATCTCCGCCGCCAGGACCACCAGGAAGGCGTCGTCGACGTCCCCCGCCCCCGAGGAGACCACATCGAACGGGATGGCGTGTTGTCGAAGCAGCGCCATCATCTGCATGGCCGCCGCTGTGGCCACGCGGGCGTGGACAGGGCCATGATCGTTGTAGTTCAGTTTGTAGACGGCCATATAGTTGGCCAGATCCCAGCAGGCGTCGAGCCGCGGATCCTGCACCAGGCGCTCATAGAGGTGGGCCGCCTTCGGATAATCGGCCACGATCCGCCAGATCGTCGCATCCGCCCGCTCAGCCAGTTGCTGGTAGTCCGGGGCGATCTCGATGACCACGCCGTGGTCACGATAAGAAATCGATCGCCGCGGCACCCGAACCTTGCTCATCCCAGGGCCTCCTTTCGCACCCATGGACACGGGTCCCTTCATGCGGGATCCTTCCCTGGCTCCGCCGACATCTGGCGGTCCGCCCCCTCTTCCAGAAGCCCTCTCAATTCGTAGAGTTTGTGCAAGGCCTCGAGGGGCGAGAGGCTCTCCGGATCCAGCCGGCGCAGTGCGTGGATGACCGGATGTTCCACGAAGAGGGGAAGCGGCGCGGCGGGGGGCATCCGCGGACGCACGGCCGGCTCCCCCCGCTCCAGGCGGGCCAGCAGCTCCCGGGCCCGTCGGATCACGGGACGGGGCAGGCCGGCCAGTTCGGCGACATGGATCCCGTAACTGCGATCGGCGCCCCCGGGGCGCATCTGATAGAGGAAAACGATCCGCCCATCGATCTCGGCAGCCGCCATGTGGGCGTTGCGCACGCGGGGCAAGTAGGCGGCCAGGGCCGTCAGTTCGTGGTAATGCGTGGCGAAGAGCACCTTCGGGCGCCGGCGGGGATGGTTGTGGAGATACTCGGCCACCGCCCAGGCGATGGCCAGACCATCGTAGGTGCTGGTCCCCCGCCCGATCTCATCCAGCACCACCAGGCTGTCGGCCGTCGCCTGATGCAGGATGTAGGCCGTCTCGCTCATCTCGACCATGAAGGTCGAACGGCCGGCGGCCAGTTCGTCGTGGGCGCCGATGCGGGTGAAGATCCGATCCACCGGGCGCAACCGGGCCCGGGCGGCAGGGACGAAGGAGCCGACCTGGGCCATCAGCACGATCAGGGCCACCTGCCGCAGCAAGGTGCTCTTCCCCGCCATGTTCGGTCCGGTGAGGATCAGGATCCGCCCGCCTTCGTCCAGGACGATGTCGTTGGGCACGAAGCGGCCCTCCAGGGCGCGCTCGACGACCGGATGCCGGCCCTCGCGGATCTCCAAAAGGTCCTCCTCCACCAACTCGGGGCGCACATAGCGGTAGCGGGCCGCCGCCTCGGCCAGGCCGGCCACGACATCGAGATGGGCGATGGCGCGGGCGATGGCCAGCAGCCGAGGGACATCGGCCCCTGCCTGCTGGCACAGGTCGCGGAACAGCGCCGCCTCCAGTTCCGCCTGGCGGGCCTCCGCGTTCAACACCATGGCCTCAAATTCCTTCAGTTCGGGGGTGACGAACCGCTCAGCCCCGCTCAGGGTCTGCTTGCGAATGTAATCCGGGGGGACCTGGCCGGCGGCCGCCTTCGGGACTTCGATGTAATAGCCGAAGACCTTGTTGTAGCCCACCCGCAGGGTGCGGATGCCCGTCCGCTGCCGTTCCCGTTGTTCCAGAGCGGCCAGCCATGCCTGGGCGTCGCGGGCCACAGCCCGCCAGCGATCGAGTTCCTCGGAGAACCCCTCTCGGATGACGCCGCCCTCCTGCAGGGTCGGCGGCGGATCCTCGACCAAGGCGCGGTGCAAGAGGTCCAGCAAGGCCGGCATGGGCTCCAGGGCCGCGGCCGCCCGGCGCACCGCTTCACCCCCAGGGCCTTCCATGCTCACCAGGAGAGCTTGGATCGCCGGAAGGAACCCTAGGGCCCGCCGCAACGCCGCCAGGTCCCGCGGCGAGGCCAGCCCGCTGCGCAGCCGGCCGGCCAGCCGCTCCAGGTCCGGGAACCCCCGCAGCAGCCCGGCCAGCCGCTCTCGAGCGATCGGCTGGTCCACGAAGGCCTGCACTTGATCCAGGCGGGCCTCGATGGCCGCGCGGTCCTTCAGCGGCTGCGAAAGCCACGCGCGCAGCAATCGTCCGCCCATCGGAGTGTGGGTGAAATCCAGGACGGAGAGCAGCGAGCCTCCCCGCAGGCCGCCGGCCATCCCTTCGGTCAGTTCCAGATGGCGCTGGGTGGCCGGATCCAGCACCATATAGGCCGCCGTGGTATAGACTTCCAGGGCGGTCAGCAGGGAGAGGGCCTCCGGCCGGGTCTCCCGCAGATAGGCCAGGATCGCCCCCGCGGCGCGGACGGCCAGCGGCTGGTCCTCTGCGCCGAAGGCGTGGAGGGAGGCGACCTGGAAATGCTCCAGCAGGGCACGGCGCGCGCGACGGAGTTCGAAATGCGCGGCGTCGAAGGGGGTGAAGTGTAAATCGGCGTCTGCTGGAGGGAGGAGCGGCGGGGTGGCGGGCTCCCCGGAGACGGCTGGGAAAAGGCACTCGCGGGGAGCCACCCGCAGCCATTCGGCCTCCGCCTCTCCCCGGGCCTGCGGGCCCGTCCACTGGGTGGCGGCGAAATGCCCCGTGGTGACATCGCAATGGGCGAAGCCAACCCCCTCGGCCTCCTCCACCCAGGCTGCCAGGTAGTGAGGCCGCCGCTCTTCGAGGAGGCCGGGCTCCATCGCTGTCCCGGGAGTCACCACCCGGACCACACGTCGGGGCATCAAGCCGTTGACCGGGTCGCCGACCTGCTCGGCGATGGCGACGCGGTAGCCCTTCTCCACCAGGCGCGCGAGGTAGGACTCCAGGGCGTGGTGGGGGACGCCCGCCATGGGCACCCGCTGGCCCTTGCCGATCGGCCGGGAGGTCAGCACCAGATCCAGTTCCCGGGCCACTACCTCGGCGTCCTCATCAAACGCCTCGTAGAAATCTCCCAGGCGGAAGAGAAGGATGGCGTCGGGATGCTGCTGTTTCAAGCTGAGATACTGCCGGCGGATGGGGGTCAGATCTTCCATGGCCCTCGCTCCCCAAGGCGGGAGGATGCCCTCCCGGATGCCTATCATTCTATTGGAGCCACCTGCGGGGTGAAAACCATGGCCCGATTCTCCGTGCGTTTGCTGGTGACCATCGGCCTGGGCATCGGGGCCCTCGGCGTCCTGCGGTTGGGCATGGGGACGGCGGGCCCGGGGCGGGCCGCCACGACCCAGGTGTGGATCGTCGCCGTCCACCCGGACGGCGTGTTCACTGGGGAGCCGGACGAGGCGGTCCGCCTGTTCGCGGCGGGGCCAGATCCGGTCGACGTGAGCGGGTGGACGCTGCGGGATCGCTGGGCCGGGACGGGCGGCCTGCGCTTCCCCGCCGGCTTCACCCTCCCGCCGGGGGCTGCCATCTGGATCGCCCATCATGCCCTTTCTTTCACGATGGCTTTCGGCTATCCGCCGGACGCCGCGGTCTTCACCGATGGGCTGACCGCTGTGCGCCCTCTCAGCGGAACATGGCCGAGACTCGCCAACGCGGGGGGTGAGGTGGTGCTACGGGACAGCACAGGGGGCCTGGTGGACGCTGTGATCTACGGGGACGGTTACACCGAGACCCTGGGATGGCATGGATCCTTCGTCCGGCCCTATGGGATCGCCGGCGCGCGGCGCGAGGGCCGCCTGTTGATCCGCCGCTGGGACCCGGCCTCCGGCCTGCCCATCGACACGGACACCGCGGGCGATTGGGCCACCGACGCAGCGGATCCGTGGATCGGACGCCGGATTCAATTTCCGGGATGGGCGCCGGAGCGTTACGGTGCCCCCTTCCGGATCAGCGGGACCCTTCCGATGACGCTGATGGTGGCCCCGGATCATGCCTTCGAGGCGGTCTCGTCCCTGTTGGAGATGGCCCGAACTTCGATCCGGGGGGAGGTTTTCACCTTTGAGCATCCTCGCCTGGCCGAGCGGCTGGCTGCGGCCGCCCGGCGGGGGGTCTCCGTCACCCTGCTCCTGGAGGGAACGCCACCGGGGGGCCTCACCGATGACGGCCGCTACGCCTGTCGGCTCCTTCGGGAGGCCGGCGGCCGCTGCCTGACCATGCGCAATCGACCGGACGCGGATCCACCGGCCCTGCGGCGCTATGCCTACGCCCACGCCAAGTTCCTGGTGATCGATGACCGGTGGGTGCTGATCGGCACGGAGAACTTGAGCCCCCGGGCGATGCCGGACGATCCCAAAGACGATGGAACAGAAGGCCAACGGGGAGTCATGGTGGCTTTTGAATCTCCCGAGGCCGCGGCGTTCCTGAGCGGCCTGTTCGCCTACGACACCGACCCTCGGTTCCGGGATGTGGCCCCGCTGATGGAGGATCCCCCGCCGACCTACACCCCACCCTTTACCCTGGGGGGCAGCGCCTACCCGGTTCGTTTCCCGGCGCCGATCCCCATCACCGCCGAAGAGGTAACCCTCATTGTGGGTCCCGAAGGGTTGCTGAACCTGGAATCAGGGTGGTGGGGAATCGTGCGGCGGGCAGGCCCTGGGGATCTCCTGCTGGCCCAGCAACTGGCCGTCCCCTCCTGGTGGGGGCCGTCCTCCGCCGACCCGGCGACGGCCCCCGTGATCTCCCCCAACCTTTACCTCGCCTCCCTGATCGAGGCGGCGGGGCGCGGGGCCCACGTGCGGTTGCTGATGGATCGATTCTATGACGATGCGGCGAGCCCGCGCAGCAACGCGGCGACAAAGGCCTATGTCGAGGCGCTGCAGGCCCTCAGCCCCGCCCTCTCCAGCACCCTGCAGGTCCGCCTGGGGAACCCGGGCGGGCGGGGATTGCACAACAAAATGAGCCTGTTGCGCCTGGGGGAGTCCAAATACGTGTTCATCGGTTCGGCCAACAGCACCGAGACCTCTCACAAACTCAACCGGGAGATCGCGCTGCTCTTTCGCTCTGAAGACGGGTTTAACGTCTTGGCCGAACTGTTCCGGTTCGATTGGGAACTCTCGCAACCCCGGCTGTATCTGCCGCTGGTGTTCCGGGATCACCGTCCGCCGCACTTGCTCCTCAGTGAGGTCATGGTCAACGCTCTTGGCTTGGATCCCAACGAAGAATGGGTGGAGATTTACAACCCGACGGGGACATGGATCGATCTCCGGGATTATCGCGTCGGGGATGCGGCGAACCCAGGAGATTACGAAGGCATGTATCGCTTTCCGATAGGGGCAGCCATCGGGCCCGGGCAGGTCATCGTGGTGGCGGTCTCTGCCCAGGCTTTTCAAAGCCGTTACGGGCGGCGTCCGTCCTTTGAACTGGCGGGGACGGATCCGCTGGTTCCAGATATGGTGCCGGATCCCACATGGGGACGGGGGACCTGGAACTTGAACGACACCCAAGACGAGGTGGTGCTACTGGGTCCCGACGGGGAAGTCGACCGCGTGGCGTGGGGAGCCGCCCCGCGTTGCCCGGCTCCTCCGCGGGGCCAAAGCCTGGAGCGCTTCCCGGCCTCCCGGGACACCGACACCTGCGCCGACTGGCGGGTCCAGCCCTTCCCCTCGCCCGGATCGGTGCCGTGAGATCACGGCCGGAACCCGGTTGCACAGATCCTCTTGCGGCCTGAGGAAACCACACCGTGCGAGACCCGATGGGCCTCACCATCAAGGATCCGGAGGATCTGATCCGTCTGCTGGAAAAGCACGCCGACTGGCGGGAGCGGCGGCTGCGGGCCATGCGCTCGGAGGAGCTGCTCGCATTGCCGGAGGCCTTCCGCTCTGCGGGCTTTCGAAAGCGCCCCTTGGCCCTGGGCATCAAGCCCCCTACTGGTTCTATCGCTACGGCCTGCGGGGGCTGTGGGGGCCGAGGACGCCGGTGTCGGCCTGCTGTGGCCCCGCGGCGAATGGATCCCTGCCCCAGGCCCGGAGGGCGAGGCCGTCTCCTGAAAGGGAGGGCCGCAATGCCTCATTTCGGCGCCAGCATCCGCTCCGCCTCCTCGAGGCGCAGGCTTAAAACCTGCGAAGCGCCGTCGGCCCGCAGGGTGACCCCATACAGGACATCGGCGGCCTCCACGGTCCCCCGGTTGTGGGTGATCAGGATGAACTGGGTCCGCTCGGAGAGCCGGCGGATCATCTCCCGGAAGCGTCCGATGTTGGCCTCGTCCAGGGCTGCGTCGGCCTCGTCCAGCACCACGAAAGGGCTGGGGCGCACCTGGAGGATGGCGAAGATCAACGCGGTGGCCGTCAGGGCCTTCTCCCCTCCTGAGAGCATCAACAGGTTCTGCGTCCGTTTCCCAGGGACCCGCACGAAGACCTCCACCCCCGCCTGATCCCACGACGGGGCCTCGGTGAGGGAGAGCCGGGCGTTGCCTCCCCCGAAGAGGGCAGCAAAGGTCTCCTTGAAGGCCCGGCCCACCGCACGGAAGGTCTCCACGAAGGCCTGTTCCATCTCCCGATCCAACGTCTCCACGGTCCGCCGCAGGTCCGACGCGGCCGCCTCCAGGTCCGCGACCTGTGCCGTGAGGAAGGCGTGGCGCTCCTGCAGGGCCGCGTATTCCGCCGCCGCCTCCGGGTGGATCGGTCCGAGCCGCCGCAGCGCCTGCCGGAGGGCAGCCACCTCGGCCTCCAGCGCCTCCAAAGCGCTCACATCCGCCTCGGGCTCCCCGGCTCCCAAACCTTCCAGGTCCGGTTCCCCCTCCCCCTCCAGCCGCTGCCATTCTTCTCGCAGCGCTTGCTGAAAGGCCCGCAGCTCTCCCTCCCACCGAACGACCTCCAGCCGGGCCGCGTGGACTTGTTCCTCCAGCCCATGGCCGGCGGCCCGGAGCGACTCCACGGCCTGCCATTGCTCTTCAAAGGCCATCTCAGCGGCCATCAGCGCGGCGATGGCTGCCCCCCGTTGGGCCTCCAGGGCCTGAAGCCGGGCCTCCGCTGATTCCAGAAGGGCCTGCAAACGGGCCCGCTCGGCTTCCAAGGCCTCCCGCTCGGCCCCATCCGAAACCGCAGCCTCTGCGGCGCGCTCGGCCTCCAAGCGCGCCCAGGCCTCCGCCTGCTGCTCCAACAACGCCTGGGTCTGGCGCAAAGCCTCCTCCACCAGCCGCTCCTCCGCCTGCACCCGCGCCAACTCGACCTCCAGCTCGCTCAGCCCCAAAGTCTCCAGTTCCCGCCCCAGATCCATCCGCGCTTCCCCCAAGGCCTGTTCCCGCTCCCGCAACGCCCCCTCCTCCCGATCCTGTTCCTGGGCCTCCCGTTCCGCCTGCGCCTCCTGCTCCCGCCGCTTTTCCTCTTCTCGCTCCAGATCCCGCAGGGCCGCCTCCACCGCTGCCATCTCGGACCGGACCCCCTCTAAGCGACGCCGGAGGGCCTCCTGGCGGGCCTGGGTCTCGTGGAGCACGCGCTCCAGAGCCGACGCCCGATCGCGGGCCTCCGCATACTGGCGTTCGGCCGCATGGGCCATCGCTTCCGCCCGCTCCAAGGCCCGCTGGGCCTCCGCCAGCCGCTCCGGGAGCGATCGCCGTTCCCGCTCCTGGACCAGCCAGACCACCTCCGGGGACGTATATCGTCCCAACCAAAGAAGGCCATCGCCGCCGATCCGTTCGCCTTCCCGTGTGATCAGGGTGGCTGTCCGCGGGAGCCGCTCCCCGATGCGGAGGGCTTCCTCCCAGGTCTCAACGAACCAGATCCCCTCCAGGCGCTGTTCCAGCCAGGCCTGAAGCCGCGGCTCGGAGGCGCGCAACACCCGACCCGGAGGAAGCAGATCCGCAGGGCCGATCGGAAGGCCTCCCCCCCGGCCCTGGGCCGCAAGCCCACGCCGGCGGACGACCGGCCGCTCGAAGCGCAGGGCTTCCCACACCACCACCGGCAGGCCGTGGCGGACGCGGGCCCGCACCGAGGCCAGGGTCTGGCGGTCCCGGACCACGACGGCGTGGAGCAGCGGGCCCAGGGCGGCGGCAGCCGCCGCCTCCCAACCTGGGGCGACCTCCAACCACGCGGCCAGCAGGCCCAACACCCCCGGCAACGGGGCGGAGAGCACCGCCTCCAGATCGGCCCTCAGCCTCTCCTCGGAGCCCCAAAACGGGCCCAGGGTCTCGGCGTAGGAACGCAGATAGGCATATTGGGATTGGGCCTGGGCCAGCACCTCCCGCGCCTGCGCGACCGCAGCCTCAGCGTCGACCAGGCGCTGGACCGCCTGGATCCGCTGCGTCTCCAGCTCCGCCAGCGCCCGTTGGCCCTCGGCCTCCGCCTCGTGCCAGCGCCTTTCTTCTTGAGACAACCCTTCCCAACGGCGGAGCAGGGCTTCCCGCCGGGCTTCGTGATGCAGCGCCTGGGCCTCCAGTTCCTGACGCAGGGCCTGCAGCCGCGCCCGCCGACGGGCGAGGTCCTCTTTCTCACGCCGGACCCGGGCCAAGGCTTCCTGAACAGCCTCCAGGCGCTGAAGGATTTCCATGCGGCGGGCCTGCTGGGCTTGGTAGCGAGCGTCCAAGGCCTGCCGTTGCTCCTGGAGGTCCTGATACCGACGGGCCAGGGCCTGCGCCTCAGCCTCCAGTGCCCGCCGCACCGCCGCGATGGCCTCCCGTCGGGCCTGGAGGTGGGCGGCCTGCTCCTGACGGGCCCGCTCCCATTCGAGGAGGGACTGCCATCGCTGTTCCACTTCGGCCCGTTGCCGTTGCAAAGCCTCCACCTCAACCCGGAGGGCCTCCAGCGTGGCCTCTTGGTCGGCCAGGAGGGCCCGCTGCTGGCGCAGCGCCTCCA
>NZ_PSLG01000070.1:0-10210 GCF_040289485.1 Thermoflexus sp.
GGAAAGCTTCGTGGCTGAAATGGCTGATAATAAAAATGTCAGCTGTTGTCAACCCCACGGGATCCGCATTGGTCCCTCCGGCCCAGGACGTTTCACTGGAATTCGATGCCGGGTTGCCCGCCGCGTGACGACGCGGCGGGGGGCGCCACCATCATCGCGGATCTTCCCGTCCGTGGCCAGCCCGCCGTTCCTGCGGCGAGGATCTGGAGGGGCGGTTTCGCAGCCGGACCGATCTCGGTTATCCTTAAGCCGGCGCCGCCAGCGGGCAGGCGGCGAACCGTTGGCTTCTGGAGCCGGAGATGCCTCGCTTATCCGATCCAGGCCAGCACGGTCGCTGAGGTCCTGCCGCCGGGGGCCACTGCCTACGGGCCGGCGGAGGGCCAGGTGTCCTCTGACGGGCGGACCGTGTGGTTCGTGGCCCGACGGCCGCTCCATACCGACGAATCCTTTATTCGGCGGAGGCGGCGGCGCCCGGGCGCTGGCCGGCCGTGGGTGGATGCGGTGTCCCTACTGCGGCACCGAGATCTTCCTGGCCTGATGGGACGGGTGTTGGGAGGCGGCCGATGGCGGTGCGGGCGCGGACGCTGAAGGAGGCGCTGAACCTGTTCGATCCGAAGGTGCCCCTGGCCGGTCGGGCCCTGGCCCAGTATTACGTGGAGCGGCCCGACGCCCCCACCCACGAGCTGAAGGCCTACCTGGAGGCCATGGAGGAGCCGGTGAAAGTCCTCTTCTCCGGCCATCGGGGCAGCGGCAAGAGCACCGAGTTGAACCGGCTGGCCGATCTGCTCAAAGGCCGGTTCTTTATCGTCTCCTTCTCCGTCCTGGAGATCCTCAACCTCGCGGACCTCACCTACGTGGATCTGATCCTGGCCATCGCCCTGCGGCTGCTCCAGCAGGCCACCGACGAGCGGCTCCTGAAAGGGCGGAAGCGGGGGCTGGTCGGCCCGGGGCTGCTGGAGGAGCTTTACCGCTGGCTGACCCATGAGATCGTGGAGGAGGAGACGGTCCGCCCGGCCCGGGAGGCTTCGGCCGAGGCCGCCCTCAACCTTTTGGCCCTGCGGCTGGAGGGCCGGGTCAAGACCGAGAGCAGCACCCGCCGCATGGTCCGTGAGCGGGCGGAGCTGCGCCTGTTCGAACTGGTCTCCCGGACCAACCGGCTGATCGAGGAGATCCGGGCCAACGCGCGGCGGCGGGTGCTGGTGATCGTGGAGGACCTGGACAAACTCGCCTTTGAGCGGGCCCTGGGGCTCTTCTTAAATCACGCCGCCTTGCTGACAGAACTGCAGGCCCACATCCTCTTCACGTTCCCCATCACCCTGCGTTACGCCCGCGAGTTCCTCCAGATCCGCAGCCACTTCAGCGAGCGCTTCCTGGTTCCCACTGTGATGATCCACGACCGCGAGGGCCGGCTGCGGCCCGAGGGCTATCAATTCATGAAGGCCATCGTGGAGCGCCGCGTGGAGCCCTACCTGATCGACGCCGAGGCGGTGGACCTGGCGGTCCGGATGAGCGGCGGCCTGCCCCTCACCTTGGTCCAGTTGGTGCAATCGGCGATCCTCCACGCCATGGCGGCGGGGCAGGACCGGGTGGGCTTGGCCCAGATGCGCAGCGCGGTGGTTCAGTTGCGGAACGATTATCGGGGGACCCTCCGGCCGGAGGACTACGGGGAGTTGCGGAACGTCCATCGGACGCGCACCTTCGTTAACAGCGAGCGCGCCCGGGAGTTCCTGGCCAACTTGAGCCTCCTGGAATACAACGACGGGGAGCCGTGGTGCGATGTCCACCCCATCCTGCTCCCCCTCCTGGAGGCCACGGGAGATTCCCCTTCGGGCGCGCTTCCCTCTTCGAACGTCGCCTGAGGCCATCGGATCGCCGGCAGTCAGCCGTTCAGGCGGTAGCCGTGGCGACGGACGGTCTGGATCCAGCGAGGGCGTTTGGGGTCGGTCTCCATCTTTTGGCGGAGGTTCCAGATATACCAACGGAGGGCCTGCAGGGAGCCCTCCTTCGGCCCGCCCCAGATGGCCGTCAGCAGTTCCGGGATGGGGATCACCCGGCCGGCCCGTTCCGCCAGATACACCAGCAGGTTGTATTCGATGGGGGAAAGATCCAGGGGCTCGCCCCGCAGGCGCACCTGACGGCGCTCGCGGTCGATCACCAGATCCCCGCCGCCCAGTTCCAGCGGCGGCCGCGACGCGGGGGCGGCCGCCCGCACCCGCCGCAGGATGGCCTCCACCCGGGCCACCAGTTCCTCCACGGCGAAGGGCTTGACGATGTAGTCGTCACCCCCGAGGATGAGCCCCCGCACCCGGTCCGGGATCTCGTGCAGCGCGGTCAGGAAGAGAATGGGGACCGTCGACACACGGCGGATGCGGCGGCAGACCTCCCAGCCCTCCATGTCCGGGAGCAGCACGTCCAGGATCACCACATCGGGGCTGTGCATGTCGAAGAGCGAAAGCCCCTCCTGCCCGGTCCCCGCCCTCAGGACCGTATACCCGGCCTGCCGCAGGGCGTGGTGCAGCACCTGGCCGAGCAGCGCGTCATCATCGATCAGCAACACCGTCCCCTTCTCGCCCATTGGCACCATCCGCTCTCGCCCAGAATTTGCGTCAGACTGCGCTCTGTTCTGAGATTTTAGCCGAATCGTCCCCCAAACGTTCAGCGGCTCCATGGCGCACCTTATGGCCAATCATAGGGTTCATCGGGGAGGACCGGGCGGGGCCGGTGGGGGCGGGCGAAGAGGCGCACCAGCAGCCATCCGGCGACGAAGCCGCCGATGTGGGCCCACCAGCCGATGCCGCCCACCGACGGGCTGGCGGCGGTGATGGCCGCCACGCCGTTGATGAACTGGAGCAGGAACCACATCACCAACAGGAAGGCGGCCGGGACCTCGAAGAAGCCCAGGCCGAAGAAGAAATAGGGGGCCAACACCGTGACGCGGGCGCCCGGGTAGAGGACCAGATACGCCCCCAGCACGCCGGCGATGGCCCCGCTGGCTCCGATCAGCGGCACCCGCGAGCCGAAGAGCACCAGCGTCTGGATCAGCGCGGCGACCACCCCACACAACAGGTAGAAGAACAGATAGCGCAGATGGCCCAGGCGGTCCTCCACGTTGTCCCCGAACACCCATAGATACAGCATGTTGCCCAGGATGTGGGCCCACCCGCCGTGGAGGAACTGGCTGGTGATCAGGGTGACCAGCCAGAACGGATCCCCATGGCCCAACAGCGCGCCCCAGACCCGGACCGGCACTGCCCCCCAGGTAAACAGGAAGCGATCCAACAGGCGGGGGGGCATAGACAGTTCGAACAGGAACACCAGCAGGTTCAGCGCGATCAAGGTCCAGTTGATGATCGGGAACGTCCGGCTCCGCGGGCTGTCGTGGATCGGGATCACCGTCGCTTCTCCGTTCTCAAAGTCAAAAAGATTATACTCGGAAACCGCCTGCCCCGGGACATCGGGTGCGGGCCCCTCCCCTCTTCCCTCAATCGAAAAGATCGCCTGGGAGGTCCAGGGCTTGGGCCATGGCCTTCAACTGGCGGTGGCACTCCCGGAGAGCCTGGACGATGCGGGCCCGGTCGGCGGGCCTGCCGTGGGAGGCGGCTCGGAGCGCCTCCACGGCCGCGGTGAGGTGGATGAGGGCGGCGTGCAGGGTGTCCTCCGGGGAGAGGGGTGCGCTGGCCCGGGCGAAGGGGGGGAGGGGTTGCTGGGCCGGCCCGAGGCCCAGGGCCCCGCGGACCTGGAGCAGGATCTCCTGGAAGACAGCCGTGTCCTGGACGAAGTTACGGGTGGCGTCGATGACAAGGGTGGGCCCCTCGTAGGCGGCGAAGAAGCCCTCGTAGGCGAGGCGGAGCCGCTCGATGTAAGCGCGGTCCATCCCGCGCTCGTAGGGACGATCCCGCAGGGCGATGCGGGCCATCAGGGTGTCGGTGTCGGCCCGCAGATAGAGGACGAGGGTGGGCTGGGGGATCTTCTCCGCCAGGGCCGCGTGGAGCCGCTCGTAGAGGGCCAGTTCATCCCCCTCCAGGTTCAGGTGGGCGAAGAGGCGATCCTTGGCGAAGGTGTAATCGCTCACCACCGGCTCGCGCTCGAGGCGGGCGAGGAGCTCACGGTGCTGACGGTAGCGGCTGAGGAGGAAGAAGATCTGGGTCGGGAAGGCGTAGCGCGCGCGATCCCGGTAGAAGTGGGGGAGGAAAGGGTTCTCCTCGAACTGTTCGAGGACCAGGGCGGCGCCCAACGCGGGGGCCAGCATGCGGGCGAGGGTGGTCTTGCCCACACCGATCACCCCTTCAACGGCCAGGAACCAGTGGGGCATGCCTTCTCCCTTCCTGGAAAATCCAATGGCGCCTCCCGATCCTGCGCTCCATTATACTGAAGGCATAGCCCGCGGCGGCACCGGCCGAGGGAGAAACGCGGCGATGTGGCGGATCGCCCTTTCCGATCGCTCCGTCCCGGGGCGCTGGCCGGGGGCGGTTTTCCGGCTGGCGGAGCGGGCGGGGATCGGGGCGGTGGTGTTGCACGACGAGGAGTTGGTTCCCGCCCGGAGACGGTGGCCGTGGACGCGGGAGGACGCCGGCCTCTGGCGGGGGGTCTCCCAGAGGGCCGAGGTGCTGGATTACACCCGAGGGCGGCTGCATCGGTTGCGCCTGGAACGCCTCCAGGCTGGCCTGCGCCTGGCCGCCTGGGGGTTGTCCCCAAGGCCTCCCCATGCGGTTCCGGAGCCGGGGACGATCCTGCGCTATACGCTCACGGCGGCGGCCGCCGCGGCCTTCCTGGGCGCTCGTGGGCTCCTCCTGGAGGGGCTCGCCGCCTGGGAGCCGGAGGCCGTCGCTCCGTTTCTGCAGGCACTCCTCCCTCCCCTCGGGGGCCTGCGCCGGATGCTGCTGGTCCAGGTCCCCCTCCGGGATCTCACTTTATGGAAGGAAATCCAGGCCATGGCCGCTTTCCCCATCCGGCCCTGGGCCGCCCTGGACCTGATGGGGGAGCCTCCGGAGGGCTTCCCGGAGGTGTGGGACGCCATGGGGATCCATGTGCGGATGCTCATGCTTTCGGCGACCCCATCGATCCTGGAATGGTGGGTTCGGGAGGGGGCCGAGGGCCTGCGCCGCGTCGGGTTCGCCGGGCTCCTCAGCGTGACCGTCCCTGCCTCCACGATGGAAGAGGCGTTGCGGGCGCTGACCGCGCTGCGTCCGCCGGGGGAGGGGCGGGGTTAAAGCCCTCGTGTGCCGGTCCGCCGGGCGACCGCCTCCAGGGCCCGGAAGGCGAGGTCCCGGGTGAGGGGATCCAGATCGGGGTCGAAGGCCAGCGCCCGCAGGGCGGGCAGCGCCTCCACATCCCCCACGCGGGCGAGGGCCAGGAGGGCCGCCCGACGGACGGGGACATCGCCCCGTTCCAGGGCCTGCTGGAGGACCTGTCGGGCGGAGCCCATTCCAACGGCCTCCCCCTCCCGCACTGCCCACTCGATGAGCCATCCCTGTTGTTCCAGGGCCAGTGGCCGAAGGTCGGGGGGAGGGGGCTGGCGTTGTTTCTCCCACAGCTCCAGGGCATCCAGGGCGGCAGAGCGGACCAGCCATTCGGGGTCCTCGCGGGCGCGTTGCTCGATACAGGCCTTCGCCCATGGCTCTGGGAGGCGGGCGAGGGCGAAGAGGGCGGCGCGGCGGACCCGCCAGTCGGCTTCCTCGGTGGCCTCTTGGAGGATCTGAGGCCCCTCCGGGTAGGCCAGCAGGGCTTCGGCCGCCAGGCGCCGCAGGGGCTCCTCCGCCTCCAGGAGCAGGCGGATCAGCCGCTGCATCGCGGCCTCTGTCCGATGGTCCCCCAGCGCCCGGACGGCGGCCGCCCGGACCTCCGGATGGGGGTCGGCGAGGGCGCCTTCCAAGAAGGGAAGGTCGTTCGTCCGTCCCAGCCATCCCAGCCCCCGGGCGGCGGCCGCGCGGATCTCCGGATCGGCGTGGCGCAGGGCCCGGTGCAGCAGGATGGGGACGCCCGGATCGCCGGTCTGGATCAGCGCCCCGACCAGGCGCTGGCGGAGAAGCGGCGGGAGGCCCGGCTGGAGGAAGGCCCGCCCCAGGGCGGCCAGGACCTGGGGTCGCCATGGGGCCTGGGGCGAGGCCGCCGCCGCCCAGCGAGCCATCCGCAGCAAGCGCGAGCGGAAGGCGTCGTCCGGCGCTGTCAGCGCGCGTTCGATCAGCCCACCGAGGGGGCCCAGGGCGGCGTAGAAGGTGAGCACCGCTTCCCAGTTGGGGTCGTCGAGGTGGGACAGCAAGGCAGCGCTATCCCCCGACTGGGCCAGGGCCCACGCGGCGAGGTAGGCTTGGAGGAGAGGGTGGCGGAAGTGGCCGCGCTCGGCGTCGATGGGCACGATCGGCCGGCCAGGGGCGGTGAGGGCCTCGATGGCCTGATCCACACGGCGCTGGTTCCCCGGCCCGAAGAGGTCTGGGTCGGCCCGGGCGAGGGCCCGCTCCAGATCCTCCAGGGTGATCAAGAACCGTTCCTCCTCCAGCAACTGCAGGGCCAGTTGTCCCAAGAGCAGCCGGGCCGCCGGAGGGGTGAGGGGGGTTCTCTCGGCGATCCCGCGCAGCAGCCTTTCGACGATCTGGTCGTAGAGGGTGGGGTCGCCCGGGCGGCCCCCGCGCAGAACAACGGCGGCGGCGACATCCGCAGGGCGATGGCCAAGCGGGTCGGTTCTTCCCCACGCCGGGGGCTGCTCGGCGCTTGCTGAGGCCCCCGCGACCTGGGACCAGCGCTCCAGGAAGGCGCGGACGGCGGGCTCGGTCCACGGGGCCAATGGCAGCGGGACGAACCCGAGTTCTTCCACGTCGCGGGTGGCTTCGCCGTCGCCGGCGAGCACAACGGTCAGGGCGGGATACGCTTCCAGCAACCGCCCCAGCCAGCGCAGGAGTTCCGGGCGCCGGGGCGAGGGCACGGCGTCGAGTTCGTCGAGGAGCAGGAGGAGAGTCCCGCTCCGCAAGGACGGCCGGATCAGGACGTCCAGCCGCGGGCGCAGGATCAGCGGGACCATGGATTTGAGCAGGTCGAGGAGGGGGATCTCGGGCGGCGCCATCGGTTCGACGGCGAGCAGGGGGAGCCGGACATACACCGGGAGCCCGGCCGTCGATTCGGCGTCCAGGCGGCCGGCCAGGGCTTCCTGGGCCAGCCAGGCCAGGGCGCTGGTGCGGCCGCTCCCGGGCGGCCCGTAAAGGAAAAGGCGCCGGGCGGCCTGGAGGGCCCGACGGAGGGACAGCGGCGTCTCGGCCGGCGGCTCCTCCAGATGCAATCGCGGGACGGGCGGCGGGGGGAGCACTGCGGGCTCGATCAGGCACTGGGCCAGGCGGGGATCCAGGGCGGACCAGGCGACCCAGCGAGGCCACTGTTCGGCCAGCCAGCGGCGATATTGCAACTCCGTGGTAAGGAAGAAGCGCTGGCGCGCCCGGGCCACCCGTTCCGCCATGGTCGCGCGCAACGTCTGGAGCGGGCGTCGGCCGATGGAGAGCAGACCGACGGCGAGGAGCGCCAGGGCCGCGCCGATCAGCGCGGAGAGGGGATCGAAGCGCCAGGCGCCGAAGACGCTCACGGCTGGCCTCCTTGGCGGCGGATCTGCCCGGGAAAGGGGACCCTGCGCCCGCCGCCCTCATTCCGTGGGGGAAAGCTCATCAGGCCCGACCAGCCGATAGCCGATCCCCCGTTCCGTGCGGATGAAGAGGGGGTGTTCCGGATCCGGCTCGATCTTCTGGCGGAGATACCAGATATACAGTTTGAGATAGCTCCGGTCCTGGGTATGCTCCTCCCCCCACACCTCCCGTAGCAGGAACTCGTGGGTCAAGGGGCGGCCGGGGAATCGAGCCATGGTGGCCAAGAGCCGGAACTCGGTGGGCGTGAGTTCCACCGGGCGGCCGTCCACGCGCACCTCCTGGGTGATCATGTTCACGTAGAGGCGGCCGTTGTCGTAGATGCCTCGGGAGGCGGCGGCCTCGTAGCGGCGCAGCACGGCCTGGACGCGGGCGAGCAACTGGCGCGGCCCGAAGGGTTTGACCAGGTAATCGTCGGCCCCGCCCTCCAGGCCCCGCACGATATCCGACTCCGCGCCCAGGGCGCTGATGATGATCACGGGCGTGTCCCCGGCGGCGCGGATCTCCCGCAGGACCTCCCAGCCGTCCATGCCCGGCAGCATGAGGTCCAGGAGCACCAGGTTGGGGGTTTCGGTGCGCAGGAGCCGTAGGCCTTCGGAGCCGTTGTGGGCGATGGAGACCAGATAGGCGGCCCGCTCCAGTTGCCAGGCCAGGAAGCGGGCCAGTTCCGCATCATCTTCAATGATCAAGATCTTCTTCAACGCTGCGCCCCCTTTGCGATCATGGCCCGGCGGCGGATCCCCGTCAGCCCGGACCGCGCGGAGGAAGAGCCTTGTCTTTATTTTAGGGGGAGTCCCCCGTTCGGTCCAGCCGGTGCCGGCTACTCCCAGCGGCGCAGATCGAGCAGCCGCGGGCTGCCCGGCGGGAGGTCCTCGGGGGAGACGGGGATCACCTCAGCCTGGAAGCGCAGCCCCTCGCGGATCGCTTCACGGAGGCGGTGGCGGATCGTCTCCACATCGGCGAGGCCTTCACGAAGGACCACCCGGAAGGTCAAGGTGTCGACGTGGGCCTGGCGGTCGATGAGCGCCTGATAGGCCACCACCTCAGGGAAGCGGGCGAAGATCGCTTCCATCTGGCGGGGGTGGAGGAACATCCCGCGCACCTTGACGGCCTCGCCGGCCCGGCCCAGGATCCCAGCCAGGCGGGGGGTGGGGCGGCCACATGGGCACGGCTCCTCGAGCCAGCGCGAGAGGTCTCCGGTGCCAAAGCGGATGAGCGCGTAAACCGGATGGGAGAGGGTCACCACCACCTCGCCGACCTCGCCCAGAGGGACCGGCTCCCCGGTCTGGGGATCGCAGATCTCGATGTAGGCGTCCTCGGGCACGTGGAGGCCGGCTTCGTGTTCGCACTCGTAGCCCAGGCAGCCGCACTCTGCGGTCCCATAGCCCTGGCGCACCACCAGCCCGAAGCGTTGCAGGTCCTGGCGCAGGGAGGGGGGCAGTGGCTCGGCCGTGACGAAAGCCTTGCGCAGGGCGAGGTCCCGCTGGGGGTCCCAGCCGGCGCCCTGGGCCCGCTCCAGGAGGTTATACAGGTAACTCGGCAGGCCGATATAGGCCGTGATCCGCAGGGCCCGCAGGGCCTGCAACTGGAGATCCTGCTGGCCGATGCCGCCGGGGACGGCGGGGCAGCCAAGGACTTTCAGGGCCTCCTCGAACATAGCGCCGGCCGGGGTCAGGTGATACGAGAAGGCGATCAGGACCCGGTCTCCGCGCTCGAAGCCGGCGGCGCGCAGGGCGGGCGCCCAACGCCAGGGATCCGGAACCGCGGGCTCAGGCTCGTAGAGGGGGCCGGGGGACTGGAAGATCCGGCGCAGGCGCTCCATCGGCCCCGTCAGCATTCCCCCGAAGGGAGGGTCCGCCTGCTGACGTTGCAGGAGGTCGTCCTTCCGCAGCACCGGGAGCCGGGACAGATCCCCCGGAGTTTGGAGAGCGCGGGGGCGCAAATCAGCCGCCTCCATCCGGGCGCGGAACCCGGGGGCGGATCGATAGGCCCGTCGGATCGCCCGATACACCTTGGGGAACAAGCGTTCCTGATAGGCACGGACCAGGTCCATAGGGCCTTCCCCCTGGGACCGCGGGGGGCTCCCCCCTCGCCCGCCGCGGGGGCTGGGAAAAGAGGGAGCCCCGGATCTTCACTTGCGGAACTCTCCCTCAAAAGTTACCACCCGCTCGCCCGCCGGGGTCCGGAAGATCGCGGTTCCCTCCGCCGCCCGGATCCCGAAGGCGTAATCCCCGATGCCCTCCCACCAGGCCTTGACCACGGCGCCCGGGGTGAGCCCCATCTCCTTCAGTTTATGTCCCGAAGTCACCGCCAGGTTGGTAGCAACCACCCGGGAGGAGAGGAAGAAGGTCACCCGGAGCTCATTGGTGGTCCGGGGCGGGATGCTCATGTCTTCGTCCACCAGGGGGGCGTGGACGGAGAAGTAAGCGCTTTGGCCGTCTTTCTTGGCCTCCAATTGGGCGGTGAACTTGAGTTGATCCAAGGTGACGGTCACATCGTTCGGGTTCTCGATCTTGAAAATGTAAGCTAGGCCGAGAGGAAGGTCCGGGGTCGGGGGCGGCGGGGCGGGGGTCGGCATGGGCGTGCCG
>NZ_PSLG01000071.1:0-9889 GCF_040289485.1 Thermoflexus sp.
GACCGGCTGGCGGTGGCCCAGGCGGCCGCGGCGTGCGCCCTGGTGCTGGTCCGCGAGCGCTCGCTGTGGTCGGTGGAGGCCCGGGTGCGGGGGGATTTCCTGGCCCAGGTCCTACGGGGAGAACTCCCGGAGGCGGAGGCCCGGCACCGAGCCCGCATCCTCAACGAGCCCATCGAGGAGCCGATGGCCGTGGCCGTCTTCCGGGCTTCGGACCTCGAAGGGGTCCGTGAGCGCCTGGCCGAGGCCATCCGCCGGCTCACCGCCCGAGTCCCCCGCTGCCGGGTCCAGCCGATGGCGGAGGGGATCGCTCTGTTGTTCCCCCCGCCGGGGGAGCCTGCCGAGGTGGAGGCGGCCATCGAGGGGCTGCGGGCGGAACTGGCGCGGGCCCTGGGGCTGCCTCGTCTCGCCGCCGGGGTGGGCGGGATCTACGCCGGGCCCGCCGGCCTTGCCCGCTCCTTCCGGGAGGCCCTCCAGGCCCTTCAGATGGCGGAAGCCATGGGGGGCGGGAACCAGACCTTGGCCTACAGCCGGCTGGACATCTACCGCGTCCTCTACCCGCTGCGGGACAGCGAGGTCCTGGAGGCGTTCTACGAGCAGGTCCTGGGGCCGCTGGAGCGCTACGACCGGGAGCACCACGGGGAACTGATCCCTACCCTGGAGGCCTTCTTCGCCTGCGACGGGAACCTGCAACGGACCGCCGCGCGCCTGTTCCTGCACCGCAACTCCCTGGCCTACCGCTTGCGACGGATCCAAGAGATCACCGGGCTGGACCTGCGCCGCTGGGAGGATTGTTTCCGCTTGCAGTTGGCGTTAAAGATCCGGCCGATCCTAAGGAGGTCCCATGAGCCATCCGTCGGTGGATCCCACCCAGGTGCTTGAGGAAGCCCGGCGGGAAGGCGTCCGCTTCGTCATCTTGCGCTTCACCGACATCCTGGGCGCCCCTAAGGGGGTGACCATCCCGCTGGAGGATCTCCCGGAGGCCATCGAGACGGGGAAGTGGTTCGACGGCTCGGCCATCGAGGGGTTCGCCCGCGTGGCCGAATCCGACCTTTATCTGAAGCCGGACCTCAGCACTTTCACCATCTTGCCGTGGACGCGGGGACAGGGGACGACAGCCCACGTGATCTGCTGGGTGGTCAACCGCCGGGGCGAGCGGTTCGCCGGGGATCCCCGGGCGGTGCTGGCCCGCGTGATGGAGCGGGCGGCCGCCATGGGCTACACCTACGTGGTGAGCCCGGAACTGGAGTTCTATCTCTTCCGGGCCGCCGAGGGCGGCCGGTTTGCCCCTGCGCCCCACGACGGGGTGGGCTACTTCGACCTGACCACCGACCTCGCCTACCAGGTCCGTTGCGAGATGGTCGACACCCTGCGCGCCCTGGGCATCCCGGCCGGGCCGGGCCATCACGAGATCTCCCCGGGCCAGCACGAGATCGACTTCCAGCCCGCCGACGCCCTGCGGATGGCCGACTATATCGTCACCGCGCGGCTGGTGATCAAGCACGTGGCGCAGGCCCACGGCCTCTACGCCACTTTCATGCCCAAACCGATGGAGGGGCGGGCCGGCTCCGGGATGCACACCCACCAGAGCCTGCTGGACGCGACGGATGGCCGCAACGCCTTCGCCGACCCGGAGGATGATTATGGCCTCTCGCCCCTCGCCAAAGCCTTCATGGCCGGCCAGATCGCCCATGCGCGGGGGATGTGTGCCATCCTGTGCCCGCTGGTGAACTCCTACAAGCGGCTGTTGGGGGGCTTTGAGGCCCCGCCCTACGTGACCTGGGCCCGCATCAACCGCTCCGCCCTGATCCGGGTGCCGGCCATCAAGCCCGGGCGCTATCAATCCACCCGCATCGAGTTGCGCAGCCTGGACCCCGCCTGCAACCCCTATCTGGCCTTCGCAGCCATGCTGGCGGCTGGGCTGGACGGCATCGAGCGACGGCTGCCGTTGCCCCCGCCCGTGGAGGAAGAACTGTTCCCCCTGGAGACGGCGGAACTGGAGGCCCGGGGGATCCAGCGGCTCCCGATCACCCTGGGCGAGGCGCTGCAGGCCCTGGAGGCCGACCCCGTCCTCCAGGACGCCCTGGGCCCGCTGGCGGCCGAACGGTTCCTGGAGGCCAAGCGGCTGGAGTGGGAGGCCTACTGCCGCCACATCAGCCCCTGGGAGATCGACCGCTACTTCCAGGTATATTGAGGCCGTTCGGCCTCCGCTGCCGCACACCACCCGCTCCGGACCGCCTCCGGATAGGCCTCGCCTGCTGTCTATGGGGGATCCGGCGCCACTTCCCCGACCCCCTGTCTAGGGGCCCTTTGGGCGGATCGCCCAAAGCGAAAGGCCGGCTTTTCGTTCGGCCCACCTGTAGATGGGAGCCCGGCGGCTTCCTACAATCGGGGCCAAACGATCAGGAGGCGGCACCATGCACGAGCAGACCCTGCTACCGGCCCTGGCGGTCATCCTGGTCGGCGCCCACTGGAGTGGCCGCGTGGTCCTGGCCACCTTCTTGCTGGAGCGGCTGCGGATCGACGACCCGGTGGGAGCGGTGCCCGTGCACTTCTTCGGGGGCATATGGGGGCTGCTGGCAGTGGGCCTCTTCGCCATGGGGAACCCCGATACAGCCGGCTGGAACGGCGTCCCCACACCGGTGACAGGCCTGCTGTATGGGAACCCCACCCAGATCCTGGCCCAGCTCGCCGAGATCGGGGCCATCCTCACCTTCGTTTTCGTCCCTTCGTATGTTTTCTTCCGCATCTTGGACGCCTTGGGGCTGCTGCGGGTAGCCCCGGCAGTCGAACAGAGCGGGTTGGATCTTCCGGAGATGGGTATGGAGGGCTACGGCTGGCCGCGGCCGGTCCCCGCCCCCAGTCCAACCGTCGCGGAACCCTGAGGAAGCCTAGGTCCGAACCGTCTGGGGGGCGTCCTGAGAGGCGTCCCCCAGACCTCACGATCGAAGGGGCCGCTTCTCCGGGATCCCCGGCCGTCGAGGATAGGTCGCTGGCGTTGGGGCGATCTTCTCGATGATCAGCAGCGTCCGCGGGGGAAGATGGGGCGGCCAGGCCAGCTCCCGGCGCTCCCGCAGGGCCCCCCCCAGCCGGTCCAGGGCCCCCCGGGCCGCCGCCAGTTCTTCGTCCACCTCCGGTCCTTTCATGGCCACCGCCACGCCCCCAAGGCGGACCAGGGGGAGCAGGTATTCCAGGAGGACGGGGAGCGCCGCCACCGCCCGGGCGATGGCCCCATCGTAACGCTCCCGATGCCCAGGGTCTTGCCCGACGGCCTCTGCGCGCTGGGGCAGAACCGCCACTCCCTTCAGGTCCAGGGCGCTGACCACCCCCTCCAGGAACCGCGCCTTCTTCCCCACCGACTCGATGAGGGCGACCGCCAGCGCCGGCCAGGCCACTTTCAGCACCAGCCCGGGGAACCCCGCACCGCTCCCGACATCGGCCAGTCGTCGGGCAGGCCATTCCGTCGGCCGGGGCGGCCAACCGGGCTCCCGCAGCGCCAGGAGGACCGTCAGGGAATCCACGAAATGGCGGGCGGCCATCGCCTCGGGGGCCACCACCGTGGTGAGGTTGATCCGTTCGTTCCACGCGCGGACCATCTCGGCGTGACGGGCCATCGCCTCCAGCGCCGCCTCGGGGAGCGAGAGCCCCAACCACTCCAGGCCCTCCCGCAACACCCGCAGGAACGGCTCGCGGAACCCGGCCATCCGCGGCTCCCCTCTCCCCGTCAACCGGCCAGCGCTCCGCTCACCCAGGCCTGACGGATGGCCTTCAGGAGGTCCGCCTCTTGCTCCGGCAGCACCGTCCGGGCGTCGAACCAGACCGCGCCCTCCTGGATCCGGGCGACGACGGGGGGCTGGGCCCGGCGCAGCCGGGCGGCGAAGGCCTCCGGGTCCGCCGGCCGGAGGACCAGGGCCGCGCTGGGCAGGGTCTCGCCGGGCAGGCTCCCCCCACCGACCGTGGACCGGGCGGGGCAGACCGCCGCCGGGATCCCATCGGCCTGCAGGGCAGCCGCCCAGGAGCGGGCACGGGCCTCCAGCTCCGCGGGCCCAGCGGCGATCATCCGCCAGACCGGGATCGCCCGCGGCGCTTCTCCCTTCCAGTAATGCAGAAGGGTGGCACTCAGGGCGGCCAGGGTGAGTTTGTCCGGCCGCAGGGCCCGCAGCAGCGGATGGTGCCGCATCCGATCGATCAGCTCCCGTCGCCCGACCAGGATCCCCGCCTGGGGGCCCCCCAGGAGCTTGTCCCCACTGAAGCAGACCACCGCCGCCCCCGCGGCGAGGCTCTCCTGGACCATCGGTTCATGGGCCAGGCCGAAGGCCGCCGTGTCCAACAGGGCACCGCTCCCCAGGTCGTCCAGCACGGGGACCCCGTAACGGGCCCCCAAAGCGGCCAGGTCGGCGATCGGGACCTCGGCGACGAAGCCGATCATGCGGAAGTTGCTGTGGTGGGCGCGGAAGATGAGGGCCACATCCTCCCCGCGCGCCAGCGGGGCCTCATAATCCGAAAGGTGGGTGCGGTTGGTGGTTCCGACTTCGATCAGCCGGGCCCCGCTCTGGGCCATGACCTCGGGGATCCGGAACCCTCCACCGATCTCGATCAATTGGCCCCGGGAGATCAGCACGCCCCGACCGTGGGCCAGGACCGTCAGGGCCAACAGCACGGCGGCGGCGTTGTTGTTGACCACCAGGGCGGCCTCGGCCCTGGTGATCCGGCACAGCAACGGCTCCACTGCGACCTGGCGCTCCCCACGCTCCCCCCGCTCCAGATCGAACTCCAGATCGCTGTAGGCCGCCGCTGCCCGAAGGGCCTCCAGGGCCGCCTCCGAGAGGGGCGCTCGCCCCAGATTGGTATGGAGGATCACCCCGGTGGCGTTGATCACCGGGCGCGGTCGGGGAACCCCCCATCGATCCAGACGGGCCGCCGCCTCGCGCAGCAGGTCCTCGAGGGAAGGAAGCGCTTCCCCGGCCTGGGCCCGGGCCCGCGCCGCCTCCAGGGCCTCCCGAAGCGCCTCCACCACCGCGGCGTGGCCGAAGCGCTCCGCCAACAGGCGGGCCCCCTCGGCCCGCAACAACTGGTCCACGCTGGGCAACTGCCGCCGCGGATCCATCGCCGCTTCCCTGGCTCATCGGCGGGTGTTGCCATCCACCCCGCGCGCGCCTCTCCCGGGCCGGCGGGGATGGAGCGTGGGAGGCAGCTCCGTGGCCGCCCAGAGCCCTTCCGCCCCGAGGAGAAGGAGGACAAAGAGGAGAAACCAGTCCGTCCGCAGCGCCCGTTGAAGGGCCAGCATCACCAGCGCCGCCACTCCGAGGGCGGCCCACCCGCTCCGCCGCCAGATCCGTTCCCAGATCACCCCGGGCGGATCCTCCCCCCCGTCCCCCGACCGCTGGCGATGGAGGAGATAGGCTGGGAACCAGAGAAGCCCCCACGCCGACAGGCCGGTCCCCAGGGTGAACAGCAGCCGGGCAGGCGGCTGCTCGGGATACAGGCGCCAGAGGACAAAGGCCACCACCAGCCAGCCCGTGCCCACCAGCCCCAGGGCGATCCCGGCGTGGCGGCGCGCCACGGCTCATCCTCCCTCGACCTTCGAGAGGGTTTCGTAGATGTGGGGGAGCGGTGGGGCCGGCTCCTCTCGGATGCGGACCGCCCGGGCCAGCCAGGCTTCGGCCTCGGCCAGGCGGCCCTCATCGTTGGCGTGGACCGTGAAGAGGGGCTCCCCCCGCCGCACCGCATCCCCGACCTTGTGGTGAACGATGACTCCCACCGCCGGATCGATGGGCTCGCCCTTGCGGGCGCGTCCCGCCCCCAGGACCACCGCGGCCATGCCGACCTCGTAGGCCCGCACCTCGGCCAGGTAGCCGTCCGCCGGCGCTGGGATCTCCCGGACCCAGCGAGCGCGGGGCAAGCGCTCTGGCTCCTCAATCTGGCACACATCACCCCCCTGGGCGGCCACCAGGGCCCGGAACTTCTCCCACGCTGCCCCGGAGGCCAGCGTCTCCTCGGCCAGCCGGCGGCCCTCGGCCACGCTGGCGGCCCACCCCCCCAGGTGGAGCATATGGGCAGCGATGACGAGGCAGTGCTCGCGGAAATCCGGCGGCCCGTCCCCGCGCAGCGTGGCGATGGCCTCCTGCACCTCCAGGGCATTGCCGACCGCCTGGCCCAGCGGTTGGTTCATGTCGGCGATGACGGCGACCATGCGGCGGCCCAGGCGGCCTCCGATGTCCACCATTAGGCGGGCCAGGGCCCGGGCCTGATCCAGCGTCTTCATGAAGGCCCCGTTCCCCACCTTCACGTCCAGGACGATGGCGTCGGCCCCGGCGGCAATCTTTTTGCTCATGATCGAGGCGGCAATCAGCGGGATGCTGGGGACCGTCCCGGTGACATCCCGCAGGGCATAGAACTTGCCGTCGGCAGGGGCCAGGCCCGCCGACTGGCCGCACAGCACCGCCCCGACCCGGCGGAGCTGCGCCCGGAACTCCTCCACCGTGAGTTCGACGCGGATGCCGCGGATGGACTCCAACTTGTCGATCGTGCCCCCGGTGAAGGAAAGGCCGCGCCCGCTCATCTTGCCCACCGGCAGGCCCGCAGCAGCCACCAGGGGCACCACCACCAGGCTCACCTTGTCCCCAACGCCACCGGTGGAGTGCTTGTCTACCACCACCGGGGCGATGTCGTGGAGATCCAGGACCCGCCCCGAGCGGGCCATGGCCATGGTCAGGTCCGCCGTCTCCTGTGGGGTCATCCCTTGGAAGTAAACGGCCATCAGGAAGGCTGCAGCCTGATAATCCGGGATCTCCCCACGGGTGAACCCCTCCACGAAGAACTGGATCTCCTCAGCCGACAGCGCCAGCCCGTCCCGCTTCTTCTCGATGATCTCCACCGCGCGCATGGGGCTTCGCCCTTCCCAGGATCGCGTTTTCATCTGAACCCCAACCCGTCGGCCTCTGAAGAAGCCGAAGAAACGCGGAACGGAGAGCCAAGCCCCTCAGCCGAGCAGACCGGAGCGCCGGGAGAGCGGATGGGCAGGCCAGACCATCCGCTCCGGCGGGAGCCGGTCCAAATCCGCCTCGGGGAACGGCACCTCCCCGCTGGAATACAGGACGTCCGCCTCGCCGTCGTAGCGGTAGCGGCGCCGGACCCAGCGCGGTCCGTTGCGCTGCACCACGTCGAACCAGACCAAACGGTTCGCCAGGTCGAAGGACTCATCGAGGACCCAGGACGGGGAATCCGGAGGGAGGGTGGGTTGGAGACGGCGCATCGCCTGCTCCCAGAGCCGGCGGCGCAGAGCCTCCGGCGCCTCCAGCCCCTCCCCCTCGGACACCGCGCGACGCTTCCACCAGCCCATGGCCATCCCTCGCTGCCGAAGGTCTGGATGCGGGAGCCGGGGCCGCGGCTGCGCCCCTTTTCAGGCTTCGGCCTTCTCCTCCACCAGGCGCTCCGTGACCCCCAGGATGTGGTAGCCGGCGTCCACGAAGATCACCTCGCCGGTGATGGCCGCCGCCCGGTCGCTGCACAGCCAGGCGGCCAGCGCCCCCACATCGTCGATCGTCACGTTCCGCCGCAGGGGGACAATCTCCCGGAACAGGCTGTAAAGCGAACGGAAGCCGGGGATGCCCGTGGCGGCCAGCGTGCGGATCGGGCCTGCCGAGATGGCGTTGACCCGGATGCCCATCGGCCCCAGATCGTAGGCCAGGTAGCGGACCGAGGCCTCGAGGGCCGCCTTGGCCACCCCCATCACGTTGTAGTGAGGAACCACCTTCTCGGAGCCGTAATAGGTCATCGTCAGGAGCGCCCCGCCGTTCTTCATGAGGTGAGCTGCCTCCCGCGCCAGGGCCGTGAAGGAATACACGCTGACATCCATGGCGATGCGGAACCCCTCCCGCGAGGTCAGGTAGTAAGGGCCGCTCAGCTCCTCCCGCCTGGCGAAGGCCACCGCATGGACCAGGATGTCGAGCCGGTCGTAGGCCCGGCGGTATTTCTCGAACAGCGCGGCGATCTGGGCATCATCGCTCAGATCGCAGGGCTCGATGAAGGTGGCCCCTACGCTCTCGGCCAGGGGACGGACCCGCCGCTCCAGCGCCGGGCCGGCGTAAGAGAAGGCCAGGGTGGCTCCCTCCGCGTGCATCGCCCGGGCGATGCCCCAGGCGATGGAATGATCATTGGCCACCCCGAAGATCAGCGCGATCTTCCCGTCCAGCAGCCCCATCCCTCCCTCCGAGCGCGAAGGATGCGAACACCTCAAATATAACACAGCAAGCGGAGGCCGCCGGCGCCTATCATTTCCATGGATGCTGGGGAAGGAGGCCTCGCCCGTGAAAGGCTTCACCCACTTTGTCTCCGCCCTGGCCGCCGCCACCTGCTTCCCCGAAGTGGTCCGCGCGGCCGCGGGGGGCGCCGTGTGGCCGGCCCTGGCCGGCATCGCCGCCATGCTCCCCGACGTCCTGGACTTCCGGCTCGCCCGCTGGCTGGAGCAGCCCGACCGCGCCTTCGACGCCGATGGGGACCCGCCGGACCCGGCCGCCATCGCCCAGGCGGTCGTGGAGGCCATCGCCGCCGCGCGGGAAAGCCCCCGGCCGATCCGCCTGATGCTCCACACCCTGCGCCTGGGCCCGGACGCCTGGCGCCGCTACAGCCTGCGCTTCGATCCCCCAGGCGGGACGCTGACCGTGACCGTCGGGCCGGTGGTGACCACGGGCGGTCGCCCCTACCCCGGAACCCTGCCGGAAGGCGGGCCGGTTCGGGTGTCCCTGCCGGCCCCTATCCGTTACGACTACGACCCGGAGATCACCGTGGATATCTTCAGCGGCCCTTCTCTGGCCTTTGAGCGGGAAGGGGAGGCGGTGCGGGTCACCTTCCTCCCGTGGCATCGGGCCTGGAGCCATTCGCTGCTGCTGGCCGCCGGAATGGGCCTGGGCGTGGGGGGGATATGGGGGTTCTGGCCCGGCCTCATGGTCGCGCTGGGCTACACCCTGCACATCCTGGAAGACCAACTGGGCCGGATGGGGAGCAACCTCTTCTGGCCCCTGACCCGCCGTCGGATCCGCGGGCTGGGATGGTTCCACAGCGGGGATCCATGGCCCAACTTCGCGGTGGTGTGGACCTCGGTGGTGTTGCTCCTCTGGAACCTCGACCGCCATGCGGCGGCCCCCCACCTTTCCGGCGGGCTGATCCTGGCGCTCCTCGCCGTGCCCTTCCTCCTCCGGCGCAGCGCCCGCCACCCCTCCCTCCGGCTCCCCGAAGAACTGGAAGAGAGCGAGGAGGGTTGAGCCCATCCGCTCTCCATCTCACCGTTCGCCCCTGGCCCCGCACCCTCGTCACCCTCCCCGCCCGCCTCTGGTGGGCCGGCCCCGACCGTCTCGAAGCCTGGTCCGCCCCCGCCCTCCCCTGCCACCCCGACGTCACCGCCGGCCAAACCTACACCGACCCCGCCCAGTTCCCCACCTGCGCCGGCGGCCGCGCCCAAGCCGGCACCACCGCCTACCACCGCATCGGCGTCGCCTGGCAGCGCTGGACCCTCGCCGCCGGCCCCCTCTTCGGCTTCCGACCCCCTGGTGCGTTCGAACGGTTCGTCCAGGACCGTGACCCCCAGGACCCCATCCATCGCCTCCGGGAGGTCTACCTCCCCGTCGACCCCGGCAGCGACCGCCTGCTGCTCTCCTACGCCTGGTCCACCGCCTCCTTCCCCACCACCCCCGACCTGCTCCCCCGCGGCCCCCGCTGGAACCCCGAATGCCAAACCCGCGACTGCCCCGCGCCCGAGCGCGTCATCGCCTGGGACATGCCCGCCTACCGCCTGCGCGTCCGCTCCTGGTGGCGCGCCCAGTGGGCCCACCGCTACCTCCTCCTGCGGGCCGTCGAATGGCAAACCATCTGCCGCCCGGTCCCCGACGCCGAC
>NZ_PSLG01000005.1:0-64537 GCF_040289485.1 Thermoflexus sp.
TCATCCACATGGCCAACCGGGCCCACGGCCGCACCGGCCTGGGCGCGGTGATGGGCTCCAAGAACCTCAAAGCCATCGCCGTCCGCGGCCGCTGGCGTCCGCCCGTCTACGATCCGCAGGCCCTCCAGCGGCTGATCCGGCAGGGACCGGCCGCCTACGAGGCCAACCTGGCCGTCAAGAACCTGGGGATCTACGGGACCGCGGGGGTGCTGGCGGCCCAGAACGCCGCCGGTGGGCAGCCCACCCGCAACTACACCAGCGGCTTCTTCGAAGGGGCCGACGCCATCACCGGCGAGCGGATGGCCGAGACCATCCTGAAGGACCGCGACACCTGTTACGCCTGCGTCGTCCGCTGCAAGCGAGTGGTGGAGGCCGAATGGCGGGGGCGCCGGGTGGATCCGCGCTACGGCGGCCCCGAGTATGAGACCCTCTCGACCTTCGGGTCCTATTGCGGGGTCAGCGACCTGGAGGCCATCGCCCTGGCCCATCAGATCTGCGCCCAGTATGGGGTGGATACCATCTCTTGCGGAGCGACCATCGCCTTCGCCATGGAGTGCTTCGAGCGCGGGATCCTCACCGAGGCCGAGATCGGGTTCCCCCTTCGCTTCGGCGACGCCGAGGCCATGATCCGGCTCCTGGAACAGATCGTGCGCCGGGAAGGGATCGGGGACCTGCTGGCCGAGGGCTCGGCGCGGGCAGCCCAGATCATCGGGCGGGGGGCGGAGGGCTGCGTGGTCGCCGTGAAGGGCCAGGAGCTGCCCGCCCACATGCCCCAACTCAAGCGCTCCCTGGCCTTGATCTACGCGGTGAACCCCTTTGGCGCCGACCACCAGTCCAGCGAGCACGACACCTTGTATATGCCGAAAACCCCACGGCCCTTCCTGGAGCGCCTGGCCCGGCTGGGCCTGACCGACCCCCAGCCCCCACGGGCGCTGAACGAGGAGAAGATCCGCTTCGCCTATGAGACCCAGAAGTTCTACAGTTTCCTGGACACGGCAGACCTCTGCCAGTTCGTCTTCGGCCCCTCATGGCAGCTTTACGGGCCGGAGGAACTGATCGCCATGCTGCGGGCGGTGACCGGATGGGAGGTCACCATGGAGGAGGTGATGACGGTGGGGGAGCGGCGGCTGAACATGCTGCGGGCCTTCAACGCCCGGGAGGGCGCCGGGAGGGATCGGGACACCCTGCCCCCGCGGTTGTTCGAGCCCCTCCGGGGCGGGAAGAGCGAGGGGTTATACGTGGACCGGGCCGAATGGGAGGCCGCCCTCACCCGCTATTATGAATTGGCGGGATGGGATCCTCGGACCGGCATGCCGACCCGGGAGAAACTGGCCGCCCTGGGCCTGGAATGGATCCTGGAGGCGGGATAAGCCCGCTTCCCCCTCCCCCACCGCCCAACGGGGAACTTCCCATTCCTCTCCCGCCGCCGGCCGCTAACGGATCGTTAACGCCTCGCTGGCGCTCCTCTGATCCGGCACTAATGTTCCTCTGAGGCGCCGCCGCTACCATAGAGGCTGGAAAAACCCACAGGGGTGCAGGCGAAGATCCCACGGCGAAAGGAGGTGAGGCCTATGGCGCGCGAGTTGATGCTCCGGGATCCGTTCGACGCGGCCTTCATGACGCTGCGCGAGGCCATCGACCGCCTGTTCGACCAGGCGTTGGTGCGACCCTTCGACGGGGGGACCAGCCTCAGCGCCGGGCTGCCGGTGAACCTCTATGAACTGCCCGATCGCTATCACGTGGCCATCCGGATGCCCGGCGTGCGGCCGGAGAGCCTGGAGGTGCAGGCGCTGGGCTCCACCCTGACCATCCGCGGCGAGATGGCCGCGCCGGAGATCGAGAACGAGAAGAACGTCGCCATCCTGCGCCGCGATTGGTCCGGCGGGCGCTTCGCGCGGACCATCGAGTTCGGCGATCCCATCGATGCGGAGCACATCGAGGCCCGGTTGGAGAACGGCGTCCTGCACGTGACGGTGCCCAAGGCCGAGGCAATCCGGCCGCGTGTGATCAAGGTCCAGGTGGCCCGGTGAGCGGACCGAACCCGGGGGCGTCCGGAAAAGGACGCCCCCGGCGCTTTTTAGCGAAGCCCCAGCCGCTCCCACTCCGCCCGCAACTGATCCCGTCGCGCCTTCAGTTCCTCCAGTTTGCGGCGCTCCTTCTCCACCACCGAGGCAGGTGCCCGGACGGCGAACTCGGAGGTCAGCAGGCGCTCGGTCCGGGCGATCCGCGCCTCGAGGTCGGCCAGTTCCCGCGCCAGCCGAGCCCGCTCCGCCTCCAGGTCCACCAGCCCGGCCAGCGGCAGGTAGATCCGCACCTCCCCCACCGGGTAGATCAGGGCGTTCTCCGGGACCGGCTCAGCGGCCTCGCGGAGGACCAGGCGCTCCGGATCCAGGCGGGCCAGGGAGACCAGCAGGGACCGGTGGGCCTCGAAGAGCGGGCGCTTGTCCCCCACGGCCAGGACAGCCGCCAGCCGCTGCGCTGAGGGCACCCGGTAGGTCTCCCGGGCGTTGCGCAGCGTTCGGATGACCTCAATGAGGAGCTGCATGTCGGCTTCGGCCGCCGGATCCACGGGGCCGGGGGTCGGCCACGCCGCCACGATCAGCCCCTCCGCCCCATCCGTGACCCCCGCCCGCCGGAGGTAACCCCACAACGCCTCGGTGATGAAAGGCATATATGGATGGAGCAGGCGCAGGATCCCATCCAGCACATAAACGAGCACGCCTCGGGTCCGAGCGCGGTCGGCCTCGCTTCCCCGGTAGAGCGGCTCCTTGGCGATCTCGATATACCAGTCGCAGAAGGCATCCCAGGTGAACTCGTAGATCAGCCGGCCCGCCTCCCCGAAGTCGAAGCCCTCCAGGGCCTCGGTGACCGCGGCCACGGTGCGGTGATAACGAGAGAGGATCCAGCGATCCGGCAGGGTGAGCCCCGGGTCCTCCAGCGAGGGCCGGGCGATGGGGCCTGGGATCTGGCTCAGCACGAAACGGGCAGCGTTCCACAGTTTGTTGGCGAAATTGCGGCTGCCCGCCACCCGTTGCAGGGAGAGGCGCATGTCGTTGCCCGGGGTGGAGCCGGTGGCCAAGGTGAAGCGCAAGGCGTCGGCCCCGTAGTCCCGGATGACCACCAGGGGGTCGATGACGTTGCCCTTGGTCTTGCTCATCTTCTCGCCCTTCTCGTCCCGGACCAGCCCGTGGAGGTAAACGATGCGGAAGGGCACCTCTCCGGTCATAGCCAGGCCCATCATCACCATGCGGGCCACCCAGAAGAAGAGGATGTCGTAGCCGGTCTCCATCACCGTGGTCGGGTAGAAGTAGCGCAGGTCCTCGGTGTCGTCCGGCCAGCCCAGGATGGAGAAGGGCCAGAGGGCGGAAGAGAACCACGTGTCCAGCACGTCCTCGTCCTGCCGGATGCGCGGGCTCCCGCACCGCGCGCAGGCTGTCGGATCCTCCCGGGCCACGGTGATGTGCCCGCAGTCGTCGCAATACCAGGCCGGGATGCGATGGCCCCACCACAGTTGGCGGCTGATGCACCACGGGCGGATGTTCTCCAACCAGCGGAAGTAGTCCTTCTCAAAGCGCTCGGGCAGGATCCGGATCTTCCCCTCCTTCACCACCCGGATGGCCTCCTCGGCCAGGGGCTTGGCGTTCACGAACCACTGGAGGGAGAGCATGGGCTCGACGATGGTGTCGCACCGCTGACAGCGGCCGGGCGCGTAGCGGTGGGGCTCCACCCGCTCCAGCAGGCCCTCCCGCTCCAGATCGGCCACCAGAGCCTCCCGAGCCCGGAAACGGTCCATCCCCGCGTAGGGCCCAGCGTTCTCATTGAGGGTGGCGTCGGGGTTCATTACGTTGATGCGGGGGAGGCCGTGCCGTTCCCCGATCTCGTAGTCGATGGGGTCGTGGCCGGGGGTCACCTTCACTGCCCCCGTGCCGAAATCCCGGTCCACCGCGGGGTCGGCCAGGACGGGGATGCGGCGGCCCAGGGCCGGAAGCACGGCGGTGCGGCCCACCAGGGCCGCGTAGCGCGCGTCCTCCGGATGCACCGCCACCCCCGTGTCCCCCAGTAGGGTCTCGGGGCGGGTGGTGGCCACGGTGATGAAGGCCCGGGCGCCCTCCGCCCAGCGGCCGCTGCCCCACGGCGCGGCGGGCCCTTCCCAGCCGTCGCCCACCAGCGGATAGCGAATGTAATAGAGCAGCCCCTCTTCCTCCTCCTCCCGCTCCACCTCCAGATCGGAGAGGGCCGTGCCGCAGCGGGGACACCAGTTGATGAGATACTCCGCCCGGTAAATCAGGCCGCGCTCGTAGAGGCGGACGAAGGCCTCGCGCACGGCCCGCGAGTGCTCCGGATCCATGGTGAACCGCTCGCGGGTCCAGTCGCAGGAAGCCCCCAGGCGGCGCAACTGCCGGGTGATGGTCCCTCCGTATTTCTCCTTCCAGGCCCAGACCCGTTCCAGGAACTTCTCCCGGCCCAGTTGCTGGCGGGTCAGGCCCTCCCGGGCCAGTTCCCGCTCCACCATCACCTGGGTGGCGATCCCTGCGTGATCCGTCCCTGGCACCCAGAGGGTGGGATCCCCTCGCATCCGGTGATACCGGATCATCAGGTCCTCCAGGGTCACAAACATGGCATGGCCCATGTGAAGCTCCCCGGTGACGTTGGGCGGGGGCATGGCGATCACGAAGGGCTTCCTGGACCAGTCGATGCGGGGGGTGAAGAAGCCCCGTTCCTCCCACCATCGGTAGATGGGCTCCTCGATCTCCTGCGGGTTAAAAGTCTTGGGCAACTCCATCGCCCGGCTCGCCATCCGTCTCCCTCCTTCGTCCGGGATATCCCCACGGGGCGCCCCGCCTGGGCCCCCGAAACGAAAGCCCCCTCCCGTCACAAGGACGAGAGGGGGCAGACCTCCCGCGGTACCACCTTGCTTCAGGGGGCTTCCGAATCCCCCTGCCCTCTTGCCGCGATAACGGGCGGCCACCCGGGCCGGACTCAGGTCCGCCGGCCGGGGCGGACGGTCATCCGGCCGGCTCCAGGGCGACCTTCAGCAGCGCCGCCGACAGGGGCTTCCACCCATCCCCCCTCGCTGGCGCCGGGGCCGCTGCCTACTCCTCCCCTTCTCCGCCGTTCCTCAGATCCCCGCCGGGCCGTCCTCAGGCGGCCATCAGATCACCTGGAACCGGCCCGTGGCCTTCACAATCTTCTCCTTGTAGTTCCGGACGTGGCGGAAAAGCTTCTTCTTGAGTTCCTGCCACTCCGGGCTGGCCAGGATGCGCTGCAAGGTCTCCATATCCTGGGCGATGGCGCCAGTGAGGATCTGGGGACCTTCCCCATACATCGTATACCAGGCGTCGGTGGGCTCCATCCCCAGGCGCATCATCCCCGGCGCGAACTCCCGCACGATGAACTCGAAATACTCCTGTTCGTGGCCGGGCTTGATGTCCCAGGCCATCAGCAGTTTGACCATCTCGGCCATCGCTACGCTCCCTCCCCAGGCAACGGGGATCCCTTCCGCGCGGTTTGCTCTATATTGTAGCCGGCATCTGCCTTTTTGGGCAACTCAAAGGACGCCGACCACCAGGAGGAGAAGCACCGCCAACGCGCAAAGGTCCAGGAGCAACAGCCCCCCCAGGATCAGCCGCTGCATAGGGGTCAGGCCCTTCAGGAAGGTCAGTCCGCCCGGCAGTCCGGAGGAGGGCTCTGTCTCCACCTTTTCCTCGATGACCTCCCCCTCAGGGACCTCGGAGAGATGCTGGCGGATATCCTCGAACATCGACAACCTCCCGGATCAATTTTCCGCCGACCTCGCCCGGAACCGGCGCAGCCAGTATTCGAGCCCCTCCGCGTCCGCCTCCGGCTTCTCCTCGCTCCCCGGGGCAGCGGACTCGACCGTGCCCAGGGCGCGCCGCAGATAGGCCACGAAGGCTGGGCTCGACCACACCTGGGCGCCGCGGCGGCGGGCCGCCTCCTGAACGCGGCGGTCCGAGGAGACCACGATGAGGCCCCGGGGGTTGCGCTCGGCCTGGAGGATGCGGATCAGCAACGCGTCAGCGGTGACCCCGGACGGGGCGAAGCGCACCGTCACCCCACCCCGCGACGTCCGATCGCGGGCTCTCCCCGGCGCGCCCCGATCGAAGACCACCGTGATGCGACGCCCGGTGCGCAGGGCCAGCCGCTGCAACCGCTCCACCAGGCGGGCCTCATCGTCCGGATCCGCCAGATGGAGGTCCGGCATGGCCCCGATGAGGTTGTGGCCGTCGATGAGGAAAGGCATCGTCCCCTCGCGCCCCCGGCGCCCCGCCTCGCGCGCCGCTGCGGGCGATCAAGGCTGGGGCACGGATTCCAGCAGCGGGACGGCGGCGGACGACCGCTGGAAAACCAGATCGCCGTCAGCGACATCCACCACGATGGTGTCGCCGGATCGGAACTCCCCCCGGAGCAGCCGCACGGCCAGCGGGCTCTCCACCCGTTTCTGGAGGACCCGCTTGAGGGGGCGGGCCCCGAAGGCGGGGTCGTAGCCCTCCTCCGCCAGCCAGCGGCGGGCCGCCTCGGTGAGGACCACCTGGAGGCCGTGCTCCGCCAGGCGGGCCTGGATCTGGCGCATCTGGATGTCGACGATCTGCATCACGTGATCCAGGGTCAGGCGGTTGAAGATCACCACCTCGTCGATGCGGTTGAGGAACTCCGGCCGGAAGGTCTCCCGCAGGGCCCGCTCGATCCGCTGGCGCTCCTCCGCCCGCTCCCGCTCTGAGGCCGCCGGCACGAAGCCGAGGGATCCCGCGCGGCGGAAATACTCAGTGCCGACGTTGGAGGTCATGATGATGATGGTGTTGCGGAAATCCACTGTGTGGCCTTGCCCGTCGGTGAGGCGACCGTCGTCCAGGATCTGAAGCAGGGCGTTCCATACGTCGGGGTGGGCCTTCTCGATCTCGTCGAAGAGGATCACCCGATACGGCCGGCGCCGCACCGCCTCGGTCAGTTGTCCACCTTCCTCGTAGCCCACGTAGCCGGGCGGCGCGCCGAAGAGGCGGGAGACGGTGTGATACTCCCGGTATTCGCTCATGTCCAGCCGCACCAGGGCGTCCTCATCCCCGAAGAGATACTCGGCCAACGCCCGAGCCAGTTCTGTCTTCCCCACCCCCGTAGGGCCCAAAAAGAGGAAGGAGCCGATGGGCCGCCGCGGGTCCTTCAAGCCAGCCCGGGCCCGCCGGATGGCGTCGGCCACCACGGCGATGGCCTCGTCCTGGCCCACCACTCGCTCCCGCAGCCGCTCCTCCATATGCAGGAGCCGTTCGGCCTCGGTCTCCATCACCTGGACCACCGGGATTCCGGTCCAGGCCGCCACCACCCGGGCCACGTCCTCGGCAGAGACCACCTCGTCCAAGTTGCGCTCCCGCTGCCACTGGGCCCGCAGGGCCTCGAACTCCTTTTGCAGGCGGAGCCGCCGCGACCGGATGTGGGCGGCCCGCTCGTAATCCCGGTTCAGGCCGGCCTGCTCCTCCTCCTGCATCAGCCGCCCGATCTCGACTTTAACGGCCTTGAGGGCGGGGGGCAACGTGTTCAACGCCACCCGCAGCCGGGCCGCCGCCTCGTCGATCAGATCGATGGCCTTGTCGGGGAGCCGGCGCTCCGGGATGTAACGGCGGGAGAGGCGCACAGCGGCCACGATGGCCTCGTCGCTGATGCGCACCTGGTGATGGGCCTCGTAGCGCTCCCGCAGGCCCATGAGCATCTGGATGGCGGACTCCTCCGAGGGCTCCTCGACGAAGATGGGCGCGAAACGGCGCTCCAGGGCCGGATCCTTCTCAATGTATTTCCGGTACTCGTCGAGGGTGGTGGCCCCGATGCACCGCAGTTCCCCGCGGGCCAGGGCCGGCTTGAGCATGGAAGCGGCGTCCAGGGCCCCGGAGGCCGCCCCCGCCCCCACCACGGTGTGGATCTCATCGATGAAGAGGATCACCTCGCCCTCGGCCCGCTGGACCTCCTCGATGACGGCCTTCAGGCGCTCCTCGAACTCGCCTCGGAACCGCGCCCCGGCCACCATGGCCGCCAGGTCCAGTTGCACGATCCGCTTGCCCATCAGCAGTTCGGGGACATCATTGGCGGCGATGCGCTGGGCCAGACCCTCCACAATGGCCGTCTTGCCCACCCCCGCCTCGCCGATCAGCACCGGGTTGTTCTTGGTCCGCCGGCACAGCACCTGGATGACCCGCAGGATCTCCTCCTCCCGGTTGATCACCGGATCCAGCTTCCCCTGCCGGGCCAGCCGGGTGAGATCCCGCCCGTAGCGCTCCAGCATCCGGTAGCGGCCCTCCGCCCCCGGATCGGTGACCCGGGCGCCGCCCCGCAGGTCCTTGATGGCCTCGTAGATCCGCTCACGGGTCACCCCCGCGTCCATCAAGATGCGGGCGGTGGGGGTGTTCCGCTCGGTGGCGATGGCCAAGAAGAGGTGCTCGGTGGAGATGTAGTCATCTCCCAGGCGCCGGGCTTCCTCATTGGCCAGGTCCAGGATCCGCTTCACCCGCGGGGTGATGAACACCTGGCCGGCCCCGCCCAGGCCGTAGATGGAGGCGCGGGGGCTGGCCCGCAACACCTCGTCCAGCCGTCCCCGCATCCAGTCCACGCTGACCCCCAGGCGTTGGAGCAACTGGGGCACCACCCCGTCGGGCTGTTCCAGGAGAGCCAGGAGGAGGTGCTCGGTGTCCACCTGGTTGTGCCCGTAGCGCTGGAGGATCTCATAGGCCCTCGCCGCGGCGTCCTGGGCCCGTTCTGTGAAGTGATCAAAGCGCATCATCGTCCGGTGCTTTCCTTGTCTGGCAAGACGGTCCAGGGCGGATCGTCCACCTCGTCCGACGGCGCCCACGGGGCGCTGTAAAGGTCCCGGGGACGTTCCCCCGCTTCATTATACGGGATCCTCCTAGAGCCACCAAATCGCCCCCCCACGGCTGGTCCCGGGCGGCTGGCGTTCCTGGGGTTGAGTTTTCTCCGCTTCACCGCCGGCTACGCCCCGGTGCGCTATCCGCTGTTCCACGTTCCCACCGCGCCCCCATCGGCCCCTTCCCCCACCTCCATGCCCACGCCCTCCCCGGCGCCAACAGCCGCCGGCCCCACCCAGATGGCCCTTCCCAGCCCCTCGCCGTCGCCCCCTGGGCCCTCCGCCTGCGAGCCGGCCATCCGCCCACTCATCGAAGGGGCCAACCACGCTCAGGCGGACTACATCCGGGGCCGGGGGACCGCTGAGGCGCTGGCGACAGCCTGGGGGGATGCCGCCCTCGAGGCCCAGCGCCAGGGCGACCGATTGCGGCAGGCGATCCGGGCCTTGCAGGGGACGATGCGCGAGATCGAGGGGCGCATCGTCGATTGCGCCGTCGCCGCCCGGCCCGCCCCCGACCGCATCGAGATCCAAACCCACGAGACCTGGATCTAGCGGGCGGATCTGCCCTGCGGCCCCAACCGCGTCGTGCGGGTCGAGCGCATCGTGGATTACCCCGCGGAGCGCTATCAGAGGATCGCCCAGGGGGAAGGCTGGCGGATCACCCGCTGGTCGCCGGGCGAGGGGACGATCCAGAAGGAGTGGCGCTGCCTGTGATCCCGCGCGGCCGCCAGCCCAACAGGCGCAACCCGTTCAGCACCACGAGCAACGTGCTCCCCTCGTGGCCGACGACCGCCAGCGGCAGGGGGAGCCCCACCCCGAAGGTCAGCGCGACCAGCAGGACGATCACCCCGGCGGCGAAGGCCACGTTCTGCCACACCACCCGCATCGCCGCCCGGGCCAGGGCGATGGCCTCGGCCACGCGGCGCAGGTCCTCCTGGAGCAGGACCACGTCGGCAGTTTCGATGGCCACATCGCTGCCCATCCGGCCCATGGCGATGCCCACGGCGGCCGCCGCCAGGGCCGGGGCATCGTTGATGCCGTCCCCCACCATCGCCACGGGCCCCCGGTCGCGGGCCAGCCCGCGGATGCGCTCCAGTTTCTCCTGCGGCAGCAAGCCGGCCTCGATCCGGTCGATGCCCACCGCCTGGGCCACCGCCCGGGCGACGGCGGCGTGATCGCCGGTGAGCATGACCACCTGCACCCCCATGCGGCGCAGGGCCTGCACCGCCTCCCGCGCCTCCGGCCGCACCCGATCGGCCACTTCCACGATCCCCTGCCACGCCCCATCGTAGACCAGCAACACCGTGTGGCCCGCCGCCCGGGCAGCCTCCACCGCGGCGGCCACGGCCTCGGGGACAGGGATCCCTTCCTCCTGGAAGAGGCGCGGCGCGCCCACCCAGATCGACCGCCCATCCGGCCGGCCGACCACCCCGAGGCCCGGCCGCGCTTCCACCTCACGGATCTCAGGGGGCACCACCCCGCGGGCCCGCGCCTCCTCCAGGATGGCCCGGGCGATGGGATGCTCGGAACGGGCCTCCACAGCCGCCGCCAGGGCCAAGACGGCCTCCGGGCTCGACCCGTTCAGGGAGCGGACGGCACGGACCTCCACCCGGTTCTCCGTGAGGGTGCCGGTCTTGTCCATCGCCACCACCCGGACCCGGGCCAGGTCCTCCAGGGCCCCTCCACCTTTGAACAAGAGTCCCCGGCGGGCTCCCGCGGCGATGGCAGACAGGAAGGCCGCGGGGGTGCTGATGACCAGGGCGCACGGCGAGGCCACCACCAGCAACGTCATGGACCGGTAGAAGGCCCGCTCGAAAGGCTGGCCCAGCCCCAGGGCGATCAGCAAGGTCAAGGCCGCCCCGGCCATCACGACCCAGGCATATCCCCGCTCGAACCGATCGATGGCCCGCTGGGTGCGGGCCCGCTGGGCCTGGGCCGTCTCCACTAACTGGATGATCCGGGCGAGCATCGTGTCGGCCGCCGGCTGCGTGACCTCCACCTCCAAGGCCCCGTGGCCGTTGAGGGTGCCAGCGAAAACCGGTGCCCCCGGCCCCTTGGGCACCGGCATGGATTCCCCGGTGAGCAGGGACTCGTCCACGGCGGAGACGCCGGCCCGCACCACGCCGTCCGCCGGGATCCGCTCTCCCGGCCGGATGAGAAGGCGATCCCCAACCCGAACCTGCTCCACCGGGATCCACTCCTCCTGCCCCTCCCGGAGGCGCCGGGCCATGGCCGGGCGCAGATCCAGCAGCCGGCGGATCGCCCGACGGGTCCGCTCCAGGGCCATGGACTGCAGGGCGTTGGACAACGAGAACAGGAAAAGAAGGGTGGCCCCTTCCTCGGCGTGGCCGATCCCCGCCGCCCCCAGGGCCGAGAGGAGCATCAGCAGGTTGACGTCCAGCCGCCCCTCCCGCAAGGCCAGGCTCCCGTCCAGGGCCCCGTAGAAGCCGCCCGAGAGATAGGCGGCCAGCCAGAAGAACCCCTCCAAGCCCGGGGCCCAGGACCGGGCGAGCAGCCCGCCCAACAGGGCGGCCAGCGTCAGCCCGACGAAGGGGAACTCCAGCCGGCGCTCCGCCACGATCCAGCGATGCACCTGCGCCATCGGCTAGGCCTCCGCAGGGGACTTCGACCGCGCCTTGCGCTGGCAGTCCGGGCACAGGCCGTAATAGACGAGGCGGGCGCCCCGCAGCACATAACCGGAGCGGGCCACCACCTGGGCGTGGAGGCCCTCCACCGCCACGTCCTCCAAGTCCTGGACCCGGTGGCATGAAAGGCAGACCAGATTGATGTGGGGATCGGTGGCGCCGTCGTAATGCACCATCCCGTCCCCCGCATCCCCCAGGGCGCTCACCAACCCCAGGCGGACCAGCGCGTCTAGGGTCTTGTACACCGTGGCCAGGCTCATGGTGGGGAACCGGCGCCGGAGGCGCCGGTGGATCTGATAGGCCGTGGGATGGTTGCGGCTCCGGGTCAGGACCTCGCAGATGGCCACCCGCTGCGGGGTCAGCCGCAGCCCCGAGGCCCGCAACCCCTCCAACATCGCCTGCAGCCGCCGTCGCTGATCCATTGGATAACAATTCTCCAAAGAAAATCGTTTTCCAAATGCATGCTATCGCGGCCCGGCGGTTTTGTCAAGGGCGGGGGGCAGGTTGACGGATCCCCGAGGGCCTGGTTACAATAAGGGCAATCGGTTTTCGGTCCGCTTCGGAACCTGCGGCGGGGTGGGCAGGCCCGACGATGCAGGGTGTGGGGATCCTCCACCGGAACCCCATGGGTATCTGTCGTGGGCGGGGGCAGTGGGCGGCCGCCTGCCCGGGCGTTGCCCTGCGCTGAAGGCGACCGGCCTCCCCCTGTCCCCGCCTTCCCCATCCCCGCGCCCCGGCTTCGCCCCGCTTCGCGCGGAGGCGATCCGCATTCTGATCCTGGAGGTGTTCCATGGGGGTCCTGTTGAACGGCTTGGACGTGGAGGCTCTGCAGCAACTGGTCGCCCAGGTGCAGCGCGATCCGGAGGCGGCCCGGGCCCTGAACCGCTGGTCGGCCCGTGTCCGCTGGCTGGGCGGGTTCAAGGGACGGGCCTACATCCGGGAACACTCGTTCCTCATCGATGAGCCGGCGGACCTGGCCGGCAAGGACGAGGCGCCTAACGCCGTGGAGTATGTGCTGGGGGCCCTGGGGGCCTGCCTCACGGTGGGCTTCGTCCTGAACGCCACGAAGCGCGGGATCCCCCTGCGTCATCTGGAGATCGCCCTGGAGGGGGAGATCGACAACATCCTCACCTTCCTGGGCCTGAGCCAGGAGGGGCATCCCGGCTACCGCGAGATCACCGTCCGTGCTTACGTGGACGCCGACGCGGACGAGGGGACGCTGCAGGCGGTGTGGACCGAGACCGTGGCCACCTCGCCGGTCGGCAACACCCTGGCCCGATCGGTGGCCCTCCGCCCCATCCTGAGCCGGGTGGCCTCCTGAGCCCCATGGCGGGGCTCCCGGATCCTCTTCCCTGGGAGGTGCGAGCGTGAGCGCGCAACTGAACGGTGTGGACCTGAACGAGCTGCAGGCCCTTCTGGAGACAGCCCGGGAGCGCCCCGAGGCCGTCCAGCCGACCCGCTGGGCGCGCTTCCGCTGGGAGGGCGGCCTGAAGGGCCGGGTCCTGATCCGCAACCAATCCTTCGTCGTGGACGAGTCGGTGGACCGCTCGGGCCGGGAGGCGGGCCTCAGCGCCCTGGAATACGCCCTGGGCGCCCTGGGGGCCTGCCTGGGCCTGGGCTTCATCTTCAACGCCACCCGCCGCGGCATCGCCGTCCGCAACCTGGAGGTCGCCCTGGAAGGGCGCATCGACAACCTGCTGCGCTTCCTGGGCCTGGAGGGGGAGGGCCATCCTGGCTATCGGGAAGTGATCCTCAAGGCCTATGTGGACGCCGACGCCGACGAGGAGACTCTGCAGGCCCTGTGGGAGGAGACCGTGGCCACCTCCCCGGTCGGCAACACCTTCGCCCGGCCCGTGGCCCTGCGGGCCGAACTGGCCACGGTCGCCGGCTGGTGGTTCCGCACCACGCCCGCGGAGGATCCGGGCGCGGCGGAATCCCGCGGCGGGATGCCGTGCTGAACCCGGGCTCACCTCATCCGAACAGGAGGGAACGATGGCACGCAACGGTTTGCCCCTCTTCCCGGTGACGGTGGTGGGCAGCTGGCCGCGGCCCCCATGGCTCCTCGAGGCGCTGCGCAAGCGCCAGGCCGGCCAGATCTCCTTCCGGGAGTTCCAGGAGATCGCCGACCGCGCCGTCCTGGAGGCCCTGCGGGCCCAGGAGGAGGCCGGCGTGGAGATCGTCAGCGACGGGGAGCAGCGCCGCGACAACTTCTATTCCTTCGTGGTGGAGAAACTGGAGGGCGTCCGGCTGATGACAGTGGCCGAGATGTATGACTACGCCGAGGACAAATCGTTCTTCGAGCAGATCCTGCGCCAGCTGGACGTGCCATCCTATGCCATCAAGACCCCTGTCGCAGTGGATCGGGTGCGCCTGAAGATGCCGCTGGCGCTGGACGAACTGGAGTTTCTGCGCCGGCACACCGACCGGCCGGTCAAGATCCCCCTCCCCGGTCCCTACCTCCTCACCCGGACCATGTGGGTGCAGGGGCTCTCCGACCGGGTCTACCCCACCCGGGAGGACCTGGCCCGGGACATCGTGGCCATCCTGCGGGAGGAGATCCTGCGCCTGCGGGATGCCGGGGCCGACTTCATCCAATTGGACGAGCCCGTGCTCACCGAGGTGGTGTTCCAGCCCCCGGTGCACAGCCGGACGTTCATGTGCGCCTCCCTCTCGGCGGCCGCGGAGGATCCCCAGGTGGAACTGGCCTGGGCGGCCCAGTTGATCAACCGGGTGGTCCTGGGCGTGGAGGGGGTGCGCATCGGCGTCCACATCTGCCGGGGGAACTGGACCACGCGGGAGGAGGCGCTGCTGACGGGCAGTTACGAGCCGCTACTGGGCACCCTGGAGGCCATGCGGGTCCAGCAGTGGGTGCTGGAGTTCGCCACGCCGCGGGCGGGGGATCTGCACGTGTTCCGGGCAGTCGCCCGCAAGCGGGAGATCGGCCTCGGCGTGGTGAACCCGCGGACGGCGGAGGTGGAGCGCCCTGAGTTCATCGTGGCCCGGGTGAAGGAGGCTCTGAACTACTTCGAGCCGGGCCAGATCTTCCTGAACCCAGATTGTGGGTTCGGCACCTTCGCCGAACGACCGGTGGCCACCCCGGAGGTGGCCTTCCGGAAACTCCAGGCCATCCGCGCCGCCGCCGAGCAACTGCGCCGCGAGTTCGGGGCCGCCTGAGAGGGGTTCCCCCTTCCGCTCCGGGTTACAATAACGCAGGAAAGCCCACACCCGGAGGATCGAGGATGCCATCCCGTCGTCCGTTGTCGTTCCAGGAGATCATCCTGCGGCTCCAGGCCTTCTGGGCTGAGCAGGGTTGTCTCCTCTGGCAGCCCTACAGCGAGAAGGTCGGCGCTGGGACCATGAACCCGGCCACCGTGCTGCGGGTGCTAGGGCCGGAGCCGTGGCGGGTGGCCTACGTGGAGCCCTCCTACCGGCCGGCCGACGGGCGCTACGCCGAGAACCCCAACCGGATGCAACTCCACCACCAGTTCCAGGTCATCCTGAAGCCCGACCCCGGCAACCCCCAGGAGCTCTACCTGGAGAGCCTGCGGGCCCTGGGCATCCACTTCCACCAGCACGACATCCGCTTCGTCGAGGACAACTGGGAGTCCCCAGCGCTGGGGGCATGGGGCCTGGGCTGGGAGGTGTGGCTGGACGGGATGGAGATCACCCAGTTCACCTACTTCCAGCAGGCGGGGGGGCTCCCGCTGGACCCGGTGGCCGTGGAGATCACCTACGGCCTGGAACGCATCGCCCTCTACCTGCAGGGGGTCTCCTCGGTCTGGGACCTAGACTGGGACGGCACCCACACCTACGGGGAGATCCTCCGGACCTCGGAGGTGGAGCACTGTGTCTACAACTTCGAACTGGCCGACATCGAACGGCTGCGGGAGCTCTTCCAGCACTATGAGGCCGAGGCCCGGGCCTGCATCGCCCGCGGCCTGGTGATCCCGGCCCACGACTACGTGCTGCGCTGCTCCCACACCTTCAACCTCCTGGACGCCCGAGGGGCCATCGGGGTCACCGAGCGGGCCCGCTACTTCGCCCGCATGCGGGACCTGGCGCGACAGATCGCCACCCTCTACCTGGAACAGCGGGAGCGCATGGGCTTTCCCCTCCTGAAGAAGGCGCCGCCCGCCCCGGCGCCGGCCCCTCTCCCCCCTCCGCCGTCGGTGGAGACAGCGGAGGACTTCCTGCTGGAGATCGGCACCGAGGAACTGCCCGCGCGGGACCTCGAGGCGGCGCTGCGGCAACTGGCCGAGAACGCCCCCGCCCTCTTCGCCGAGGCCCGCCTGGACTATGAGGACCTGCAGGTCTACGGCACGCCGCGCCGGCTGGCCCTCTACGTGCGCCGCCTCCAGCCCCGCACCCGGGCGGTGGAGACGTGGGTGAAGGGCCCGCCCGCCCACGCGGCCTTCGACGCAGAAGGCCGCCCGACCCCCGCCGCCTGGGGCTTCGCCCGCGCTCAGGGGGTCCCAGTGGAGGCCCTGACGGTGCGGGATCTCCCGGAGGGCCGCTACGTGGGGGCCGTGAAGCGGACGGAGGGCCAGCCGACGGCAGAGGTGCTGGGGGAACTTTTGCCCCGCCTGATCGGCAGCCTCCGGTTCGAAGGGAGCATGCGGTGGAACGGCAGCGGGGTGAGTTTCGCCCGGCCCATCCGCTGGCTGGTCGCCCTTTACGGGCGGGCGGTGATCCCTTTCTCCTACGCCGGCGTGGTCAGCGGGCGCGAGACCCGCGGGCCGCGCTTCCGGGGCTCCCCGCCCCTCCGCCTGGAACAGGCCGCCGACTACTTCCCGGCCATGCGCCGGTTCCGGATCCTGCTCTCCGTGGAGGAACGGCGGGCGCGGATCCGCCGGGATCTGGAGGCCCTGGCCGGGGAGGTCGGCGGACGGGTGCCTGAGGATCCGGAGCTGCTGAGCGAGGTGGCCAACCTGGTGGAGGCCCCGACGGTCCTGCGGGGCCAGTTCGACCCGGAGGCCCTTCGGCTCCCTCCGGACGTCCTGATCACGGTGATGCGGAAGCACCAGCGGTATTTCCCCGTGGTGGGGCCGGACGGTCGTCTGCTCCCCTATTTCCTGGCCGTGCGCAACGGTGGGCGGCGGGGCCTGGACCAGGTCCGTCGGGGGAATGAGGCGGTGCTGCGGGCGCGCTTCGCCGACGCGGCCTATTTCTTCGAGCAGGACACCCGCCAGCCCCTGGAGGCCTTCCTGCCCCGCCTGGCTACCCTCACCTTCCAGGAACAACTGGGCTCCATGCTGGACAAAACGCGGCGCCTGGAGGCCCTGGCGCCGGCCATCGGCCAGCGGCTGGGGCTGACCCCGGAGGAACAGGCCGTCCTGGCGCGGGCCGCCCATCTGTGCAAGGCGGACCTGGCCACCCAGATGGTGATCGAGTTCACCGAACTGCAAGGGGTGATGGGGCGCGAATACGCGCGGCGGAGCGGCGAGCCCGAGGCGGTGGCCACCGCTATCTTTGAGCATTACCTCCCGCGCTTCGCCGGGGACGCCCTGCCCGAGACCCGGCCGGGGATCGCCCTGGGGATCGCCGACCGGCTGGACTCCCTGGTCGGCCTGTTCGCCGTCGGGCTGGCCCCCTCCGGCTCGGCGGATCCCTATGGCCTGCGCCGCGCGGCCGCCGGCCTGATCCAGATCCTCACGGCCCGCCGGCTGCGCTTCTCCCTGCGCCAGGCCCTGGCGGCAGCGGCCCAGGTCCAGCCGGTGCCTGTGCCCGAGGCCACCCTTGAGGAGGTGCACGCCTTCCTGGTCGGCCGGCAACGGGCTGCCCTGCAAGAGGCCGGCTACCGGTATGACGTGGTCGAGGCGGTCCTGGCCGCCCGCGGGGACGATCCGGCCCTGGCGGCCGAGGGCGCAGCCGGCCTCCAGGCGGCGGTGGCGCGGCCGGACTGGCCCCGCCTGCTGGCGGCCTACAGCCGGTGCGTGCGCATCCGGCGCAAGGCCGAGGGCGAGGGGAGCCATCCGGCCCCCCAGGTGGACCCCACCCGCTTCACGACGGAGGCCGAAGGCGCCCTGTGGACAGCGGTCCAGGAGGCCCGACGCGCCGTGGACCCGGAGGGGCCGGTGACCGATCTGGTGCAGGCCCTGGAGCGGCTGGAGCCGGTCATCACCCGCTTCTTTGAGGAGGTGCTGGTGATGCACGAGGAGGAGGTGCTCCGCCGCAACCGGCTGGCCCTCCTCCAGGCCATCGCCGACCTGGCGCAGGGGATCGCCGACCTCAGCCGGCTGGAGGGCTTCTGAGCCCGGGGGATGGCGCTCAATACGCTCCCTCCCCCATGAGGACCCGGGGGATGGTCCGTAGGATGATCTCCAGGTCCAGCATGGGGGACCAGTTCTCGATATAGTAGATGTCCAGCAGGCACATCTCGTCGAAGGTGAGGTCGCTGCGGCCGGAGATCTGCCAGAGCCCGGTCATGCCGGGGACGGCGGAGAGGCGCTGGCGCTGCCAGGGCTTGTAGGCCTCCACCTCGGAGGGCAACGGCGGCCGCGGGCCGACGAGGCTCATCTCCCCCTTCAGCACGTTGATCAGTTGCGGCAACTCGTCCAGGCTCAGCCGCCGCAGGATCCGCCCCACGCGGGTGACCCGCGGGTCGTTCCGGATCTTGAACAGCGGGCCGCTGGCCTCGTTGAGCGCCCGCAACTGCTCCTGCTCCTGTTCCGCCCCCACCCGCATCGTCCGGAACTTATACATCGTGAAGAGGCGGCCGTCCTTCCCCACCCGCACCTGTCGGAAGATCACCGGCCCCGGGGAATCCAGCCGGATGGCCAGGGCGATGAGGGCCATGAGGGGGGCGGCCATCCACAACAGCAAGGACCCCAGGGCCAGGTCCATCGCCCGCTTCAGGCGGATCTGGGCGGAGGAGAGGCGGACCTCCCGCACCCCGATCAACGGGATCCCGTCCAGGTCCCGCACGTCCAGCCGGCTCAGCGCCAACTGGAAGGGGTCGGGGACCATGCGGGCTGGGATCCGGCGGGCTTCGCAATGGCGGACCACCTCCTGGATGCGCTCATAGGAAGCCATCGGGAGGGTGATGATGACCTCATCGATGGGATGTTCCGCCAGAACCCGGGGCAGATCCGCCACTGTCCCCAACGCCCGGAAAGGCCCGATATCGGTGTGCGCCTTCTCCGGGTCGTCGTCCAGGAAGCCCAGGATACGGTAGCCCAGTTCCGGCCGGGCCAGGGCGGCCCGCATCACCGCTCTGCCGAGATCCCCGGCCCCGACGATGAGGGCCCGCACCACCCCCACGCCGCGCCGGCGCAGGTGGCGCTCGACCCGGCTCTCGACGAAGCGCAGGCCGCCCAGCAGCAGCACCACCAGCAGGGCGGCCTCCAGGAACATGAGGCGGGAGTAGAAGAGGGACTGAGAGAAGAAGACCACCGCCATGAGGGCCAGGGTGCTCTTGGCCACGGCGTTGAGGATGCGATACATCTCCTCCAGCCACGCCGCCCCCATCTGGGGGGGATACACCCGGTCCAGGCAGAAGGTGAGGAGGAGCAGCAGCGTCCAGGCGATCTGGAAGGGGATGTAGGCCGAGAAGGGCGCGTCGAAGGTGATCTCGCGGAACCACTCCCACCGGTAACGCATCCAGTAGGCCAGCACGAAAGCGACCTGGATCACCACCAGATCCAGGCCGACGCGCACCCAACGCCACCATCCAGGGATCCGCCGACCCATCCGCTCTTCGCCCCTCCTCATCGCCGGGGGGTTCCCTCGGTCAAGATCTTATTATAAAAACGGACGGTGGCCTCGGCCGTCGCCGCCCATGGGAACGACCGGGCCCGGGCCAGGCCACGGGCCCGCAGCGCCTCTCGGAGATCCTCGGCGTCCAGCAACCGCCGCAGGGCGGCCACCCAGCCGTCCAAGTCGTCGGGGTCCACCAGCAGGGCGGCCTCGCCGAGGCCTTCCTGAAGGGCCGGGATGCGGGAGGCGATCACCGGCGTCCCGCACGCCATGGCTTCCAAGGGGGGCATCCCGAAGCCCTCATACCGAGAGGGATAAGCGAACAGGGTGGCCGCGTTATACCACGCCGGGAGTTCTTCCTCCGGCACGAAACCCACCCACCGGGCCCGGCCCTCGCCCTCCAGTTCCCTCAGCCGGCGGAGGAAGGCGGCCTTCCAGCCCCGCCCGCCCACCAGGATCAGGGGGATCGGCGGCGAGAGGCGGGCGGCCGCCTCCAAAAGGAGGGCCACGTTCTTGCGCGGCTCCAGGGTCCCTACATAGAGCACGAAGCGGTCCGGGAGCCCCCGGCGGGCGCGGAAGGCGGCCACCGCCTCAGGGGACAACGGCCGGAAGCGTTCGTCCACCCCCGGATAGGCCACGGCGATCCGCTCCGGCGGGAGCCGCCAGCGTGCCGCCAGTTCGGCCCGGACAGCCTGGGAGATGGTCAGGATGCCGGCCGCCCGCCGACAGGTCAACCGGGTGAACAGGCGCAGATAGATCCGGTTCGGGGCCCGAAAGGCCTCCGGATAACGCACGAAACTGAGGTCGTAGACGGTGACCGTCACCGGCAGCGGGGCCGCCAGCGGAGCCACGAAGGCCATGGCGTGGAGCAGATCCCAGCCCCCGCGGGCGAGCAGCAGCGGGAGGACCATCTGCTCCCACAGGATCCGGGCCCACGGCCGGTGGGTGGGCCCCGCGGCGCGCACCCAGCGGATCCGCGGGGCCGGTGGCGGAAGGGCCCGGGGGCCGATGAAGGCGGTGAAGGCGGCCTCCGGGGCGGCCTCCGGCAGCCGCCGCAACACCTCGTAGAGATAGCGATGGATCCCGGCGCTGCGGTAGGAGGCCTCTCCAGCCAGCAGCATCGCGTTCAGGGCGATCCGCATCCGCCCCTCCCGCTCAGGACCTGACGGTAGAAGGCCACGGTCCTCTGGGCGATCTGCGCGTGGGTGAAGCGCTCCAGGACGCGGGCCCGGCCGGCCTCCTGCAAGCGTCGATACAGGTCCCCCTCTGTCATCAGCCGCCGCAGGGCCTCCCGCAGGGCCTCTGCATCCCCTTCTGGGAAGAGCAGCCCGGCGTCGCCGACGACCCACGGGATCTCCCCGGCCGACGAGCCGATCACGGGCACGCCGCAGGCCATGGCCTCGATCAGCACCCGGCCGAACTGCTCCGTCCAGTTCGGCCGGGATCGCGAGGGGAGCACCAGCACGTCCAGCCCCCGATAGACCTCCGGCATCTGGAGGGAGGGGACGGGCGGCTCGAAGGAGACCCGGGCCGCGATCCCCAGGGCCTGGGCCTGCCGGCGCAACGCCGCGCCCGCCGGCCCGCTCCCGATGATCCGGAGCCGCCACTCCCCCGGCAGCCCCGCCGCCGCCTGGAGCAGCAGGTCGATCCCTTTCTCCGGAACCCACCGGCCGACGTAGCCGATGGTGAAGGGCCTCTCGGGCCGCCGGGAAGCCGGCGTGAAGCGCTCGGGGTCCACCCCGAACTGGGGGATCACCGCCATGGGCCCGGCGTAGCCCTTGGCCCGCCACACGCGGGCCGTTGTCTCGCTGCCCGCGATGGCCCCGTCGGCCCGCCGCAGGACCTCCCCTTCCCACCAACAAAAGGGCGGCGGGTATCGCCGGAGCAGGTTCTGCCACGAGAAGAAGATCGCCGGGATCCCCAAGGCCTTGGCGGCCCGCAGGGCATGCCACGTCGCCAGGTTGTAGGGTTCCTCATCGATGTGCAGGAGATCCGGGCGCAGCATCCGCAGGCGGCGGGGAAGCCCCGGATAGAAGTGCAGGTGATAATGGCCGTTGAGGGCGATGGGCTCCACCAGCAGGGTGTAGCCCCGGGTGTGGGCCCGCTCCAGAGGCATGGTCCCCCGCTCGTCCCGCCAGGCGGGGGGCACCAGCACGATCAGCGTGAGGTCCTCCGCCTGGGCCATTGCCTCGGCCTTGCGCTGATACGCCCCGACCACCATGGCCTTGGAGAGGAGGACCACCCGCATCGCCTCTCAATCCCGCTTCCAGGCCGTGAGGGCCTCCAGTTCCTGCCAGGTCTCCTCCGGCAGCCGCCAGCCCACCGCCCCGACCAGTTCATGCAGCTGCTCGACCGTGCTGGCCCCGATGATGGGGCTGGTCACCGCCGGATGGTTCAGCAGCCACGCCAGGGCGACCTGGGCCGGCGTCTTCCCCAGTTCCCGAGCGATGGCCTCCACCCGTCCCAGCACCGCCCACGCGCGCTCGTCCTGCAGGTAGCGGTTCAGCCACTCGCTGACCGCCCCGCGGCTGCCGGCCGGCGGCGGCGCATCCCGCCGATACTTGCCGGTGAGGAAGCCGCCGGCCAGGGGACTGTAGGGGATCACGCCCAGGCCCTGGTCCCGGCACAGGGGCATCAGTTCCCGCTCGAACTCCGCCCGGTGGAGCAGATTGTAGTGGGGCTGGAGGCTATCGAAGCGGGCCCAGCCGTGTTTGTCGCTGATCCAGAGGGCCTTGCAAAGCAGCCAGGCTGGGAAGTTGGAGGCGCCGATGTAGCGCACCTTCCCCTGACGCACCAGGTCGTCCAGCGCCCGCAGGGTCTCCTCCAGCGGCGTCTCCTCGTCCGGCCAGTGGACCTGATAGAGATCGATGTAGTCGGTGCCCAAGCGGCGCAGGCTGCCCTCCACCGCCTCGAAGAGATGCTTGCGGGAGAGCCCCTGGTCGTTGGGGCCAGGACCCATGGGGCCGCGGACCTTGGTGGCGATGACCAGGTCCTCCCGCCGGCGGCCTTTCCGCCAGCGGCCGATGATCTCCTCGCTGAGGCCGGCCCAGGCGCCCGGCGCCCAATACGGATAGATGTCCGCGGTGTCGATGAAGTTGATCCCCAGATCGACGGCGGCGGAGAGGATGCGATGGGCGGTCGCCTCGTCCGCCGTCCAGCCGAAGGTCATGGTGCCTAGACACAGCGCGGAGACCTTCATGCCGGTCCGACCCAGAGTGCGATACTCCATGGATGAACCTCCTCCGGATGGGGATGTCGCGCAAGGGCGTGCTGTCACCCGGCGGGCTCGACCTGCACCGTCTGGTCCCCAAAGGCCGGGGCTTGGGGACCGCGGGCGAGGAGGCGGCGCCAGCGCTCCGGGATCGGGATCACCCGACCGGTGGCGTCCAGGCACACGTGCCGGGTCCATCCGGTGGCCAGCCGCTGCCCGTCCCCGGCGCGGTGGACGGCGTAGCCGAAGGTGAGCATACGGCTGCGCACCTCCTCCACCCAAGTGCGCACCACCACCCGCTCGCCGTAGCGGGCGGGGGCCTCATAGCGGGCGTGGGCCTCCACCACGGCGAAGAAGGCCCCGCTCCGCTCCACCTCGGCGTAATCGGCCCCGCAGGCCCGCAGGTATTGGCTGCGGCCCTCCTCGAACCAGATCAGATAGGCGCTGTGGTGGACGATGCCCATCTGATCGGTCTCCGCGTAACGCACGTAGAACGTCGTGGAGACGGACGGCTTGTCCACGGGCCTCCCTCCGAGGCGCAGACATCCAACACAGGGGCAGCACAGGACGGGCCACCGCGCCGCCCCGGAACGATCCTTCGAGGTTCACGGCCCGGGCGGGCGGGCCAGTTCCCCGATCTCCCGGACGGTCAGGATGAACAGGAGGGCGAGCAGGAAGACGAAGCCGATCAGGTGGACGGCCTGCTCCCGCTTCGGATCCATGCGGCGGCCGCGCACGGCCTCGAGGAGCACGAAAAGGATGCGCCCGCCATCCAGGGCCGGCAGCGGCAGCAGGTTGGTGAAGGCGATGGCCAGGCTGAGGAGCGCCGTGAAGGTCAGGAAGGGATACGGGGTGCCGGCCTCGACGCTCCCCCGCAGCGTCTCGCCGGCCTCCGCCCCGATGCGCACCGGGCCGGCAGGCTGCAACGCCTCCAACGGCACCAGGCCCAGGACGATCCGCCCGGGCAGGCTGAACAGCCACCCCGTCAGCCCGGCGAACAGCGCGGTCCCCCGGACGGCCGCCTCTCCCAGGCCGTAGCGACGGATCCGCGCGAAGTCGAACTCGGCGGCGATGACCACGCCCATGGGCCCCTGCCCCGGGGGCGGGTTCGGGCGCACGTAGACCTGGACCTCCTGCACCGCTGCCCCCCGCTGGATCCGCAGGCGCACCGTCTGCCCCTGCCAGGCCAGGGTGAGGGACCGCATCTGCTCCGTGGTCTCCACCGGCGTCCCCGCTAAGGCCAGGACGATGTCGCCCGGGGCCAGGCCGGCCTGGGCGGCGGGGGAATCCGGCGCCACCCCGGTGATGCGCACCCGGGTGGCCGGCACGCCCAGGAGGAACACCCCGATGAGCACCCCCCATGCCAGCAGCAGGTTCATGAGCGGGCCAGCGGCCAGGATGAAGAAGCGCCAACGCCGAGGCCGGCCCGCGAACCCATCGGGAACCTCCGGGTCCTCCTCCCCGCAGAGGCGAACGAAGCCGCCGAAGGGGATGGCGTTGAGGGTGAGGAGCGTCTCCCCCCACCGCCCCAGGACGAGCAGACGGGGAGGGAACCCGAAGCCGAACTCCTCCACCGCCACCCGCCCCAGCTTGGCGGCCAGCAGATGGCCCAACTCGTGGAAAAAGATGAGGGGCCCCAGGACCAGCAGGGCCCCCAGGATCCCCCACGGCACCGTGACCACCGGCTCGCTCATCGGACTTCCCTCCCGTCGGAAACCGGCCGCGCCCCGCCCCCAGGCCCACTGGCCAGGGTCCGCTGCACCCCCGGGAGGGCCTGGATCCGCCGCAGGACCTCGGGGACGGCCTCCTCCGGGCACAGCAGGTGGACGTTGGGGCCGGCGTCCAGGGTGAAGGCCACCGGCAACCCCTCCTCGCGCCAGCGGCGGGCGGCCAGGAGCACGACCAGGGTGGCTGGCTCCCAGTAGAACAACGGCGGCCGCGAGGTCATCATCACTGCATGCAGCCAGATGGCCTCCAGTTCCGCCACCTCCGCCAGGGTCTCGAAATCCCGCTCCCGGATGGCCTGATGGCAACGGGCCACCCGCTCCGGCGCCGTCGCCACCCGCAGGGCATGCAGGGGGCTGGTCGCCGCCCGCCGATGGCCCTCGCCGGATCCCACCGCCTTGTGACGCTCGGAGACCAGGGCGATCACATCCCAGAGGGCCCAGTGGTCCGGCGGGGCCACGCTGTAGGCATAACTGTCCTCGTGGCGCTCCCCCGTCACCCACTCTACAAAACCGGGGGGCACCGAGCGGCATGCCGAACCGGAGCCCAAACGGGCCAGGGCGGAGAGCGCCCGCTCGGGGAGCGTCAGCCCCAGGGCGGCGGTGGCCGCCACGGCCAGGGCGGCGAAGGCCGCCGCCGAAGAGGCCAGCCCTGCGCCCATCGGGATGTCGGTGAAGGACGTGACCCGAGCCCGATCCCGACACCCCGCCATCGCCCGGACGTGATCCAGGAACCGGGAGACCCGCTCCCGGGCCGGCTCCGCCGCCGGCTGACCGTTGAGCCACAGTTCGTCCGGACCGGGCCCGTCCAGGAAAGCGACGGTGGTCGTGGTGCGCAGGGCCCCCAGGTTCATAGAGATCGAGGGGTTGGCCGGGATCCGCAGATCCTCGTCCCGGTTCCCCCAGTATTTCACGAAGGCGATGTTCGGATGGGCCACCGCCGTCGCCTGCCGGAGGTGCGCCATCGGTCAAAGGCCGAACCCCCTTCGGATGCCGCTTCAGTCTAACACGGGCGTCGGCCCCCTTCAAACGGGGCGGTCTCACCAGAGGGGCACAGGGGGGAGCAGGAAGCGGGCGGCGAGGGGGAGGATGCCACAGGTCACCATGATGTCTTCATCGCCGAACCGCGTATCGCTCCACGCCGCGCACACCCGCCCTCCCGACACATCCAGGCCCCAGTAATCGCCCGGGGCGGGGCTGACGGGCGGGACGCTCCGGTTCAGATCGAAGGACCGAGTGCTGACCCGGAAGGGCGGGCTCCAGGTGCGCCCGCCGTCCGGCGAGTAGGCATAGAAGGCATCGAAGAGCCGGTGGCGCGGATCCCGACGCTGGTCCAGCCAGAACAAGTGGACCCGGCCGGCGGCATCGGCCCGCACGATGGGATGAACGGCGTCCCCGGGGGCCGGGAACGGCATGCCCACCGCCCAGGTCCGCCCCCCGTCCTCACTGCGGGCGAAGGCCACCTCCGTGCCCAGCGTCTCCAGGGCCGCCCCCTCGGTCCAGACCACATACAGCCGCATAGGATCCCGGGGGTCAGCGGCCGCGCTGGGCAGCGTGTATAAACGCCAGCGATCCCCGGGCCGCACCGGGCTGGGAGGCTGGCGCACGGAGGCGACCACCTGGGGCGGGGAGAAGGAGCGCCCCCCGTCCGTGGAGCGCACCACCTCAATGCGGCCCGGCGCGGTGGGCGACATCGGCGTCACGTAGAACAGATGGACCGTCCCATCGGCCCCCACCACCGGCATGGCCCCCTGGATCCCCTCCCCGGCCGCCGCCGTCACCGGGGAGGACCAGGTCAGACCGCCGTCGGCGGAGGCGATCAGCCAGAGGACCTCGGCGTGCATGGGGCGCCAGGCGATATACAGCCGTCCCCGATACGGGCTGCCGGGATGATCGTCCAGGGCCAGCCACGGCTTATCATCGAGGATCGTCGATGGATCCGATATGGCAGCGACAGCGTCCCGCCAGGTCCGCCCGCCGTCGTCCGACCAGGTGAGGAACAGCCCGTGGTGACGATGGGCGGGCGTGCCCGCCCCCAGGGCCAGGACGTAAAACCGGCCCTCTCGGGCCGCGAGGACCACCGGATCGCTCTGTCGGGTGATGGTCGGGGGCAGCCCGGGGAAAGGGATCTGGACCGGCCAGGAGAGGCCGCCGTCAAAGGAGGCGTAGATCCAAACCTCGCGGGTGATGTCGTGGGTGCGCCGGAAATCCTTGGCCGCCACCACCAGGTTCAGGGGATCCCGGGGATGGATGGCCAGGCTGGGCTCCTGCTGGGCGAACCCGCTGCCGTCGGCGTTGGCCACGACGTTGGGGCCCCAGAGGGGAGGCGGCAGGGCAGCGGGATCCGCACCGGCTCCATAAAGGGAAAGCCCCCACCCCAGGGCCAGGAGGAGCCCCGCCGCCAGCCCCACGGCCCTGCCCCCACCGCCCGGCCTCCGCTGCTCCCGGTCCATCCCAGCCTCCCCGCCAGCCCGGACGCGCCGGCGGCGTTTTCCGTGGGTAGAATAATAAGCGGCCCCTGAGGAATGCCGGGTGACACTGGAGATCTCCGCCGGGAGGCCGCGATGGGCTGGGATGTCCTACGAAGTTCAAGGAAGACGACGGCCCGGGCCGCGGACCTGCCGGCAGGGACGCCGCGCCGGAGAGGGGGATGGGCCTTCCGACCCTGGATCTTTCCCAACAGGAAGCCTGGCGCGCCGCTTATTCGCAGAAACGCCCGGGGTGGCGGCCGGCGGGGGAGGTCTTCAACGCCCTCCTGGAGCCCCGGCTCCACCCGACAGCCCGGGCCCTGGATGCCGGCTGCGGGCGGTTCGGGGTGCTGGGCCGCTTCCGGGATCAGGTGGGGCTGGCCGTCGGCGTCGATGGCGACTTCCCCGCGCTGCGGGAGAACGCCCTCCTCCCGCTGCGGGTCCTGGCCCGGCTGGAGGCCCTTCCCTTTCCCGAAGGGGCCTTCGATCTGATCCTCTGCACATGGGTGGTCGAGCACCTCCCGGAGCCGCGGGCCGCCTTCCGGGAGCTCGCGCGGGCCCTCCGGCCTGGCGGCAGCCTGTTGATCCTCACCCCGAACGCGCGGCACCCGCTGGTGGCCCTGGGGCGCTGTCTGCCGGCCCGTCTGCGCCCGCTCCTGGTGGGCCGCCTCTACAGGCGCTCGCCCCGGGACATCTTCCCCACCTTCTACCGCGCCAACACGCCCCGCGCCCTGCGCCGCATGCTTCAGGAGGCCGGCCTGATCTGCGAGGCCTGGGAGGCCGTCGAAGATCCCACCTACCTGGCCTTCCACCCGTGGCTGTTCGCCCTCGCCGTCCTATGGGAACGCTGGACGGCCTGGAGGCCTCTTCAGGACTGGCGGATCCACCTCGTCTCCGCCTGGACCAAGCCCGCCGGTCGACGGCAGGGGGCAGCTTATTCGTCGAAGACCACCACGCTCTCCTCGTAAACCCGGATCTCGCGGTTGGCCAGTTTGCGGCGGAACCATTCGGCCAGCCACCGGTTCTTCTCTTCCAGGGGCTCGGGGGCGGCCATCCGCTCCAGGGGGATGTTGATCCGCAACGCTCGGTAGGGGATGATGTGGCGGGTGATGCCGGCAGGGAGGCGGACGCCGTTGCGGGCCAGTTCCATGATCTCAGCGGGCTCATAGCGGGGGAACACCACCACGGCAATGACCGCCTCGTAATAGGGCAGGATCTGATCCAGATGGTCCGTGGCGGTGCGGTAAAACCGGAACCGGGTCTTGTAGAGATCCACCAAGGCGTTCAGCAGCGCCGTCCGCCGGTAGAGGTCCCCCTCCGCCCGGATCAGATAGATCTCCCCACGGGGGCAGGCCAGATAGGCCAGGGCCTGACGGCGGGCCAGTTCGGCGCGGGCGTGCAGACGCTCGGCGGGCTCCAGGGAGAGACCCTCCAGGCCCCGCAGGGCCTCGAAGAAGGCGGCGGCGTCCTCCCCACACACCACATGGGTCCACGCCTCCACCACCAGGCGGGGGTCTTCATAATCCACCACCTGGACGACCAGGTGGGGCAGGCCCAGCCGGCGGGCCGCCGCCACCCGGTTGGCCCCGTCCAGCACCACATAGCGGAGCTCATCGGGGATCGGGGTAACCACGGGAGGGTTCTTCAGGACCCCTTCCGTCCGCAGCCGCTCCGCCAGCGGCTCCGTCCGCATTCGGTCCGCCTGCTCGTGGGGGATCAGCGCCTCCACCGGCACAAAGCGGAGGACCGGCATGCGCTCCGCTATGGGAACCGAGCCCATCACCGTCCTGTCTCCCCATGGGGATCAAGACCGAACCTCTGGGGGTCACTTTGCTCCAGGACCCCGATTTTTTCCACTTTCGGCCGGATGGGGGCGCTGCCCGCCTACTCGTCCAGCACGCGATAAGAGGCCTCGATGACCTCCCCACGGACGGGGGGCTTCCCCCGCGGATCCGATGGGGCGCCGTCCAGGAGCAGGCGCAACGCCAGGAGCAAGACGATCAGGTCGTCCAAGGCGCCCAACCCAGGGATGGCCAGGTCCGGCATAAAATCGATGGGCGAGAGGATATAGAGGAAGGCCAGCAGGGACAAGGCCTTCAACCAACGGGGTGTGCGGGGGTCCCGCCACACCCGCCACAGCCGTCGCAGATCCCGCCATAACGACCTCAGCGTCCCTGCCCGATCCATCCCTCCGCCTCCGGGGGCTCACTCCTCGCCCGCCAACCGCACCACCATCTTGAAGATGTCCGACTCGGTGATGATCCCGACCACCCGGCTGTCCACCACCACCGGGAGGCCACCGATCTTGTGCTCCAGCATCAGGCGGGCCGCCTCATAGATAGGGGTGTCCGGCGTGACAGTGATGACCTTGCGGGTCATGATCTTGTCCACCGTGAGGCGGGCTAGCAGGTAGTTCAGTTCGAAGATGCTGAGAGAGGTGGCGTCCGAAGGTGAGGCCTCCCGGATGTCCCCCAAGGTGACGATGCCCACCAATCGTCCCTCCTCGTCGACCACCGGGAGGCGGCGGATGCGCTTTTCTTTCATGATCTGATGGGCCTCCGGCAGGGTGGTCTTCGGGGAGATGGTGATCGGGTTGGGGGTCATCCAGTCCCGCACTTTATACTGCTTGAGGACGTTGGGCATGGAGACCTCCTGGGCACGGGATGGATCCGGTTTCAGTATAACACAGGGCGCGGGGGCCCTACCCCGCGTCCGGGCGCCGGGTGACGTCAGCCGGGGAAGGATGGTAGTGCCCCTCCACCCAGACCTCCCCGTGGGCGCCGATCTCCTTTTTCCAGACGGGGACGATCTCCTTGAGGCGGTCGATCCCATAGCGGGCGGCCTCGAAGATCCCCTCGTGGCGGTGGCTGGAGGAGACCGCCACGGCCACCGTCACCTCCCCGACGACCATACGGCCCAGACGCTGGACCAGGGCGATCCCCTGGACGAGGGGCCAGCGGGCGCGGATCTCGGCCAGGATCTGGCGCATCTTCGCCTCAGCCATGGGCGCGTAGGCCTCATACTCCAGGGCCTGCACCTGCCGGGCTCCATCCTCCCCCCGCACCACCCCGGTGAACATGGCCACCGCCCCCGTGCGCGGGGTGCTCACCGCCCGCACCAGGGCGTCCAGGTCGATGGGCTCGGTGGTCAGCGCCACGATCTCCGGGCGCGAGGGGTTTCCCTCCCCGCCGCTGACCGGCGGGAACAGGGCGACTTCATCCCCGGGCCGCAGGGCGTCATGGGGGAAAGCGAACTCGTGGTTGACCGCCACGACGGCGGAGGCCAGATAGGGATGGAGGGCCGGGTAGGCTTCGGCCACCGCCTGCAGGAGGTCCGCCACTGAGGCGCCCTCCGGAACATGCACGGAGATCGCCTCGCGGCCGATCCGGTCCTTCAGGGTCGCGAACAGCCGGACCTGCACCTCCATCGGAACCCTCCCATCATTCCAGGACGAGGTCGCCGCTTTTGCCCCCGCGCTTTTCGACCAGCCGGATGTTGGTCAGGCGCATCCGCTGATCCAAGGCCTTGGCCATATCGTAGAGGGTGAGGGCTGCCACGCTGACCGCCGTCAGCGCCTCCATCTCCACCCCGGTCCGGGCCACGGTCTCCACCCGGGCGGTGATCTCCACCCAGGGCATCGGGTGGGTAGGGTCTGGGTCCCGCACGGCAAAGTCGACCTGCACGTGGGTGAGGGGCAAGGGATGGCACAGGGGGATCAGTTCGGCGGTGCGCTTGGCGGCCATGATGCCGGCGATGCGGGCCGCCGCCAGTGCATCCCCCTTGGGCAGGGTCCCCTCCCGGAGGGCCGCCATGGTCTCCGGGGCCATCCAGACCTCGCCCCGCGCGATGGCCACCCGTCGGGTCTCCGGCTTCTCCCCCACATCCACCATCCGCGCCCGGCCCTGCTCGTCCAGATGGGTCAGCATCGGGACCTCCCGGGGAGGCCTCAGAAGTCCACCGGCCTCCCCTCAAAGGCGTACATGAACAGATGCGCCACCTCCTCACGGGTCGGCGCCCGCGGGTTGGTCAGGGTGCATGGATCCTCTAGGGCATATTCCACCAGCGTCGGGAGATCGGCCTCGAAATCGTCCCGGGGGATCTCGCAGGCGGCGATGGTCTGGGGCTGCTCCAATCGGTCCAGCAAGTCCAGGACGGCCCGAGCGAGCCGGAAGGCCGCCTCAGTGCCGTCCGGTGCCTCCAGCCCGATGGCCCGGGCGAGGTCGGCATAACGCCCCGCCGCCGACCGCGCGTTGAACTCGATCACGTAGGGAAGGAAGAGGCCGACGGCACGGCCGTGGGGGAGATCGAAGCGGGCCCCCAGGGCGTGGCCCAGGCTGTGGGCCAGGCCGACCAGAACGTCCCCAATTCCCACGCCGGCCATGGTGGCAGCCAAGTGCATCTGGGCCCGGGCCTCCGGATCCTCAGCGCCGTGCTGGTAGGCCCGGGGCAGATAGGTGAAGATCGTGCGGGCTGCCTGCAGGCACAGCGCGTCGCTGAAGGGGTTGTGCCATGTGCTGACATAGCCTTCCACGGCGTGCGAGAGGGCGTCCATCCCGGTGTCGGCGGTCAGCCGCGGGGGCAACTGCAGCACCACCGAGGGGTCCACGATGGCGATGTCGGGCAGGTTCTCCCGCGATCCGACCGCCAGTTTGCGGCGTGCCCGAGGATCCGTGAGGACGATGGCCCAGGTGGCCTCCGAGCCGGTGCCGCTGGTGGTGGGGACGGCGATCAGCCGGGCCCGCCGCCGCAGGCCGAGGGGCTCCATCGGGCTGATCCCCAAGGGGTCCAGGTCTGGACGCTCGAAGAGGACCCAGATGGCCTTGGCGGCGTCGATGACCGAACCGCCCCCCACCGCCACGATCCAGTCCGGTTGGAAGGCCCGGATCTCATCGGCCCCGGCGCGGACCTGGTCAATGGTGGGGTTGGGCGTGATGGCGTCGAACACATCGATCTCGAAGCCGGCCCGCCGGAGCCGCTCCTCCACCGGGCGGACCAAGCCCAGCCCCCGCACCTGGGCATCGGTGACGATGAACGCCCGCCGCCCCTCCAGGCGCTCCAGATAGGCGAGGGCCTCTTCGCCGAACACGATCTCCGGGGTCTTGAAGAACCACATGGGCATCGGCTCCAGACGCAGGATTTGAGCCCGGGGCCCCAGGTCGAGGGCCGCCTCCTTCCACCCCGTTCAGGCGATGAACTCCGTGGGCACGCGGGTGCAACAGAGGACCAGTTCCTTGGCCGCGCGCACGTTCCGCATGATGTTGACCATGTTCCCTTTCAACTTGATCCGCCCGGTCACCAGAGCCTGGATGGGGTCCAGTTTCCCTTGGATGACCTGCTTCCAGACCGAGTAGGGCGCCGACATGCGGTAGGCGGGGTTCTTGACCGACTCGTCGGTCACCTCGAAGGCCTCGCGGCAACGCCCGTGCCAGAGGTCCATATACAGCACCACCGGCCGGGCCAGGGGGCCCTCGGGCTCCACCACGAAGTAGAAATCACCCTCCCAGTTCTTCGCCGCCTCGGCGTAGCTGGGACTCCGGTTGACCTCCTCCATCAGCGCCTTGATCCAGGCATCGGACGGGAAGGGAAAGCCCATGGCGGCCTCCTCAGCCTTTGGGGAGGGGATGCCCCTCCCCTGCGGATACCCTCGGTCGTCCGACAGGGGCGGGCCGTCGGACCTCAAGCCTTCTCCCGGGCTGCCTCCCGCTCGCGGCGGGCCTGCTCGATGAGGCCCTGGGCGATGTGCGGTGGCACCTCCTCGTAGTGGCTGAAGGCCATCCGGAACACCCCCCGCCCCTGGGTGAGGGAGCGCAACTGGGTGGCGTAGCGCTGCATCTCGGCCAGCGGCGCCAGGGCGATGATCACACTTTTGTCGCCATGCTGCTCGATCCCCTGCACCCGGGCCCGCCGGGTGTTGAGGTCGCTGATCACGTCGCCGGTGAACTGCTCGGGCACGATGATGGTGAATTGCATGATGGGCTCCAGAAGCACCGGGCCGGCCTGCTGGAAGGCCAACTTGAAGGCCTCGCGACCGGCGATCTGGAAGGAGATGTCGTTGGAGTCCACCGGGTGTTCTTTGCCGTCGTAAACGGCCACCCGCACGTCCACGATGGGATAGCCGGCCAGCAGGCCCTGTTCCATGACGCTCCGGATCCCCTTCTCGATGGAGGGGGCGAAGTTGGAGGAGATGGCCCCGCCGAAGACCTCCCACACGTACTCAAATCCCCCGTCCCGGGGCAACGGCTCGATGCGCAGATGCACCTCCCCGAACTGGCCGGCGCCGCCGGTCTGCTTCTTATGGCGGTATTGGGCCCTGGCCACCCTGGTGATGGTCTCCCGGTAGGGCACCTTCGGGACGCTGGTGACGATCTCCACCCCGAACTTGGTGGCCGCCCGGCGCACGGCCACGTCGATGTGGGTGTCCCCCATCCCCTCCAGGATGGTCTGATGGGTGGAGGGCTCCTGCCGCAAGTGCAGCGTGGGATCCTCCTCACACAGCCGTTGGAGGGTGGGGATGAGTTTGGCCGAGTCGGCCCGCGTCTTGGGCTCCACCGCCACCGCATACAGCGGGGTGGGGTAGGCCGGAGGGATAACGCGGACCGGATGGGCGCGATCGCACAGGGTGTCCCCGTGGCCGGTCACGTTCAGTTTGGGCACCGCCCCGATGTCGCCCGCGACCAGTTCAGGGACCGGGATCTGCTCCTTGCCCCGCATCACGAAGATCTGGGCCAGGCGCTCCTCTTGCCCTTTGTTCACGTTGAACAGATGGAGGTTGGAGCGGACCGTTCCCCGAAGGACCCGGAAATAGGCCAGTTTCCCCACGAAGGGATCCGCCGTCAGTTTGAAGACGTAGGCCACGACCGGACCGGCGGGATCCGGGCGGATGATCTCCGGCTGGCCATCGGTGGCCGGCACCCCCTCGGCCGGCCGGGCCTCCAGCGGAGAGGGCGCCAGGTGGACGAGCAGATCCAGCAAGGGGCCCACGCCGACGGTGGAGAGGCCAGCGGCGCAAACCACCGGGATGATCCGCCCCGAGAGGAAGCCCGCCTTCAGGCCCCGCCGGATCTCCTCCTCCGCGAGTTCGCCGCCCTCCAGGTACTTGACGATGAGTTCGTCATCGGACTCCGCCGCGGCCTCCATCAGCCGCATGCGGGCCTCCTCAGCCTCCTCCCGCAGGCCCGCCGGGATCTCCCCGGGTTCCCCGCGGGGGCCGCGACGCGCCTTCATGGACAACAGATCCACCACCCCCTCGAAGGCCGCCTGGCTGCCGATGGGCAACTGGATGGGCACGAAGGCTGCCTTGAAGACCCGACGCAGGCTCTCCAGGGCGCCCTCGAAGTTGGCGTTCTCCCGATCCATCTTGGTGATCAAGGCGATGCGGGGCAGCCCTCGCTCCTCCAGCGCCGCCCACGCCTGCTCCGTCCCCACCTCCACCCCGGCCACGCTGTCCACCACCAGGAGGGCGCAGTCGGCGACGTGCACCGCGCTCTTCATCTCGCCGACGAAATCCAGATACCCGGGGGCGTCCAGGAAGTTGAGTTTGTGATCGGACCACTCGACGGGGATGAGGGAGGTGTAGATGGAGAGACGGCGGCGGATCTCTTCCTCATCGAAATCGGAGACGGTGTTGCCCTCCTCGACGCGGCCCATGCGGGCTGTGGCGCCGCTCAGGAACAACATCGCCTCCACCAGCGTGGTCTTGCCCGATCCGTTGTGGCCGACCAGGACGATGTTGCGCAGTTGCTCCGTCCGATACGCTTTCATCGTGCCTCCCCCCGGCTGAGGATAGGGCGGAAGCCCCGCGAGCGAGGGCGCTGCTTTATAGTTTAACCCAAATCCCCTTCTCAGTTCCGCCCGTCCGCCTCCTGGAGGCGACGGAGCAGGCGGGCCTCCAAGCCCTCCTCGGGTCCGGGCGGGCCCAGGGGCTCCTGATGACGACGGATCAGCACCACGGTGAGGGGATCGCAGCCGGCCGCGGCCGCCCAGGCCGCACCGATCTCAGGGTGGTCCGCGTAGCGCCGCAGCCGGTCCGCCCAGCGCCGAAGGAGGGGGAGGCGCGCCATCGCCCGCCAGGGGTGCGGGCAAAGGGCCTGCCCCAGCCTCAGCAAGGCCCGCTCCCACGGGGTCAACGGCGCGGCCGTCTTCCCTACGTCATGCAACAGCGCCGCGGCCAGCAGCGCCGGATGATCCTCGCCCCATGCCAAAAGGGTGCGCAGCACCGCCAGGCTGTGCCGCTGGTCTCCCCGCGGCATCCGCCAAAACAAGGCCTGGGCAGCCGGGGGCAACAGCCGGGCCACCAGATCCCGGTCCTCCGCGCCGATACGGGGAGCGAGGGCCCATCCGAACTGCCGGACGCGGTAAAGGAGGGCTGCCGTCGTCCTTCGGAATCCCTGCTGCCCACCGTCCATCGCGCCGTCGGTCGCCCTCTGGCTCCGCTTCCCGTTCTCCACCTTCGGGGAGGATATAATAGACACAAGCCCGGACGGCCGGCCAGGCCGACGGGGACAGAAGGAAAACGGCCATGGCCCATCCGCCAGAGACCCTGGCGCTCTGGATCGCCCGCTTTCTGGATGCCCGGATCGCCACCGAGACCCCGGCAGCATCCACCCTGAAGGCCTACCGCCAGACCCTCCAGCGTCTGGCCCGGTTCATGGAAGCCCGTGGCCTCCAGCGGTGGGAGGAGGCCACCCCTTCCCTGCTTCAGGATTTCCTTGAGGCCGAGACGGTCCGCCGGGGGGGATCCCCCAGCGCGTGGAATCAGAGACTCGCCGTCCTCCGGGCTTTCTTCGCTTTCCTGCAGGCTCAGGGAAGGGTCGCCGAGAACCCCGCCTCGGGGTTTCCCTGGCGTTCGCCACGCCGCCCGGTTCGCTTCCCGCTCCCGCCGGCCCAGCGGGAGCGTTTGCGGACGGCGGCCGAGCGCCTTCCCGAAACCCCGGTGGGCCTGCGGGACCGCCTGATTCTGGACCTGATCGCTCACCTCGGGCTGCGGGCAGGGCAGGCCATCGCCCTTGTCCTGGAGGATGTGGGCCCGGACGGCGCGGATCTCCGCATCCCCGGCCGGAGGGGCCCGCGCCGGGTGGCCCTCCCCGAGCCGGTCCGCGCCTCCCTCCGCCGCTACCTCGCCCACGGGCGGCCTGCCCTGGCCCGAGATCCAGGGACCCGAGCCCTGTTGCTGAACCATCGCGGGGGCCCCCTGACCCGTCAGGGTCTGTGGTGGGTGATCAAAGCCCTGGCCCGACGGGCCGGGCTGCCCCCGGAAGCCCTTTCCCCGGAACGCCTGCGACCGCCAGCCGGGCTCCCGCTGGCGTTCCTCCCCCTCGAAGGCGAGCAGCGATGAGCGGATGGACCCGACGGCAGTTCCTGGTCCGGCTGCTGCCGGCGGCCCTGGGCGCCGTGGGGAGCGCCTGTCGGGCCGTGGCGCGTCCTTCCCCCACGCCTACGCCGGTTCCCCCCACGCCGACCCCCCGGCCCTCCCCGGAAGGGGTGGTCGCCGCCTTCCTGGAGGCCATGGCGCGGGAGGATGGGGCCGCGCTGTGGGCGTTGCTCACCCCTGCCTCCCAGGCCCGCCTCCCCCGCGCAGACCTGGACGCCCTCTGGCGGCAGACCCTGGACACGGCGGGGGTCCAGGCGGTAGAGACCCAGGCCCTCGCCCTGATCCAGGAGGGGGAACGGGCCCAGGCTCGCTATCGGGTGCGCTGGGAGACGGCGCTGTTCGGCTGGCTGGAGGCGGAGGGGACCCTGGATCTCCGGCTGCTCCCCGAAGGCTGGCGGGTGGTCTGGCGGGACGGATTGCTCTGGCCGGCCCTGCAAGAGGGAGAGCGGCTCCAGGTGGAATACATTATCCCGGAGCGGGCGAACCTCTACGATCGCGAGGGCCAGGCGCTGGCCGCCCAGGGCGAGTGGGTGGAGATCGGCGTGGTGCCGGGGCAGATCGTCGATGAGAAGATGCTGCTCCAGCGCCTGTCCCAGGCCACCGGGCTCCCCCCGGAGACGGTGCAGGCACGCTACCGCGGGGGCCGCCCCGACTGGTATATGCCCATCGTCGCCCTGCCGGCGGGCCGGCTGGCCCCCTGGGCGGCGGACCTCGAGGCCACCCCGGGGGTGGTCCTGCGGGCGCGAAGCGGCCGGATCTACGCCGGCGTGGCCCCCCACGTGGTGGGCCTGGTGGGAAAGATCCCGCCGGAGGAACGCTCGGCCTGGCGGCGCCGGGGATACCGGGGCGACGAATGGGTGGGACGGATGGGGCTGGAGGCATGGGGGGAGCCGTATCTGGCCGGGACCCACGGGGGGCGACTGCTCATCCTCCCGGCGAGGGCTGAAGAGCCCCCGCGGGTCCTCGCGGAGCGTCCCTTCCAGCCCGGCCGTCCGGTGTTCACCACCCTAAAACGGGACTTCCAGGCTCAGGTGGAGCAGATCTTCGGGAACCGGACCGGGGCGGTGGTGGTGATGGATCCCCGCCATGGGGAGATCCTGGCGATGGCCAGCGGCCCGGCCTTCGATCCGAACGCCCTGCTCCAGCCGGGGGCAGCGCCTCCACCCCCCGGGGCGTTCCTGAACCGGGCCACCCAGGGCCTGTATCCGCCCGGATCCCTCTTTAAGATCGTGGTGATGGCCGCCGCCCTCACCCACGGCTTCACCGCCGCCAGCACCTTCCAGGATCCAGGCTACTGGGAGGGCCTGGGGCCCGGCTACCGGAAATGGTGCTGGCTGCGCACCGGCCACGGGGTCGTGGACCTCCCAACGGCCCTGGCCGCCTCGTGCAACGTGGCCTTCTACCAGATCGGCTTCGCCCTTCACCAACAGGATCCGGACCTGCTCCCTCGCATGGCCCGGGCCTTTGGCCTGGGAGGGACCACCGGCCTCCAAGAGCTCCCCGAGGCGGAGGGCCTGGTCCCTGACGCTGCCTGGCGGGCCCGCCAGGGCGGACGGCCCTGGTCGGCGGGGGACACGGTGAACCTCTCCATCGGACAGGGCGACCTGCTGGTCACCCCCCTACAGATGGCCCGGCTGCTGGCGGCGGTGGCCAACGGGGGGACCCTCTACCGGCCCCGTCTGGTCCTGCGGTTGGGCGCGGCGCCCGGGCAGCCCGAGGCGACGTGGCCGCCGGAGCCCCAGGGCCGGTTGCCCGTCCCCGAAGAGGCGCTGGCGGTGATCCGCCAGGGCCTCCTCGGGGTCACCACCCATCCCCGGGGGACGGCCCCATGGGTGTTCCGGGGCATGCCCTTCCCGGTGGCCGGGAAAACCGGGACGGCGGAGGCGGGCCCGGGCCGGCCCCCGCATGCATGGTTCGCGGGCTACGCCCCGGCGGACGCGCCGGAACTGGTGGTGGTGGTGGTGGTGGAGCATGGGGGACAGGGGTCGGCGGTGGCTGCCCCCCTGGCCCGTCAGATCCTGGAGGCCTATTATGGCCTTCCCCGCACCCCCTTCCCGACGCCGCCACCCCAACCAGATCGCTGACCACAAGCCCGCTGTCCGATAGAGAGTGTCGGCCGTCGGAACACAGCGCTGCTGCGTCTCCGTCCCGTGGCGTCCGCCGTCCCCTTGACGGCGCCCTGGAGGCCGGGCATAATTCTCCACGGAGGGATGGCCGAGCGGCTGAAGGCGGCGGTCTTGAAAACCGCTAGGAGGCCGGAGTGCCTCCTCGGGGGTTCAAATCCCCCTCCCTCCGCCTGGAGTTTTGGATGGAGGGGTGCCGGAGCGGCCTAACGGAACCGCCTGCTAAGCGGTGGGGGGTGCGAAAAGCCCCCCTCGAGGGTTCGAATCCCTCCCCCTCCGCCTGGCCCTTGGAAGCGGCGCGCCGGCGCGCCGCTTCTGTTTTCTGAGGCGCCGGCGCCATCTCACCTCCCCAGCCGCCGGCAGGCGGCGAACCGAAGTATCATAGAGCCACGTCGAAAGTCCGATCCGCTGACATCGCATCCCGATCGAAGGCCCTCGGCCCGCCCTTCCCAGACCCAGGCCAGGAGGTGCGCAGTGACACCCGAGATCGAGATGGAACTGGCCCAGACCCGTCAGACCGTCCTCTGGCTGGAGCAGGAACGCCGCAAGGACAAAGAGACCATCGCCCGCCTCCAGCAACAGGTGGATCAGTTGACGGCCCTCCTCGAGCAGGCCCAGGAGCAGATCCGTAAACTCACCGAGGCCATGGCCGCCACCCAGGCCCAGGCCGCTCGATCCGCCCAGATCGAGCCCTCCTTCGCCCGGCTCCGCGAGGAACTGGGCGCCCTCCTGGACCGGCGCCTGGAGGAACTGGAGCGCCACTTCCGCGAAGGACAGGCTGCCCTGCAACTGCAGATCGCCGACCTCCAGCGCTCGGCCAAAACCTTCCAGGAGGCGCTCCCCCGCCTCGACCGGATGGAGCAGGAACTGGCCTCCCGCCGCGCCGAACTCCAGCGGCTGACCCAAACGCTCCAGGTCCAGGGCGTCCGCCTGGAGGCCCTCTCCCGGACCCTGGAGGAGACCCATCCTCGCTTGACGTATCTGGAGGAGCAAAGCCGCCAGACCCTCAAACGCCTGGCCGCCTTGGAGCAGGAGCAGATCGACCAGCGCAAGCGCCTCGAGGGCCAGGCCCAGCGCACGACGCTGCTGGAGGAGGAACTGCAAAAACGCCCCCGGGTCCTGGAGTCGATCGAGGCCCGCTTGGGGGAGATCCTCGCTCAGGTCGAGGCCCTGCGCCTGGCGGACCTGGAGCACGTCCAGGCCGTGCGCCGCCTGGAGCAGCACGTCGAGGAGCGGCTGGCGCGCATCGAGGACTATCACGCCGTCCTCCATCACCTCCAGGACCTGGCCCGGGAGGGCCGGCAGGCCCTTGAGGGGCTGAGCGCGCTGCGGGAGGGCTGGGAACGGCATCTGATGGAACTGAGCGAACGGTTCCGGCTGCACGAGGCCCGATTGAAACAAGAGTGGGACGAGTGGCAGGCCGCCCAGGAGCGGCGTTTCCATCAACTGAACCTGCTGCGGGAGGAGCGCTGGGCGGCGCACCAGCGGGAGCATCGGGAGCTGGAAGGCCGGCTGGAGGCCCTGGAGCGCCAGGGGCCGCGGGTGGAGCAGATCCTGCGCGGGCTCCTGGAGGAGCAGGAAGAATGGGCCCGCCACCTCCGGGATGTGGCCCGGATCTGGACCCAGAACCATGAGCAGCGCCTCAGCCGCCTGAAGCAAAGCTTGAAGGACACCCCCGGCGAGGCACCGCCCCTCTGATGGGACCGGCCGCGATGGGAGGAGGATCGCGATGCCGGTGATCGCCACCGCCGGCCACGTGGACCACGGCAAATCCGCCCTGGTCGAGGCCCTGACCGGGATCCACCCGGATCGTCTGAAAGCGGAGCAGATCCGGGAGATGACCATCGACCTGGGCTTCGCCTGGCTGACCCTTCCCCACGGGGAGACTGTCGGGATCGTGGATGTCCCCGGCCATCTGGATTTCATCGAGAACATGCTGGCCGGCGTGGGCGGCATCGACGCGGCGCTGCTGGTGGTGGCCGCCGACGAAGGGGTGATGCCCCAGACCCGCGAGCACCTGGCCATCCTCACCCTCCTGGAGGTCTGCGCCGGCGTCGTGGCCCTCACCAAGATCGACCTGGTCGATGCGGACTGGCTGGCCCTGGTCGAGGAGGATGTGCGGGCCCTGCTCCGGGGGACCTGCTGGGCAGCAGCGCCCATCGTCCCTGTCTCCGCCCACACCCGGGCCGGCCTGGACCGGCTGGTGGAGGCCCTGGCGGCGGTGCTGCGGGGAAGGCCCCCCCGGCCCGATCGGGGCCGCGCCCGCCTCTCCATCGACCGCGCCTTCACGATGCCGGGCTTTGGAACAGTGGTCACCGGCACCCTGCTGGACGGCCGCCTCCAGGTCGGCGAGGAGGTGGAGATCTGGCCGGCCGGGCGCCGGGCCCGCATCCGGGGCCTGCAGTCCTACCGCCGTCGGGTGGAAGAGGCCCTCCCCGGCTCGCGGGTCGCCATCAACCTGGCCGGCGTCGCCCCGGAGGACCTCCGACGGGGGGATTGGGTAACGGCCCCCGGCCGCTTCCAGCCTACCGCCCTCCTCGACGTCCACCTGATCCACTGGGAAGGCTCGCCGCGCCCCCTGCTTCACTTCGCCGAGGTCAAGTTCTTCCACGGCGCGGCGGAGCTCATGGCCCGGGTCCGCCTGCTGGACCGGGACGCTCTCCCGCCGGGGGAGGTGGGTTTCGCCCAGATCCTCCTGAGCCGGCCGACCGTGGTCGCCCCGGGGGACCGCTTTATCCTGCGCTGGCCGTCCCCCTCCATGACCTTGGGCGGCGGTGAGGTCCTGGACGCCCATCCCGGCCGCCGTCACCGCCGCCACCGCCCGGAGATCCTAGAGACCCTCCGGGCCCTGCACCGGGCCGACCCGGCGGCGCGCCTACGGGTCTGGCTCCGGGAGGCCGGGATGCTTTCCCTTTCGGAAGCCGCCCTCCGGCTGGCCATGCCCCCGGAGGCCGTGCGAACGCTCCTGGAGGGGCTGGCGGCAGCCGGGGAAGCCATCCGGCTGGGAGAGGACCGATGGGCGGCTCCCGAGTGGCAGGCCGCCGCCCTGCGGCGGCTGGTCGAGCAAGTGGAGGCTTACCACCGGGAGAACCCCCTTCGCCGGGGGATGCCCAAGGAGGAGGCCCGCAGCCGCCTGGGGTGGCCTGGCCCAGCCTTCGAGGCCGTGCTGGCGGAAGCCCTCCGACAAGGGCTTCTGGAGGATCTGGGGCCGCTGATCCGACGGGCCGGCTTCACCCTTCGCCTGAACGAAGTCCAACGCCAGCGGGTCGAGGCCTGCCTGGCCCGCTTCCGACAGGATCCCTGGCACCCCCCGAACCTGCGGGAGGCCGAGGCCCTCCTGGGCCGGGAACTGCTGCAGGCCCTGCTGGAGGAAGGCGTGCTGGTGCGCCTCAGCGAAGAGGTGGTGCTTCTGAAGGAGACCTGGGAGGAGGGGGTGGCGCGCATCCGGCAGCACCTGCAGGAACGGGGAACCCTCTCGGCGGCGGAGGCGCGGGATCTGCTTCAGACCAGCCGGAAGATCGCGGTGGCGCTGCTGGAGCAACTGGACGCGATGGGGATCACGCGGCGGGTGGGGGATGTGCGGGTGCTGACCGCCGGACCCACCACCGGGCCGTCCGCGTAGCCAGCGGGTGTCGGTGTTATGGTAGAATCGCTATGGAGATCTGGATCGGAGAGGCCTGTATGCTCCGATGGCTGCGGCGGCTGTTCCGTCCGACTTCGGATTTCCAGGAGTTCCTCCGCCAGGTCGCGCAGCGGCCGGACTGGCAGGCGGAGCTGCGCCGCTGGGTGCTGACGCAAGAACTCGAGGGGCTCCCCCAGCGCATGCAAGAGGCCACCGGCCGGCTGGCAGAAGAGCAGCGGCGCCTGGAGGAGACGATCGCCCGTCTGGCCGCAGCCCAGGCCCAGACCCAGGTCCAGGTCGCACAACTGGGGGGTGTGATCCAACACCTGGCGGAGGCCCAGGTCCGCACCCAGGAGACCGTCCAGCGCCTCATCGAAGCCCAGGCCCAGTTCGAACAGCGCCTGACCCGCCTCGAGGAAGCGATGATCCGGGCCGAGGAGCGCCTCACTCGCCTCGAAGAAACCGTCCAGCGCCTCATCGAAGCCCAGGCCCAGTTCGAACAGCGCCTGGCCCGCCTGGAGGAGGCCCAGATCCGCACCGAAGAGATCCTGGGATACATCCTCCAGGAAATCGCCGGGCTCCATCGCTCCCAGCAGCGGATGCAGGAGAGCCAGCAGAAGATGCAGGACACACTGAACCGCTTCGGCGCGGTGGTCGGGACGTTCGTGGAGGGGCGGATGGCGGTCTACATGGAGCGCTGGCTGAGCCAGCAGGGCTTCCGGATGCTGGAGCCCATCACCTTCCTCCCTCTGGCCGAGGAAGGGGAACTGGATGGCGTGGCGGCCGCGCAGGACCCGCAGGGGAACCCGGTTTGGGTGCTGGTCTCCGCCAAGGCGAAGATCGACACCGGGGACGTGGAGCGGTTCTCCGGGATGCTGCGCCGCAAGCGGGTGCAGGCCCTCCTGCGTGAGCGCGGGATCCGCGGCACCGCCCTTCCCTATCTCTTCGGGCTGACGATGGAGCGCGACGTCCCCCAGGTCGCCCGGAGGTGGGGCATCGGCCTTGTCCTGGACGAGCGGGGGGAGCAGGTCGCCCCACAACCCTGGCGGCTGGAAGAGGAAGGAACCCCCGCCTAACGCCGGAGGAACCGCCGTTCGATCTCCTCGCGCCCCAGCACGAACCACGCCGGCCGCCCGTGGGGACAGATGGCCGGCGACCACGCTTCCTGCAGGGCGTCCAGCAGGGCCTGCATCTCCTCCACGGAGAGCCCGTCGCCGGCCTTCACCGCCGCCGCGCAGGCCAGCCGCATGGCCAACCGCTCCCGCAGCTCCCCGCCGCCGCGCCGTACGGCGGACAGTTCCTCGCAGGCGATGTCGAAAAGCGCCTTCACCGGCTGGCCGGCCAGGGGGGCCGGGACGGCACGGACGATGAAAGCGTTCCCCCCGAAGGGCTCCACATCAAACCCCAGGCTCTGCAGGGCCTCCAGGTCAGCCTCCAGGCGTTCGGCCTCCCGGGCGGTGAAGGAGAGTACCGTCGGGGACGGCAGGGGCGCGGGGGAAGGCCCCCCCCACAACCGCTCGAAGAGCACCTGCTCATGGGCCGCGTGCTGATCGACCACGATCAGCCCGTCCTCCCCCTGGGCCAGGATATAGCACTGGAAGAGCTGGGCCAAGGCCCGCCAGCGGCCCGAGTGCCCATAACCCGGGGAGGGCTCCGCCAGCGCTGGCAATGGCGGGGCCTCCGCCTCGAAGGGCCATCGGCCGGCGGCCGTCCCCGCCTCCGCCCGCGGGAAATCGGCCAGGGCGGCCTCCACCGCCCGGCTCACTCCCCAATACACCGAGCGCTCCTGGGAGAAACGGACCTCCGCCTTCTGCGGGTGGACGTTGACGTCGACGAAGGCCGGCGGCAACCCGATGTGCACGACCGCCAGCGGATAGCGCCCCGGCGGCAGCCGCCCCGTATACGGCCGCTCCAGCGCCACGGCCAGCAGCCCGCTCCGCACCGGACGGCCGTTCACGTAGAAATACTGAAAGGCGCGGGAGGCCCGCCCTAGGGTCGGCCGGGAGACCAACCCGTGGATGCGTAGGTCCGCCGCCTCCCACGCGACCGGGAGCAACGCGTCCGCCACCTCCCGCCCCCAGAGGACGGCCGCGCGTTCCAGGGGGGTGCCCGGCGGCGCCACCAGGACCTCCCGTCCGTCGAGGATCAGCCGGAAGGCCACGCCAGGGTAGCCCAGGGCATACCGGTAGACCGTCTCCCGGATGCGCTCTGCCTCTCGGAGGGGGGATTTCAAGAAACGGCGGCGGGCCGGTGCGTTGTAGAACAGGTCCCGCACCGTGACCATGGTGCCCACCGGGCTGGCCGCCGGCCCCACCGTGATCCGCCCCTCCTCCGCCACCAGGCGGGTGCCCTCGGTCTCCGCCGCGGTCCGGGTGAGGATCTCCACCCGGGCCACCGCCGCGATGCTCGGCAGCGCCTCGCCCCGGAACCCCAGGGTGCGCACGGTGGCCAGGTCTTCCACCGTGCGGATCTTGCTGGTAGCGAACCGGGCCAGCGCCAGGGGGACCTGATCCCGGGGGATCCCGACACCGTTGTCCGCCACGCGGATCCAGGCGAGCCCCCCCTCCTGCGCCTCGATCCGGATCGCCGTGGCGCCAGCGTCCAGGGCGTTCTCGATCAACTCCTTGACCACGGAGGCCGGCCGCTCGATCACCTCCCCCGCCGCGATCCGGCTCGCCACCTCCGGCCGCAACACCTGGATCTCCACGCTGACCTCCGCCCGGCGCGGCTCAGCGGATCAGATACAAGGGCATCCGCACAAAGCGGGGGGCCTCCGTCCACGGCAGGGCGGGGAAGAGGCCCCGGACGGCCTCGTGAAAAGCCCCGCTGAGCACGATCCCCCAGGCCGGCGCCAGGAGGGCCAGGCGCCGCGCCGTCTCGATCACCTCTCCAACGGGCAGATAACTCCGGAAGGCCCCACCGCCCATCAGCCCGACCAGGGCCTCCCCGCGATGGAGGGCCAGCCGGGGGAGGAATCGCAGCGCCGGCGGGAGCCCCTGGTGCAGCCGCCGAACCCGCTCTCGGAAGGCCAGGGAAGCCCGCAGCGCCCGGACCGGATGTTCCGCACACGCCAGCGGCGCGTTGAACCAGGCTATGGCCATGGAATCCATCAAGGGCCCCGGCATCCCGCCCTCCGCCAGGACGCTCTCATAGAACATGTCCAGATGGCGGTTCAGGGCCTGGTGCAGCGTCCCCGCGCCTCCCCGCCCACCCCGCATCGCCTCCTGCAGCCGGGCCGACAGCCCCTCCCATCCCACCGCCACCACGCTCAGGGGGCGCACCTGGGCGGGCCCGAGGAGCTCCTGGGGGCGCTGGGTCAGCGCCTGCAGAAAGGGAGCGGGGAGGAGCGTTTTCAGGAAACTCCACCAGCGCAGGTGATAGGTCTTCAGGTCGGCGATGCGCCGGCCGCGCCGCAACAGGGCATGCAGTCGGGCCAGCACCTCGCGGGGATCATAGGGCTTGGACACGTAGTCGTCGGCGCCGGCGCGCAGGCCCTCCACCAGTTGCATCACCGCCACCCGCCCGGTGAGGATCAGCACCGGCACGTCCCGCAACTGCGCATCCGCCTTGATGGCCCGGCACACCGCTAGGCCGTCCGCGTCCGGGAGCCCGAGATCCAAGACCACCACGTCGGGGCGCCAGGTCCGCAGCCGGCCCCAGCCGTGGCGGGCCGTCGCCGCCATCTGGGCCTCGAACCCGTTCCACACCAGGAGATCATGCAGGGCCCGGGCCTCGCCCGGATCGTCCTCAATAATCAGCACGCGCGGGGGACGCATCCCCCCGCCGGTCGACGTCCCGGGCACACCCACGCTCCCCGCTCCTTCCTACGGGCCGGCGCGCATCCCACGGCGGACGCCCGGGGCCCGCTCCCGGCGCCCGATGGGCCTCAGGCGGGGCGCCGATGGGTCCCCCACCCGGGCCCTTGGGGGCGATCGGGAGGCTCCGGGCCCACCTCCTGGCCCCGCCCGCCCTCCTCCCGCGGGCCGATCAGCGGCGTCAGGCGCATGAGGGCCTCTTCATCGTATTGGCGATGGCCGCACACATCGCAGACATAGGCCGGCATGTTGGGGATGACGATGAAGAGATCCCCGTGATAGCCCGCGTAGGTGATGCGGCGAGGCCGCATATAGCCGATCCGGCAATTCGAGCACGGCCACATAGATGCCTCCCCTTCCCCCAGAATCACCCAACGGCCGGCGGGAGGGCCTCCAAGATGGCCACCGTCGCGCTGGTCCCCAGGCGATCGGCGCCGGCTTCCACCAGGGCGATGGCCTGCTCCGCGGTCCGGATACCCCCGGAGGCCTTGACGCCCACGGCGGGGCCCACGGCCTGTCGGAGCAGCCGCACATCCTCCACCGTGGCCCCTCCCGGGCCGAAGCCGGTGGCGGTCTTGACGAAGTCCGCGCCCGCCTCCACGGCCAAGCGGGCCGCCAGGACCTTCTCCTCGGGGCGGAGCAAAGCCGTCTCCAGGATGACCTTGCACCGCGCGCCGGCCGCGTGGCACACAGCGACCACCGCCTGAAGATCGGCCCGCACGGCCTCCAGAGCGCCGTCTTTCAGCAGGCCGACGGCAAGGACCATGTCGATCTCCTGGGCCCCCAGGGCCAGGGCCAGTTCGGCCTCAGCCACCTTCACCGCCGTCAGCGTCGCCCCCAAGGGGAACCCGACGACGGTGGCGACCTTCACCGGGCTCCCCCGCAGCCGCGCGGCGGCGCGCGCTACGTAGATCGGGTGGACACAGACGGCGGCGCAACCATACCGCAACGCCTCCTCGCAGACCCGGTCGATGTCGGCCGGGGTGGCCTCCGGCCGAAGCAGGGTGTGGTCGATGCGGGCCGCCAACGCCTCCCGGGTCCACCCCCCCGTCGTCACGGCTCAGCCCCCTCGAAGGGATTCGCGATCACCCCCCAGCGCTGGGGCGGCCAGTAGATCAACCACGCCTTCCCGATGATGGCCGAGCGGGGGAGCGTCCCCCAGTTATGGGAGTCGTTGGAGGCGTTCCGGTTGTCGCCCAACACGAAGTATTCCTCCGGCCCCAGGGTCACCGGCCCGTAGGTGTAAACGATAGGCCCCCGGATGTAGGGCTCCTTTAAGGGGCGGCCGTTGATGAACACCTTGCCGTCGCGGATGGCCACGGTCTCCCCCGGGAGCCCGATGACCCGCTTGATGAAATCCCGGGAGGGATCATGGGGGAACCGGAAGACCACCACATCCCCCCGGCGGGGCTGGCCGAACCAGTAACTGACCTTGCTGATCAGCACGTATTCACCGTCGTGCAGGCTGGGCTCCATGCTGGAGCCCTCGATGCGGAAGCGGGCGGTGGTGGTGTTGACCAGGGCCAGCACCACCAGCACCACCAGCGCCGTCTCGATCAGCTCCCGCAGGAAGACGATCATCGGAGGGGCCCGCCGCTCCCCCTGGGGCTCCGACAACGGCTCCGTCGCCTCCATCGAAACCGAAACGCGCTGCTCGTCCATTCACCCCTCGACCTCCAGGCCGGATTATACGACGCCCACCCCGGGGGGGCAACGATCTGCCCGTTATCCTTGTGAAGCGACGGGCTCGCCTGGCGTTTTTCCACAATTCATGGAATAGTGATCCGGGGCCTGCGCGCCGGGAAACCCAGCCCGCCGGATCACCGCCATGGCCGAGCGCCTGACCTTCCCCGCTCGCTTCCTGGAGCGGATGCAAACCTGGCTGGGGGCGGAGATCGGCCCCTTCCTGCAGGCCCTCACCGGCCCTTACCGGACCGGCCTGCGGGTGAACACGTTGAAGATCGACCCGGAGGCCTTCCGGGCCCGTTCCCCTTTCCCGCTCTCCCCGGTCCCCTGGTGCCCGGAGGGCTTCGTTCTGGAAGCGACCGGCCTCCGGCCCGGCCGGCATCCCTACCACGCCGCCGGGCTTTACTATCTGCAGGACCCCTCGGCCATGGCCGCCGCCCTGCTGCTGGATCCCCAGCCTGGGGAGTGGGTGCTGGATCTGGCGGCCGCCCCCGGCGGCAAAACCACCCACCTGGCCGCCCGGATGCGCAACACCGGCGTGTTGGTGGCCAACGAGATCCACCCGCGCCGCGCCACCGTCCTCGCCTTCAACGTGGAGCGGATGGGAGTGACCCATGCCGTCCTCCTCAACGAGACCCCCCAGCGGCTGGCCGAGCGCTGGGCCGGCCTCTTCGACCGGGTCCTGGTGGACGCGCCGTGTTCCGGCGAGGGGATGTTCGCCCGGGACCCCGAGGCCGTTCGAGCGTGGAGCGTGGAGCGGGTGCGCCGCTCCGCCGGCCTGCAGAAGGCCCTGCTCCACGAGGCCGCCCGCCTGGTCCGCCCCGGCGGCTGGCTCCTCTACGCCACCTGCACCTTCGCCCCCGAGGAGAACGAAGGGGTGGTGGATGCCTTCCTGAAGGCCCATCCGGATTTCGACCTGGTCGATCCCCCCCGCCCCTCCGCCTTCGACCGCGGTCACCCGGAGTGGGTAGATGGGGGCGACCCGCGGCTGGTCCGGGCGGTGCGGCTGTGGCCCCATCGAGGGCCGGGCCATGGGCATTTTTACGCCCTCCTGCGCCGCGCCGGGGAGGCGCCGCCCCATCGCCCCCGGCCGGAAAGCGACTTGCCCGGCCGCGCCCGGCGGGCCTACAAGGCCTTCTGCCGAGAGGCCCTTCGGGAAGCCCCTGGCGAAGACGGGCTCATCTTGCACGGGGACGGCCTCTACCGGACACCGATGGCGCCGACCCTCTGGCGCGGGCTGCGGGTACTGCGGCCGGGCTGGTGGTTGGGCCGCATCCGCAAAGACCGCTTCGAGCCGGGCCACGCCCTGGCCATGGCCTTGCGCCCCGAGGCCGTCCATCAGGTTCTAGACCTTCCTTTGGATGATCCGCGGGTCCTGGCCTACCTGCGGGGCGAGCCCCTGGAAGGACCCTGGCGGGAGGGCTGGGTGCTGGTGGCGGTGGAGGGGTTCCCGCTGGGCTGGGCCCGGGCGGACCACGGCCGGCTGAAGAACCTGCTGCCGACGGCGGTGCGAATCATCCGGTGGGGGACCCTCGAGGAGGATCGGGCATGAGGGATGCCGGGGGGTGGGCGCGCGCGCGCGAGGTATTCGGCGTCTTCCTGCGCCTGGGCGGCACGGCCTTCGGCGGCCCGGCCGCCCACATCGCCATGATGCACCACGAACTGGTCCGCCGACGGCGTTGGGTCACGGAGGAGGAGTTCCTCGACCTGCTCAGCGCCACCTACCTGATCCCCGGCCCCAACTCCACCGAGATGGCCATCCATCTGGGGCGGGTGCGGGCCGGCGGGCTCGGGTTGGTTCTGGGGGGCCTCGCCTTTATCGCCCCGGCCGCCGGGATCGTGACCGCCCTGGCGGCCCTCTACGTCCGCTTCCGGACCGCCCCGACCCTCGAGGGGCTCCTTTACGGCGTGAAGCCGGTGGTGCTGGCCCTGATCCTCCAGGCCCTATGGGACCTCGGCCGCCGCGCCCTGTCGCGCCCCTTCGCATGGGCTCTGGGAGCGACAGTCACCCTTCTCTACCTGTTGGGGGTCCATGAGTTGCTCCTCCTGTTCGCCACCGGCGCGGCCATGGTTCTCGCCCGGCGGGGGCCACGTCCCCGCCGGGCGGCCGGCCTGGGCCTGCTCCCGCTCCTCCCCCTGGCCCACCCGCCGGCCCCTTTCCGCCTGGGGGAGATGTTCCTGATCTTCCTCAAGATCGGGGCCACCCTGTACGGGAGCGGCTACGTGCTGGTCGCCTTCCTGCGGGCCGACTTCGTCGCCCGTCGGGGCTGGCTCACCGAAGGCCAACTGCTCGACGCTGTGGCCATCGGTCAGGTCACCCCCGGGCCGGTCCTGACCACCGCCACCTTCATCGGCTATCTGCTGGCCGGTCTCCCCGGGGCCCTGCTGGCCACCGTCGGCATCTTCCTCCTCTCCTTCGTTTTCGTCGCCGTCACGGGGCCGCTGATCCCCCGGCTGCGCCGGTCGCCGGACGCGGCCGCCTTCCTGGACGGCGTCAACATCGCCTCTCTGGGTCTCATGGCCGGGGTGGTGATCGCGCTGGCCCGCGCCGCCCTGGTGGATCCCTGGACGGTCGCCCTGGGCCTGGCCGCCCTCGTCGCCCTGGCCCGTTTCCGGATCAACGCCACATGGCCGGTGCTGGCGGGCGCCGCCATCGGGGCCCTGCGGATCCTCCTGGCCGCCCGGTGAGCGCGCCGTCTTTGTTGCGACGCCCCCATGGGCCCGTTATAATTCCCGTGAGATCCCGACGGCAGCGACATCCGGAGGAGCCCATCGGTGCGTGTCACCACGGAACCCCTTCCCCAACGCCAGGTGGCCCTGACCATCGAGGTGGAGCCGGAGCGGGTGGAGCAGGCGATGCGCCGGGTGGCCCGCCGCCTCTCCGAGCGCTACGACATCCCTGGCTTCCGGCGGGGCCGGGCGCCCTACGAGGTGATCCTACGGACCTTCGGCCGGGAGGCCCTGCTGGAGGAGGCCGCCGAGGACCTCAGCCAAGAGGTCTATCGGGAGGCGTTGGATCAACTGGGCCTGGATCCTTACGGGCCGGGCCGGCTGGAGCAGCTGCGCCTGGAGCCGCTGACCTTTAAAGTCATCGTGCCCCTCAAGCCGGAGGTCCGCCTGGGGGACTACCGGTCCCTCCGCCTGCCCTATGCGCCGCCCCAGCCCACCGAGGCCCAGATCATGGAGGTCCTGGAGCGGCTGCGCCGGGACAACGCCATCATCGAGCCGCTGTCGGAGGGGATGGCGGCGCCGGGGCTGATGGTCACCGTGGCCCTCAAGGCCACCGACGAGGAGGGGAAGGTGGTCCTGGAGGAAGAGGTCTCCTTCCTCCTGGGCCAGGAGGAGCCCCCGCTGCCCGGGCTGGCGGAGCCCATCACCGGCATGGCCCTGAACGAGCGACGCACCTTCGACCTGCCCGCGCCGGGGGCCGAGGGGAAGGTCCTGCACGTCGAGGCGGCGGTGACGGGTCTCGCCCGCTACCTGCTGCCCGACCTGGACGACGCCCTGGCCCAGACGGTGGGCGACTTCGAGACCCTGGAGCAACTCAAGGCCAAGATCCGGGACGACCTGGCCGCCCATCTGCGCCGCGATTACGACGCCGACTATGCCATGCGGGCGCTGGAGGCTCTCGTCGCCCAGGCCGAGATCGAGTTCCCACCGCAGATGCTGGAGGAGGAGATCGACGAACTGGTCTCCGACCTCCGGCGGACCCTCCGGCGGCGGGGCCAGGAACTGGAGGAACACCTGAAAGCCCGCGGCCAGACCCTGGAGGACCTGCGGGCGGAACTGCGGCTCCAGGCCGAGGCCCGGCTCCGCCGGGGCCTGGCCTTGACCCAACTGGCCCGGGAGGAGGGGCTGGCGGTGTCGGAGGAGGAGGTGGAGGCCGAGGCCCGCGCGGTGCAGGAGCGCCTGCAAGTCTCCGCCGCGATCTGGGAGCAGATCGCGCCCCAGGTCGTCGCCGACATCCGTTCGCGTATCCTGGCGGACCGGGCGTTGCGCCGCCTGGTGGAGATCGTCCGGGGCGAGGCCGAGGCCCGCCCCGAGCCAGCGGGATCCCTGTCGAGTGAAGCCTGAAGGAGGCCTGCGATGACCCGATGGATGGGACCGGAGATGTTGATCCCCATGGTGATTGAGAACACGGGGCGCGGGGAGCGGGTCTACGACATCTACTCGCTGCTCCTCAAGGAACGGATCATCTTCCTGGGCACGCCCATCAACGACCAGGTGGCCAACCTGGTGGTGGCCCAGTTGCTTTACCTGGATCGGGAGGATCCCGAGGAGGAGATCCGGCTGTATATCCACTCGCCTGGGGGGTTGATCTACCCCGGATTGGCCATCTATGACACGATGCAGCAGGTGCGCGCCCCCATCTCCACCATCGCCGTGGGCTGGACGGCCAGCATGGCCACGGTGCTGCTGGCGGCGGGGACCAAGGGTCGTCGCTTCGCCCTCCCCCACGCCACCATCCACATGCACCCGGCCGGCGGCGGCGCTCAGGGCTACGCGCCGGACATCGAGATCCAATACAAAGAACTGATGCGGATGCAGAACCTGATCTTCGAACTGTTGGCCCGCCACACCGGACAGCCGATCGAGCGGATCGCGGACGACTTCGACCGGGACTACTATATGTCCGCCGAGGAGGCGGTGAAATACGGGATCATCGACGAGGTGCTCAAGCCGCCGCCGCACAAGGAGCCCCCGCCGCTGCCGTCCAAGGTCGCCACCCCCGACGGCCATAAGGAGTAGGCGGGGATGCATCGCCCCCGGGGGGAGGCGCCCCGTTGCTCCTTCTGCCGGCGGGATCCGGCGGAGACGGGCCGGCTGCTGGCCGGCCCCGACGGGGTCTACATCTGTGAGGAGTGTGTGGAACTCAGTTACCAGATGCTGCGGGCGGAGCGCCCAGCGCCCCCTCGGGCCTCCGCCCCGCCTCCTCGACGCCTCCCCTCCCCCCGCGAGATCTACGCCTACCTCGACCAATATGTGGTGGGGCAGGATCGCGCCAAGCGGGTGCTCTCGGTGGCTGTCTACAACCATTACAAGCGGATCGCCAGCGGGGGCCGCTGGGATGATGTCGAGATCGAGAAGAGCAACATCCTGCTCATCGGCCCCACCGGCTGCGGCAAGACCCTGCTGGCCCGCACCCTGGCCCGCTTCCTGGACGTCCCCTTCGCCATCGCCGACGCCACCTCCCTCACCGAGGCCGGTTACGTGGGAGAGGATGTGGAGAACATCCTCCTGCGTCTGATCCAGGCCGCCGACTACGACCTGGCCCGGGCCGAGCAGGGCATCGTCTACATCGACGAGATCGACAAGATCGCCCGCAAGTCCGGCGCCAACCCCTCCATCACCCGCGACGTCTCCGGCGAGGGCGTGCAGCAGGCCCTCCTCAAGATCATCGAGGGGACGGTCGCCAACGTGCCCCCCCAGGGCGGGCGCAAGCACCCCCACCAGGAGTTCATCCAGATCGACACCACCCACATCCTCTTCATCTGCGGCGGCGCCTTCGAGGGCCTCCCCAAGATCATCGCCGAGCGCCTGGGCCTCCGGGGCCCCATCGGCTTCCCCGGCGAGGCCAGAACCCGCGGCCGGGCCCACCTCTCGGAGGCCGAGCTGCTCCAGCAGGTCACCCCCGAGGACCTCATCCGCTTCGGCATGATCCCCGAACTGGTGGGCCGGCTGCCGGTGGTGATCCCAGTGGACCCGCTGGACCGGGAGGCACTGAAGGCGGTGTTGACCCGGCCCCGCAACGCCCTGGTGAAGCAGTTCCAGCGGCTGTTCGCCCTGGACAACGTGGAACTGATCTTCACCCCAGAGGCCATCGAGGCGGCGGCCGAGGAGGCCTTGCGCCTGGGGACTGGCGCGCGGGCCCTGCGGTCGATCCTGGAGCGGACGCTGATGGACGTGATGTATGAGATCCCCTCCCGTCCCCAGATCCGCCGTTGCATCGTCACCCCCGAGGCCGTCCGGGGCCAGGCACCGCCGCTGCTGCTCACCGAATCCGGCCACCCGGTCGACCTCCGGCGCGCCGCTTAACCGCCCACCGCCCGCCCGGCCGACCGGCGCCGGTGGACGGCGAAGGCAACCAGGACCGCCGCCCAGATCCCCAGGTCCACCCACCCGCGCAGGAGGACGGCCAGGACATGGGTGGCATTGCGGAAGGTGGCCCCAGGGCTCCACGGCGTCGGTGTGGGGGTGGGCGTAGGAGTGAGGCGCAGCGGCTGGAGGAAGACCGTGATCAGCGAGTAAGCCGAGCGGCCCCGCAGGTAGTTCATCGTATTCCTAGCGGACGTCCTGGCCGGCGGTGGTCTCCTCCAGGACCCGCAGGCCGATGCGCCGCAAGCGGCCCAGCATCTCGGCGAAGCGCTCGGCGGGCACAGCGAAGGTGAGGCGGGCGCTGAGGATGTAGCCGCCGGCGTCGACCGCCAGGGCCTCGATGCGGGTTGGGGGCCTCCTTGGGAAGGTCTCGCCGGAAAGACCCCCCCGCCGACGGCGATTGGCGCCCCCGCCGGGCGCCCGTTACAATCCACCCTGGACGCCCGGGATGTCACCGCTCGAAGGCCCGTGCATCTAAATCCAAGGGCGTGAAAGGGAGAGCGTCCCTATGGCCGTGCGACCGATTGTCACGGCGGACCAGCCCATCCTGCGGCGGAAGGCGGAGCCGGTGGCCCGCATCACCCCGGCCCTCCGGCGCCTCATCGATGACATGGTGGAGACCATGCGGGCGGCGGAGGGGATCGGGCTGGCCGCCCCGCAGGTGGGAGAGCCTCTCCGGGTCATCGTGGTGGAGGTCCCCGAGGACCCGGAGGTGCCGGGGAGCGGGATCCTCTACGCCGTGATCAACCCGGAGATCGTCGAGGCCTCGGAGGAGATCGTGGAGGGGGTGGAGGGCTGCCTCTCCATCCCGGGGTGGTATGGCTGGGTGCCCCGAGCGGCCGTCGTCGTGGTGCGGGGGCTGGATCGGGAGGGGCGGCGGGTGCGGGTCCGGGCCCAGGGGCTGGTGGCCCGCGTCTTCCAGCATGAGATCGATCACCTGGACGGCATCCTGTTCCCCGACCGCATCCAGGACCCGACCAAGATCTGGCGCGCCCAGCCGACCCCGGAGCCGGTCGTCGCATCCGGAGGGTGACGATGGCGCCACCGGCCGTCGCCGACCTGCGTTTCAAAGACGGCGAAACGTTCCGGAAATGGGCGGAGACAGGTAGAGCGCTATCAACGGGACGGAGACCGCGTTCCGGGATCTCAGAAACCATCGAGCCAGGAGGGAACGCATGGAGAACCTGATCATCCTGGGCGCGGGGCCGGCCGGGCTGACCGCGGCCCTGTATGCGGCGCGGGCCAACCTCTCGCCGCTGGTCATCACCGGCAACAGCGTGGGCGGCCAGATCGCCACCACCGATGTGGTGGAGAACTTCCCGGGGTTCCCAGAGCCCATCGGGGGGGCGGAACTGGCCGAGCGCATGAAGCAGCAGGCCGAGCGCTTCGGCGCCCGCTTCGCGTTCGACGAGGCCATCGCGGTGGACCTCGGGAGCCATCCGTTCCGGGTGCGCACCGATGGAGGGGAATACACCGCGAAGGCCCTGATCGTCGCCACCGGGGCCACCCCCCGCCGGCTCAACGTCCCCGGCGAGCAGGAGTTCTGGGGGCGCGGGGTCTCGGTGTGCGCCACCTGCGACGGCTTCTTCTTCACCGATAAGGAAGTGGTGGTGGTGGGCGGCGGCGACAGCGCCTTCCAGGAGGGCCTGTTCCTCACCCGTTACGCCCGGAAGGTGACCATCGTCCACCGGCGCGACCGGTTCCGGGCGCAGCCCATCCTCCAGGAGCGGGCGCGGGCCCACCCGAAGATCGCCTTCCTCACCAACACGGTCGTCACCGCCATCCTGGGCGACGGCAAGGTGCGGGCGGTGCGCCTGCGAAACGTGGTCACCGGGGAGGAGCGGGAGTTCCCCACCGACGGCGTCTTCATCTTCATCGGCTACGAGCCCAACACCGCCCTGTTCCGGGGCCAGTTGGCGATGGACGAGGCCGGCTACATCCGAGTGAACGAGCGGCTGCACACCAGCGTCCCCGGCGTCTTCGCCGCCGGCGAGGTCCACGACCGGTGGTTCCGCCAAGCGATCACCTCCGCCGGCTTCGGGGCCATGGCGGCGATGGAGGCAGAGAAGTTCCTGGCGGAATTGGAACACCGGGGCAGCCCCGCCGCCCTCCCCTGATTTCCCCAGAGCCCCGTCCCGCGCGCGGATTGTTCACCAGAGATCACCAGTGCCCTCACGCGCTCGTAAACCCCCCTACCCCGCCGCCGGCCAGGGCCCGGTCGGGGCATCGGCGCTCTGTCCCCCCAACTCATAGGACCAAAGTCCTATCCCCTAAGGCCATGGCTTGACGATCATGAAGTCAGAGCCTGTTAACCGAGGAGGTGGGCGATGGTGCGGTTGCTGCAGGCGTGGCTGTGGCTGCGGGAGAAGGGACAGGGGCTGGTGGAATACGCCCTGATCCTGGTGCTGATCGCTGTCGTGGTCATCGTCATCCTCTCCCTGCTGGGCACCCAGGTCAGCCGCGTGTTCTCCCAGATCACCAGCGCCCTCGGGGGCTCGTAAACCCCCCTACCCCGCCGCCGGCCAGGGCCCGGTCGGGGTCCCCCCGATGCGGGCCCTGGTTTGTTTTGGGCCCGCCCGCGCCCCCGCGGGCCGGCGTGCGCGCCGAGGACCGTCGGAAGGCAGCACGGCGTGGGGTGTAGATAGAATAGAGAAGCCGGCTTCGCCCGGGACACACCATCCCTGTCTTCCGAAGGTCCGATGAACGCTGCCCTGGCCGATCGCTTCCTGGAGCAGACCCAGAACCCAGACGGTGGATGGGGCTACCACCCTGGGGATCCTTCCATGGTGGAGCCTACGGGAGCTGTCATGCTGGCCTTAGCCGATGGCTCCGATGGCTCCGATCGCCCGGCCTGGTCCCGGGCCCACGCCTGGCTGGAACAGGCGCAGCACCCGGATGGCGGGTGGGGGTTCGGGCTGGAGGATCCGGAGAGCCACTGGGCGACGGCGTGGGCGATCCTGGCCCTGGCCCGCCGCCAGCCAGATACTCCAGCGGTCCGCCGTGGGGTCCGCTGGCTGTGGGAAGTGCCGGTCCTCCGCATCGTCCAGCGGGATCTCACCGAAGAGATCGCCCGCGGGCTGGGGATCGATCCGGCCATCGCCGGCTGGCCGTGGCGGCCGGGCGAGGCCGCGTGGGTGGAGCCCACGGCCTTGGCCCTCCTGGCCCTGGCCGCCGCCGGGGCGCTCGCCGAGAACCTCCCGCGGATCCCGGAGGCGGTGCGCTACCTGGCCGATCGCCGGTGCCGGGGCGGGGGCTGGAATTTCGGGAACCCCTTCATGCTCGGCACGTATCTCCCGCCCCGGGCGCATCCCACCGCCTGGGCCCTCCTGGCGCTGGGCCAAGTCGCACCGGACCAGATCCGGGACGAGGATGTGGCTGCCCTGCGCCACGAGATGGCCGCCGATGGGGGCGCGCTGGCCCTGGCCCTGGGGGTGCTGGCCCTCGAAACCATCGGCCGGCCGGACCCGCAGGCCCGTGCCCGGCTGGCCGCGATGCAGCAGCCCGACGGCAGTTGGGCGGGCAGCCCCTATGTTACCGCCCTGGCCCGGCTGGCGTTGGGAGGAGGATGGCCGTGGCAGCCCCGCGCCTGACCCGACGGGCGTTCTTGCGGCTGCTGCTGCTGGCCGGCATCGGGGGCGGACTGGCCTACGCCGAACGCCGGACGCAGCCTGCCGGCCTCTCGAACTTCCTGCGCTGGCTCGCCCGCGGGTGGCTCCGTCAGCAGCAACCCCCGGCCATCGTCGCCCTCGCCGGCGGCCTGGACTACGACGAAAACGTCCTCCGGGACGCCCTGGAGGACCTCTGGGCCCAGGCCGGGATGCCCGAGGTTGCCGGGAAACGGGTGCTGGTCAAGCCCAACCTGATCGATTGGATGGAGGGCCGTCCGATCGTCACCGCCCCCGAGGTGGTCGCGGCCGTCCTCGATGTCCTGCAGGCCCGCGGCGCGGCGGCGGTGGTGGTCGGGGAAGGGCCCGGCTTCCGGCGTGACGCCAAGCCCCTGGTCGCGCATAGCGGCCTGGCCCGGGTCCTGGCCGCCCATGGGGTCCCCTTCGTGGATTTGAACTATGATGCCCTCCGACCCGTCCCCACCCGAGACGGCTGGTTCCCGCGGACGTCGACCCTGTGGCTCCCTCGCCATGTGGTGGAGGCGGACCTCATCGTCTCGGTCGCCAAGCTCAAGACCCACCACTGGGCGGGCGTCACCCTAAGCCTCAAGAACCTCTTCGGGGTGGTGCCGGGGGCTCGCTACGGCTGGCCTAAGAACATCCTCCATGTCAACGGCATCACCCCCAGCATCCTCGGGCTGCGGGCCTCCCTGCCTCCGGTGGTGAGCGTCATCGACGGCATCGTCGGGATGGAGGGGGATGGCCCCTTGTTGGGGACGCCCGTCCCCCACGGGGTGCTGCTGGCGGGCGCCGACCCGCTGGCGGTGGACCTCATTGGGGCACAGATCATGGGGTTCGGGGCGGAGGAGATCGAGCACCTGGCCATAGGGACCTGGGCGGGCCTCGGCCAGGGGTTCCATATTGAGGTCCGCGGCGCCCCGCTGGAGGCGTTGCGCCGCCGATATCAGCGCCCGCCTGGCAAGAGCTGAGGGACTGATGATGGGGGGAGGACCGCTGCTGCTGCTGTGGATCGTGCTGGCAGTCCTCAGCCGGTTGATGGCCGCTGTGGTCTCGCCCATACGGCCGTTGACAGCGCTGGAGCAGGCGGTGGCCCTCTGGCCGCCTGCGCCTCCCTATGAGCGCTGGCTGGAACGGGCGCTGATCGCCCCGTGGGTGCGCTGGGACGCGGAATGGTATGGGCGGATCGTGGAACAGGGCTATCGCGCGGGGGATGGCACCCTCCAGTTCTACCCGCTGTATCCCCTCCTGGCCCTCCCGCTGGCCCGCCGGGGCCTTTCGCCGGCCGCCGCCCTGACCCTCGTCAGCCTGGCAGCCAGCCTGGGGGTGATGCGGCTCCTGCCCCTCGTGGTCGATGGGGACCTCCCTGCGGTCCGACGGGCGGCGCTGCTGTTGTGGACCTTCCCAACGGCCTTTGTGCTCTTCGCCCCTTACGCCGAGGCGGTCTTCCTGTGCATGGCCATAGGGAGTTTCGCGGCCATGGGCCGCGGGCGATGGGGCTGGGCGGGGCTGGCGGCGGCGCTGGCCGCTCTGGCGCGCCCCCAGGGGATCTTCCTCGGGCTCCCGCTGGCCTGGACGTTGGCCCGCCAGCGGGCGCTGCGGTCCGGCGGCTGGGCCCTGGCCCTCCCGGCCCTCGGCTTCGGGGGCTGGCACTTCTATCGAATCGCCGTCTGGGAAGGGCTGCCGCCCCCCGGCTCCGGCCTCCACGACTGGATCTATGGGCTGCTGCTCTCCCCCTCCGCCACGCGGGTGGTCCCGGTCCAGGCCTTCCTCCCGCCGTGGGAGGCGATGGGGCGCGCCCTGGAACGGTTCGCCGCCGCGCCGGATCTGGACCTCGGGGTCAACCTGGCGGTGGCCCTGTGGTGGCTGCTGCTGGCGGCAGCGGCATGGGGGCCGATGACGGGGGCAGAGCGCCTGTATACGGCGGCGGTGGCCCTGGCGGCCTTCAGCTACCACACCGGCCCGGTGCACCCGTATATGGGGCTGCCCCGGCATCTGTTCCTCGCCTTCCCGGTGTTCACCGCCCTGGGCCGCCGGCCCGCCCGCTGGATCGACGGGCTGCCGATCCCCCAGATGGCCGGCTGGTCGCTCCTGATCGGGCTGTATGGGCTGCACACCTGGGTGACTTAGCGGTCCGCCTCAAAGACGATGCCTGCTCTGGGGGGAACACCCACATGGCGCATCGAGCTGCTGGGGAGGATCTGCGCAGGGCACGCGGGGTGCGGTGGGCGCTTTGGGCGGCCGCCCTCCACATCGGCATGGCCCTGGGATACGTGGGGCTGGCGGCCGCGGCCATCCGGCAGGGGATGATCTGGCGGGCGGACTTCACGGCCCGATACACCGGCGCCCGCCTGGTTTGGGAGGGCCAGGGGGCGGATCTCTATGATCGGGAGACCCAGGCCCGCTGGCAGCAGGCCCTTTTGGGCGGGCGGACCCTGGCGGACGGGCTGCTGCCTTACAACCATCCCCCTCACACGGCGCTGCTGCTGGCCCCGCTGGCCGCTTTGCCCCTGGAGGCCGCCTTCGCGGCCTGGACCCTGGCCAACCTGGGCCTGGGGGCGGCCCTGGCGCTGGACCTGACCCGGTTCGCTCGTCCCTGGCGGCGCGCCGAGCGCGCGCTGGTCCTCACCACCTTTGCGGCCCTCCCGGGCCTCCTGCTTTCGTTCCTGCTGGGGGCCTTTTCCCTCTGGACCACGGTGGCGCTGTGGGGGTTCTATAGGGCGTTGAAGGGCCGGCGGGCGGTGACGGCCGCCGCCTGGCTGGTGTTCGGGAGCATCCATCCGCATTTTTTTCTCTTTCCGGTCCTGACGCTGGCGGCGGGGCGCCGCTGGCGGGCCCTGGGGGCGTGGGCGGCCGGGATGCTGGCGCTGTTCGGATGGGCCGCCTGGCGCCTGGGGCCAACGGTGGGGTGGGGTTGGCTGGCGATGCTCCGCTGGAGCGCCAGCGCCTTCGGGGAAGGCGGCATCGATCCCCGAGCAATGGCCAACCTGAAGGGGCTCCTGACCCACGCGCTGGGCCCATCCCAAGCCGCGGCGGTGAACCTGTTGGCCGCCCTCGCCCTAATGGGCGCCGCGGCGGCTGTCTTCGGGATCTGGCGGGGGACATGGGCGCCGGAACGAGCGGACTTCGAAGCCCGGATGGCGTTGACCCTCGCCTTGGGGCAACTCACGAACCTGCACGTCCACCCTCAGGACACCTTGTTGCTTTTCGTCCCCGGGCTCCTGCTCTACACGGCCTTGCGGGCCCAGGGCCGAGGGCGGGCCTTCGGGGCGATGGCCGTCCTCTTCCCGCCCGTGGGCCTGGCGGCCACCTTCGGCGGGGCCGGCGGGCCGTGCGGCGCCCTCGCTGCCCTGGCGCTGGCGATCGGGGCGGCCGGGGCCTTGCGGGTGGGGGAAGGCTCGCGGAGGGAAGGATGAAGGGTTCCCCACGCCGCGTGCAGACGCTCCGCCTGCTCGCCGCCGCCAACCTGGCCGGGATCGGCGGCCTGGAACTGGCTTTGCTCCTCCACGGGAGCCGCTCTTTTTTTCTCTCGATTGTCGGGGCTGATTTCCGGGCCCTCTACGCCGCGGCGGCCATCGCCCAGCATGAGGGGTTCCACCGCATCTACGACCTTCACGCCCACGAAGCCGTTCAGCGGGCCCTTCTCGGCCTGGGGCCGGGGGATTCCAACTTCGTCGTGATCCCGATGGTGTTCCCTGCTGCTTTTGTGCTCCCGATGCTGGGGCTACTGCCCCTAGGCCCCGCTGGGGCCTGGGCGGTATGGACCCTCCTGGGAGTCCTCGCCCTTGGGGTTTACCTGAGGGGATGGTGGGGATCGGAGAAGGGACGCGGGATGGCCATCGCCCTCGCCCTGCTCTCCTATCCGGTCTTCACCAACGTTCTGTGGGGACAGGTAGGGACGTGGCTGGTCCTGTGCGCCGGGGAATGTCTCCGCCACCTGCATCGGGGGCGGCCGGGATGGGCAGGGATATGGGCCGCGGGGCTCCTCATCAAGCCCCAGACCCTCTTCCTGGTCCTTCCGGCGTTGCTGGGGGAAGGGGGATGGCGGGCCCTGGGGGGTTGGGCGGCCGCCGGCGCGGGGGTGATCGGCCTCTCGGCCCTGCTGGCCGGCGGGGAGGGCCTCGGGCGCTGGCTGGGCCTCCTGATGGGCTTCGCCGCCGGCTACCCCGCGATGGTCCCCGAGGTGGTGGGGGCAGAGACCATGATGAGCTGGCGGGCGTGGGGGGCACTGGGGGAGCGATGGGCGCCGCCTCCCTGGCGACCGTGGATCTGGGCCGGGGTGGGGCTGGGGATGGGGCTTACGGCCCTGGTGGCGCTGCGCCCGTGGTGGAAGGGGCCCCGGGGCCCAGCCGGCGATCCCCTGCACTGGTTGGGCCTGTGGGCGGCCACGCCCGTGGTCGGGTGGCATGCCCACCCGCACACGGCCGTGCTGGCCCTGCCGGCCCTGCTGGCGGCCCAGGGGACCGGCCGCTTGCCCCGGTGGCTCCTCCCCTTCTGGGCGCTGGCGCCCGTGGCGGCATGGATCGGGACCACCCTGGGGATTTCCCTCGGCCTCCTTCCGGATCTCAGCGGGCTGGGGAACTGGGCGGCAGCGCGGACCCTTTTCCTGATCCACCTCGGCCTGGCCCTCGCCATCGGGGCACGGTCGCGGGAAACACCCTCCTCTTCGGGAGGCCCGCCATGCGCCGGGTAGGAGCAGCAAAGGCGTGGCTCCGGCGGGCCGCCTTCGGCGGGGCGGCCTTTATCGGCCTGTTCTCCCTCGGCCTGAACCTTCTCGCCCTTCGCACCTATGAGACCGCGGATCCGCTGGCCAAGGACCTGGTGCAGGACCTGGTGGCGGCACGGATGGCCTGGGAAGGCGGCTCCCCCTATGAGGACCTCCCCGCTTTGGGAGCGCGTTATATCGGGATCCCGCTGGCGTTGCGCCATCCCACCCCGCATCCTCCATCCCTGCTGCTCCTGGCCATGCCCCTCACCTTCTTGGACCTCCGCCTGGCCCTGTGGGTGTGGTTCTTCTTCCAGGTGGGACTTCTGTTCGCCCTGGCCGCCGCGCTCCTTCGGCTCTGGGGAACATCGCCCACCATGCCCGCTCTCCTCGGCCTGGGCCTCGCCCTCGCCGGCTGGTATCCGGTTTTCGAGGATCTTTTATATGCGCAGATAAATCTGCTCCTCGCCTTCCTGGTGGCAGCGATGGGGATCTCCATGCGCCGGGGACAGGAAGGGCGGGCCGGGGCCCTCCTCGGCCTGGCCATCGCCCTCAAGGTGTTCCTGGGGCCACTGGCCCTGACCCTGCTCCTTTACCGTCGGTGGCGCGCCGCCGCCGCTGCCCTCGCCACGGCCCTCGCCCTCCACCTCCTGGCCGGCGCCGTCCTCGGATGGGAAAGCCTGCGCGACTACTACCTGCGGGTGGCTCCGATGGTGGCCGATCTCTATCGCCCCTTCTCCCACAACCTCTCCGCCTGGTCCCTAGGGGACCGGCTCTTCGCCGGGACCGTCTCCCGGGTGATCCCTGGCCTGGATGCGCCGCCGCCCATCCCCGCGCCCCATCTGGCCCCCCTGGCCTCCACCCTGGCCGTCCTCGGGCTGTTGTTCTTCGGCCTCCGCCAGGCGTGGCGCGTCCGCGACCTCGAACAGGCCCTGGCCCTAATGACCCCCATCAGCATCCTCGCCAGCCCCATCGCCTGGGTCCACTACCTCACGATATTGGCCATGCCCCTGACCATCGCCGCCCGCCGCGGAACAGGGTGCGGGAAATGGATGCGGCTGGGCGGGGTGCTGATCCTCCTCAGCCTGCCCCTCGGGCTCATCGACGATGGGGTCCGGGCCCTTCTGGGCTCTCCATCGGCCCTCCCCCCGTGGGCCCCATGGCTCGCCTTCCTGCCGGCGGCCGGCGCCTTCGGCCTGGCCTGGATCCTGGGACGGATCGCGCCTTCGGCGGAGGCGGCGCGATGACGCCTGGATGGGGACGTCGCCTGCGGGTTTGCCCGCGCCGGGTCCCGCTGTTCGCCCCGGACGGGCGCTGGGCATCCGATCGGAGGTCTGCGAGCCGATGCCGGCGACCTCGTGGTTGACCCCGGCCCGCCAGCGCTACGCCTGGATCGTGGGGGCGGCCCTGTGGGGCGGGTGGCTGGCCAGCCTCCTGCTGGGCCGCGACGGGCTGGATCGGGCGGGGCAGGTGATTGGGACGGACTACCTGCAATTCTACGCGGCCGGGTGGATGCTCCGCCACGGCCTGGCAGCCCACCTCTACGATCCCGAGGCCCAACTGGCCGCCGAGCGAGCCGTCTTCGGCCTCCACCTGCCCACTTATCACGCTTTCCTGAACCCTCCCTTCTTCGCCCTCCTCTTTGTCCCTTTCTCTTGGCTGCCTTACACCCTCAGTTTCGCCCTGTGGTCCCTCCTGCAACTGGGGCTGCTGGCCCTCGGCATATGGGCGCTGCGTCCCCAGGCGGGCGCCCGGTGGTTTGGGTGGGCCTTGACCTTCCTCCCGGTCTTCGCCTCGGTGAGTTTCGGGCAGAACGGCCTGCTGAGCCTGGCCCTCCTCGCCCTGGCCTGGCGGCTCTGGGCCGCCGGCCGGCCCGGGGCGGCCGGGGGGATCGCCGGCCTGCTGCTCTATAAGCCCCATCTGCTGATCGGCCCCGCCCTGGTCTGGCTGCTGGAGGGTCCGCGGGGCTGGCGGGCGCTGGGGGGCCTGGCCACGACCGCGGCCCTCCTAGCTCTCCTTTCGGCCCTCGCCCTCCCCGAGGCGACGGCAGCCTACGGGGCCTTCGCCTGGACGGTGTATCCCGACCTGCCGGCGTGGAAGGATTTCCCGCTCTGGCACCTCCATACCCTGCGGGGGTTCTGGCGCCTGCTGCTGCCCGGGGCGCCCCACCTGGCCGATCGGTTGACCCTCCTGCTGGCCCCCCTGGGGGTCGCCTTCGGAGCCGCCCTCCGCCGCGCCCCCCAGGGATCCCCCTCCTTGCGGCTCGCCCTGGGGATCCCCCTCACCTTCTGGCTGGCCCCCCATGCGATGATCTACGACCTCTCCCTCCTGCTGATCCCGGCGGTCCGACTGTGGGAGGAGATCCCTGAGGGCCGCCCGACCTGGCGGTCGCTGTTCGCTGGGATGTGGACGGCGGCTCTCCTGAGCGGCCCGCTGGCCGTCGGCATGGGGCATACCCTCGGATGGGCCCTCCAGATCAGCATCCCCGTCCTCGCCGGGGCCATGGCCCGCGTCAGATGGGCGCTGGCCCGCCATCCGGAAAACCGAGGCGGCCCATGACGCGTGGACCGCCGGCGGCTACGGAGGCCCCGCCAGGCAGGTCAACCGGAAGATCTCCACCGCCGCAGCGGGGGAGGAACACCTCGTAGAGGAAGCGAACGCTCCGCCCCACCCAGCCCCCGGGATCCCGCCTCTGCAGCCACTCCAGATCCCCCCGGCTGACCCAGAGATGGGTGACCGTTCCGTGGCGCATCGTCATCCCTTTCACCCTGCGAGGCGAAACGGATGACCGGCCCCTTCCGGCTTCCTCGACCCGTGGCGCGTAGACCGGCCCAGGGCCGTTCCGCCGCCCGAGGGATCTCCACAGGCGTCCCTTCCCGGGGAACTCCCGG
>NZ_PSLG01000072.1:0-9720 GCF_040289485.1 Thermoflexus sp.
CGCGACGAATTTGTAATCCGCGTGTCGGGGGTTCGAATCCCCCCGCCGGCTCCAGCTGAAATGCCCGCAGCACGATGGTTTCTGCCTCAGGGTCGATTCTGTGTTCGGGGGCGGTGGGCCAGAAGGTGTGCCTAAAGTGTGCCTATCGCGCCGGGCGGAAGATAGCGTCCAGCTTCCGGGCCGCCTCCTTCTGCATGGAGGGCAACACGTGGCTGTAGGTATCGAGCGTAACGCCGATCTGGGAGTGGCCCAACCGCTCCTGCACGACCTTGGGATGGACGCCCAACCTGAGCAGGAGCGTGGCCGCCGTGTGCCGGAGATCATGGAAGCGGATGTCTGGGAGGCCGGCCCGCCTGACCAGCGGCTTGAACCAGCGGCGAATGATGTTGTTCCTGCGGATCGGGCCGCCCCTGGTGTCGCAGAACACCCAGGGGCCAGGGTGACCCTCCGCCAGCATGCGCTTGCGGTGCTCCCGCAACGCTTCCACGGCTATGTCGGGCAGGTCCACCCGTCGGGGTCTGCCCGACTTGGTTTCGCCGGGGGCCAGCTTGCCGTTCAATTCCAACAGGGTGCGGCGGACGGACACCGTGCCCGCCTTCAAGTCCACGTCTTCCCATTGCAGGCCCAGGAGTTCGCCCTGGCGCATCCCCGTGGTCAAGGCGAGGACGCAGAGGGCTTCCAACCTGTCCCCCCTGGCCGCTTCCAGGAGGCGCCGAGCTTGTTCGGCGTCAAGGGTGCGCACTTCCTTGCGCGGCACCCGGGGGCGGTCCACTGCGTCGCACGCGTTGTGGGAAACCAGGCGCCACTTCACGGCTTGGTTCAGTGCCCGGTGGAGGACGGCATGGGTGAACTGGCGCATGCGTGGCGAGACCCCGGCCCGCTCCAGGTCAGCATACAGGCCCTGCACGTGGACAGGCGAGAGCTTCGCGAGAGGGATTGCGCCGATCCGTGGCGCCACGTGGATGCGGATGATGGCCGCGTAACGGACGTGCGTGCTCGGCCTGACGGCGGGCCGTGCCGCATCTTCAAGCCAGCGGGCGAGATATTCGCCCACCGTGAGTTTCTCGGAGTTTATCGGCAGGCCCCGAAGCACGTCCTGCTTCATCGCGTCGAGCTTCTGCTGCACTTCTTCGACACTGCCCCCCGTGGTGCTGACACGGATGCGCTTGCCATCCGCGCCGACGCCGAGGTCGAGCATGCCCCGGAACCGCCCGGGGCGGTACTCGTAGATCGTCCCTGTGCCCTTCCTGGCCCTGCCTTGCTTCTTGCGGCCTTTGCCCGGCATCAGTCATCACTCCCTTTCTGTGTTCTCGCCCCTTGGTGGACCCATTTCCTGCCCGTGAGGCGCCGATAGGCCGCCCGCGCGTCGCGGGAGAAGTTCTGCCACACCGTATAAGCCCACTCGGGGTGTTTCTCGTTCCACAAGGCCGCCATCTCCCGCCAGGTGTGATTTGGGTTCTGGACGAGGAAGAGGGCCAGTTCGAGGTGCTTCTTCGACATTGGGCGGTCGCGGCCTTTGAAGACCTTGTTTCTAGCCTTCGCGTACAGATCCCGCACTTCGTCTGCGGATAGCCTCGGATCGAGTTCCAGTTTGATACGGTCATGGGGGCGAAAGTACACCAACGGCGTTCTGATCCGAGCTTTGGGAATCAGGGGGATTACGCCTGTTAAAGTAAAAACCACCGCTTGACTTTCCTGCCATCCATACGTCCGTTCCAGGAGGCGGGCCACTTGCTTCAGGTGATACAAAACCCCGTCGTGCTGAATGGGAATCGTACGTTGCCAGTTGTCGTCGGGAACAGCGTAGTTGAGAAATTCCGTTGACACTTCGGAAATAAACCTGTCCAGTTCACTGTCCGGCAGAGCGGATAGTGTCTGCAGGAGGTCGCGCAGGCGTGGAAACGGGCCATTGTGCTTGAGCGTGTGGTCTGCCCGAAGGGCGATGGTGTACCAACGGGAGCCGGGGCCGTCTGCCTGCTTCGTTTGGTGGATCCATGCCTCCACGTCTTTGAATGCGAGCAGACGGCCGCCGAGGTACTTTTCCCGAAACCGAACGACTTCAGGAAGCCGGGCCGCTTCCACCGCGAGAATCTCTGACAGGTAGAGGAGCCGTTCGTCCGGCGGGATCTCCTTGGTTTCGTCCCTGCTGGCAGCCGCCGCGCGGTTCTCCTGGTCGGCCGCGAACAGTGCCCGGAGTTCTTTCACCAAGACATTGAGATCGCCAGTCAGTGTGTAGTCTTCGAGGTAGCCCCTCCTGACGAGATACCGCCAATAGCCCTCCGGAATGGGCCGGCCCAGAACGCCGGCCACCTTCCGGCGCAACGCGTCCTGATGTATCACCATATCCGCCCCCTTATCACGGCTACATTACCATGGAAACGCGCGAAGGCGCAAGACCACATCGGGAGGTGAAACGCATGGTGCGGGTGACGGCAGAGCGGCGGGACCCGCGGGAACTGGCGGCGGAGGGGCTTGTGACGGTGCGAGAGGCCCAGCGGTTTCTCGGCATTGGCCACAACAAGCTCTACGAGCTGATGGCGGCGGGCGAGATTCCGTACGTCCACATCGGCGCGGCCCGGCGCATCCCGAGGGCGGCGCTGGTGGAGTACGTGGCCCGGAACCTGCGGGGCGGGCGCGGTGCGTAAAACAGCAAACCGCCCGGCGGCGGGGGCCGACCGGGCGGCGGCAGAAAGGGAGGCCAACCAATGGTTCCTGCTCCCATTGTAACATCCATTGACGACATTCTCAACAGGCTGCACGGCGTAAAGCAGTCCGGCGCCGGCTGGATGGCCAAGTGCCCCGCGCATGACGACAGAAAGCCTTCACTGTCGATTTCGACCGGTGCGGACGGCCGCATTTTGCTGCACTGCTTTGCGGGATGCCCCACGGATGTTGTCGTCCGGGCGATCGGGCTGGACATGGCCGACCTGATGCCCGCCAGCCCAGAGCAGAGGAACGGCGCGGCGCCCCGGGACCCCGAGGCCGTCTATCGGTATTACGACGAGGCCGGGCGCCTGCTATACGAAGTCCTGCGGATGCCGGGGAAGCAATTCCTCCAACGGCGGCCCGATGGGAAGGGCGGATGGGTCTGGAAACTAGATGGCGTCCCGCGGGTGCTGTATCGCCTGCCGGCGGTGGTCGAAGCGGTGAGGCGCGGCGATACGGTGTTCCTGGTCGAGGGCGAGAAGGACGCCGATGCCCTGGCGTCCCTGGGGCTGACGGCCACGACAAACCCCCAGGGCGGTGGCAAGTGGAGGGACGAATACGCCGAAGTCCTGCGAGGCGCCCGGGTGGTGATCCTGCCAGACAACGACAACACCGGCAAGAAGCATGCCGAGCAGGTGGCTCGCTCCCTCCACGGCAAGGCCGCCGAGGTGCGCGTCCTGGAGCTTCCCGGCCTGCCCCCGAAAGGCGACGTGTCCGACTGGCTGGCCGCTGGGGGCACCCGCGAGGAGCTGGAGCGCCTAGCCGACCAGGCCCCCGAATGGGCGCCGCCTCCCAGCGAAGACCACCACGAGCATGAAGACGACGAGGGCGGCCGGCGCCGCAAAAGCAAAAGCGCCATCCTCGTCGAGCTGGCGATGGCCGCCGAGCTGTGGCACGACCCGGAAGGCGAGCCCTGGGCCACCTTCACGGTTGACGGTCGCCGGGAGCACTGGCCCACCAAGAGCAAGGCGTTCCGGCGGTGGCTGTCCCGGCGCTTCTACGAGACCGAAGGGGGAACGCCGGGCGCCCAGGCCATTCAGGACGCCCTGCTGGTGATCGACGGCATCGCCTGTTACGACCGCCCCGAGTACCCCGTGTACACCCGCCTGGCCGAGCACAACGGCCGCATCTACCTTGACCTCGGCGACGAGGCATGGCGGGCCGTCGAGATCGGGGGGCCGGGGGGGTGGCGAGTCATCCCGTCTGAGCAGGCACCTGTTCGGTTCCGGCGAGCCCGCGGCATGCTGGCCCTGCCCGAACCCGTGGCGGGCGGCTCGCTGAAGCTTCTGCGGCGGTACCTGCATGTTCCCAACGATGATGCGTGGCTGCTCATTCGGGTGTGGCTTGTCGGGGCCATGCACCCATCCGGTCCCTATCCGATGCTGGTGCTGCAGGGGGAGCAGGGGTCGGGCAAGAGCCTGGCGGCCCGGATGCTTCGTCACCTGATCGACCCGAACACCGCGCCGCTGCGCACCAGCCCGCGGGACGAAGGAGACCTGCTCATCGCCGCCCGCAACGGATGGGTCGTCGCGTTGGACAACCTTTCGGGGCTGCCCGATTGGCTCTCGGACGCCATCTGCCGGGTGGCGACGGGTGGCGGGCTCGGCAAGCGGGAGCTTTACACCGACACCGACGAGGTACTCATCGATGTGCGCCGGCCCGTGATCCTCAACGGTATCGACGACCTGACGGCTCGGGACGACCTCCGCGACCGCTCCATCGTGCTGACGCTCCCGCCCATCCCTGAGCACGAGCGGCACGAGGAGCGGGAGCTGTGGGCCGCTTTCGAGTCGGACAGGCCCGCCATCCTCGGGGCGCTTCTCGACGCCGTGGCGGCCGCGATGCGCTACTTGCCCGAGACGCACCTGCCGCGTTTGCCCCGCATGGCAGACTTCGCAAGGTGGGCCGCGGCGGCAGGACGCGCGGCCGGATGGACGCCGGAGGAGTTCATGACCGCCTACTCGGGCAATCGGGACGAGGCCGCTGCGGTAGGGGTCGAAGCCTCGCCTGTGGGCCAGGCCATCCGGGCGCTGGCGGAGGAGAAGAAAAGCTGGGAAGGGACCGCCACCGAGCTGCTGGCAGCCCTGCGTGAGCGGGCCGGCGAGAACGACCGGACGCTACCCAGGGATCCCCGCACCCTCTCCAATCACGTGCGGCGGCTTGCGCCGGCGCTGCGGGCGGTGGGAGTGGACGTCGAAATGAGCCGGGTCGGCAAGCAGCGGACGCGGCTCATAAGTCTAACCCTCAAAGGCGAACAGAGGGGCGAAACATCGTCCGCTTCGTCCGCTGCGTCCGCAAGCCCGCCGCTACGGGCTTTGACGGCGGACGAAGCCGCCAATGGACGGTCTGCGTCCGCCGGCTCCGGGTGGCGGACGATGAGCCCGCCTGGCGGACGAAGGGCGGACGATAAGCCCGGCGCCGACAAACCTCGCCATGACGGCATCGCGGACGAAGCGGACGCTGCGGACGCAAAATCGCGTACCCAGTCTAACCGGGAGGTGGGGCGCTGCCCCATCGCCTCCGGCGACATCTAGTCCCCGTCCGCGGGACGCGGGGGCTGACCAAGCGGGACATGAGGCTCAACGACCTGTTGCCGCGATTGGAGGTCGACCCGGAGACCTACGACGTCCGGGTGGACGGCGAGCGGGTGACCTGCGAACCGGCGGACCGGTTGCCCCTGGCCCAGCCGTACTTCCTCTTCTAGCCATGCCCGTGCGCGTCGCTGCGCTCCCTCGGGACCCGGCCCTCTACCAGCGGGTGGTGGACATCCCCCTGACTGCCGAGGAGAGGCGCAGGGTGCGCCGCCGTCTCGCCGCGCCTGACGGCGAGGAGGTGTGGCTGGAGCTTCCCACGGGGACCATCCTCCGGCCGGGCCAGATCCTGGCCGTGGTGGAGGGGACCGCCTACCGGGTGGTGGCCGCCGAGGAGGACGTCCTCCTGGTCTTTCCCCTTAGCCCCGGCCAGGGCGTGGGAATCGGCCACCTCATCGGCAACCTCCACAGGGACGTGGTGGTGGAGGGGGACGTGGCCATCGTCCTGTGGGACCCCGTCCTGGCGGACCGCCTCCGCCGCCTGGGTGTTCGGGTGGAACGAGCGCGGAGGCCCTTCGGAGGGGACGTCCCCGCCCCACACGGGCACTGACCGGCGATGGACGACGTGGCGGTGCTTCGGCTCCTCCAGGTGGTCGACTCCCAGGTCCCCGTGGGAGGCTTCGCCCACTCCTACGGCCTCGAGGCCTACGGCCCGCTCGGCGTGACGCCGTTCGGGCTCTCCCAGCTCGTCGACCTCCACGTGAGCCTCGGGTCGTTACACCTGGACCTGGCGGCCTGTGCCTCGGCCCGCCTCTGGGCCCCGGATGAGGCCCGCCTGGAGGCCCTGGGGGAGGAGCTCACGGCCTGGAAGGCCGTGCGGGGGCCGCGCGAAGCGAGCCTCCAGGTGGGGCGTCGGCTCACGTATCTGGCCCAGAGGGCGCTGGGCCTCTGTCCCCCGCGCCTCTCGCATCCTCACGCCGCGGTCGTCCTGGGCGCCCTCGCAGCCACTTTGGAGATCCCGCCTCGGATGACCCTCCTGGCCTTCGCCCACGCCTCCTTGGCAGGCCTCCTGGCCGCGGCCACGCGGTGCCTGCGCATCGGCCCCCTCCGGGCGCAGACGATCCTGGCCGACATTCACCCGTCCGTGGTGGAGACGGTCGAGGAGGTGCTCCGGGATCCCGAGGCCGCGCTGTGGGCCGCCACCCCTGGGTGGGACATCCGATCGCACCAGCAGGCCTTTCTCACCACGCGACTCTTTCTCTCCTAGGAGGGTGCCATGCGGCCTGTGAGGATCGGCGTTGGCGGGCCCGTGGGGTCCGGAAAGACGGCGTTGCTGGACGGGCTGTGCAAGGCCCTGCGCGACCGCTACAGTCTCGTCGTCATCACCAACGACATCTACACCTTCGAGGATTCGGAGTTCCTGGTGCGGTCCGGGGCCCTCCCTCCCGACCGCATCCAGGGGGTCCAAACAGGAGGGTGCCCCCACACCGCCATCCGCGAGGATCCCTCCGTGAACCAGGAGGCCATCGAGCGGATGGTGGCACGGTTCCCGGACGCGGACATCCTGTTCTCGAGTCGGGAGGCGACAACCTCGCGGCGTCCTTCAGCCCGGAGCTGGTGGACGTAAGCATCTACGTGATCGACGTATCGGGGGGCGACAAGGTCCCCCGCAAGGGCGGCCCCGGCGTGACGTGGAGCGACCTGCTCGTCATCAACAAGGTGGACCTGGCCCCCCACGTGGGTGCGGACCTCGGGGTCATGGAGCGGGACGCCGCCCGGCTGCGGGCCGGGAAGCCTCTGGTCTTCACGAACCTGAAGACGGGGGAGGGACTGGATCGGGTCGTGGCGTGGATCACACGGGAGGTGCTCTTCCACGACCAGTAGGACCGGAGTCCTCGAGCGATCCCGCGAGCGCACGTCACTGCGAGGGGAGTTGCACCTGGTCTTGGGAGCGCGCGGGGGGGAGACCTACGTGGTCCGGGCCTCCGCAGGAGGGCCGCTCAAGGTCCTCCGCCCCTTTCTGCTCCCCGACGGCAGAGCGGTGGTCCAGGTGGTGCACGTGGGGCCGGGGCTGCTCGGCGGGGACGAACTCCGCGTCTCGGTGTGCGTGGAGGCGGGAGCCGGGGCGGTCGTGGTGAGCCAGTCGGCCACGAAGGTGCTCGGGATGAGGCTGGGGCAGCGGGCCTGCCACCGGGTGACCCTCCTGGTCCACGAGGGCGGCGCGCTCGAGTACTACCCGGGTCTCGTGATCCCCTTTGCAGGGGCGGAGCTCCTGCAGGACCAGGAGGTCCTGGTGGAGGGAGGCGGCCGTGTGGGGGTGCTCGACCTGTGGGCCGCGGGACGGATCGCCCGGGGGGAGGTCGGCCGGTTCCGGCGCCTGTCGGCCCGGCTGCACGTCAAGATCGATGGCCGGCCCGTGTATGCTGACGCCCTCGAGCTGGAGCCGATCACGCGGCCAGTAGAGGGGTGGGGGCTGCTAGAAGGCCACCGGTACCTCGCCAGTGGGTACTGGCAGTGGGGGGATGTCCCGGAGGACATGGTGCAGGAGGAGGGTCTCCTCCTCGCCTGGGGGCGGACGGCCGGGGGAGGTACGTACCTGCGGGCCCTGGCTAGGGACGGGTTGGCGATGAGGGAGGCCCTGGGGCGGGTGCTGCAGACTTGGCGGGACCTCTGGGGGCTCCCTCCTGTGGACCTGGCCCGGTACTCCAGCGCCTGAGCGAGACTCGGGGCCCGCTGCTGGGGCTAGAGAAGTCTCAGGCGCCGCAGCGTCATGGCGTTGAGGGCTACAATCACCGTGGATACGCTCATGAGGAGCGCCCCGGCGGCCGGGGACAGCAGCACTCCCCAGCGGGCCGCGACGTCCGCAGCCAAGGGAAGGGATCCGGCATTGTAGCCCGTGGCCCACACGAGGGTCTGGACCAGCACGATGTCGGCAGACTCGAATGAGGGATCCTCCTCCCCACGAGCAGAGAAAGGGGACCGGGGCCCTCCCTCTGGGGGGATTGGGACAGGGCCTGCCTATCCCGCCGACCCTGTCGCCGGCCCCACCTCCCCGCGCCCGCGGCGGAACAGGGTTCCTGGATATCCGGGGACGCCCAGGGCGGGGAGGACCCACCGGTCGAGGCCGTAGTAGCCCGCCACGCGCCAGGCTAGGACGAGCCACGTGGCCAGGATGAACAGGATGGGGTTGGTGCTCACCGTCCCCGCCAGCAGGTAGTTGGCGTTCATGAGCCCGCCGAAGAAGGCGGCGATCCCGGTGAGGAAACCCAGGAGGAGCCCCAGCCCCACGGCGATCTCTCCGAGGGTCACGAGCCAGCTCCAGAAGGCCGCGTGGGGCAGCACCGCGGACCGCAGGAAGCTCGCGTACCACCCCGTGACGTCGGGGTGGGGCCCGGTGGTCTTCGTGAGGGCCCGAAGGACGAATCCCGTGACCGCAGCACCGGCCTTGGGCCCCGTCCAGGCGGGGTTACCCAGCTTCTCCAGGCCAGCTGTGAGCCACTCATAGCCCGCGTACAGCCGCACCAGCAGCCAGAACCACGCCATCCGCGTGTCGGAGAAGAGGAACCGGGCTATCGGGGGGTCGGGAATCTGGACTTTCGAGGACCTGTCTTGCGCCATTTTCGTCATCGCCTCCCCAGGTCCGTGGTCGTCTCCCATCGTACCTCCTCGATGCCTCGAAGGGAATCCGTCGCCCACCGGAGATGCCAGCTCAGGCGGCTATCCGATCCCGCCGGAGCGGAGACCAGGAGGACCCGGAGCCTCGTTTGACGAATACGAACAATGTACGACGATGTCGAACAACTCTCGCGGCGGCATCCGGTCGGTGGCCAAGGCCCTCCAGATCCTCGAGGCCTTCGATGCGGAGCGCCGCACGCTCCGCGTGACGGACCTGGCCCACCACCTGGGATTGCCCAAGAGCACGGTCCACGGGCTCCTGCGGACCCTCTGCGACCACGGGTTTGTCCAACAGCTGGACGCGGGGCGGCTCTACGCTCCCGGCCCCAAGCTCCTTCACCTCGCCACCATGGTGGACCGGGACGCGCTCCTGGTGGAGGCCGCCGGAGGGCCGCTCCGCGAGCTGGCGCACACGACGGAGGAGACCGCCAAACTGGGCGTCCGAGTGGGGCTGAGCGTGGTGGTGCTCCACGCCGTGGAGAGCCCTCGGGTCCTCCACACACGGGGGGACGTGGGGGTGGCCGCGCCCCTCTACTGCACGGCCCTCGGGAAGGCGTTGCTGGCCTTCCTCCCTCCCGACGAGCAGGAGCGCGTCCTGCAGGCCGTGCCGCTCCGGGCCTACACGCCCCGGACCATCACCGGCCTCGGCCCCCTGCGCCAGCACCTGGCCAGCGTCCGCGCCCGCGGGTACGCCACCGACGTCCAGGAACACGAGCCAGACGTGCGGTGCGTGGGTGCCCCCCTCCTGGACCTGCGCGGGGTCCCCGTGGCGGCCGTCAGCGTGTCGGGACCCGCCCAGCGGATGCCG
>NZ_PSLG01000073.1:0-9700 GCF_040289485.1 Thermoflexus sp.
GGGCCCGGCTGGCGGCGGCCCGGGCGCAGGCCGTCGCCGAGCTGCAGACCCTCCTAGAGGCCCAGCGGGACCGCCTCCCGCCGGAGGAGCGGGCCATCTTCGAGGCCCAGGCGTTGATGCTGGAGGACCCCGAACTGCTGGCCCGGGTGGAAGAGGGGTTGGCCAGCGGGCTGTCCGCCGAGGCCGCTTGGAGCCAGGCGGTGGAGGCTTTCGCCGCCCAACTGGCCGCGCTGCCAGACCCTTATTTCCAGGCCCGGGCGGCGGACGTTCGGGACATCGGGAACCGGGTGTTGCGGCATTTGATCGGCGCCCCAGCGGAGGCCAGGATGCCGGATCACCCGGTGGTTGTGGTGGCGGACGAGCTGCTCCCTTCCGAGACGGTGACGCTGGACCCGGGGCGGGTGTTGGCCTTCGTGACGGCCGGCGGGGGGCCCACCGCCCATGCCGCCATCCTGGCCCGCCGGCTGGGAGTGCCGGCCGTTGTCGCGGTGGGCCCGGCCCTTCATCAGGTCGCAGAGGGAGCACTGCTGGTGGTGGACGGCGAGGCCGGATGGGTGGAAGTGGATCCGGCGCCGGAGGTTGTGCGCGTGGCTCAGACCCGCCGGGACCTCTGGTTGCAGCGCCGTCAGCAGGCGGCGCGCGAGGCGCTGGGCCCCGCCTACACCCGGGACGGCTTGCGCATCGAGGTGGCGGCGAACGTCGGGAGCCTGGCGGATGTGCAACAGGCCGCCCAGGCCGGCGCGGATGGGGTGGGGCTGCTGCGCACGGAGTTCCTGTATCTGGGGCGGACGGCGGCGCCCACGGAGGAGGAGGAGGTCACCGCCTACCGGGCGTTGCTGGAGGCCATGGGCGGGCGGCCGGTGGTGGTGCGCACCCTCGATGTGGGTGGCGACAAGCCCCTTCCCTATCTCCCGATGCTCCCGGAGGCCAACCCCTTCTTAGGCGTCCGGGGCGTTCGTCTCTCCCGGCAGCACCCGGAACTGCTGCGGCAGCAGTTGCGGGTGCTGCTGCGGGCGGGGGCTGGCTTCCCCCTCCGGATCATGTTTCCGATGGTCAGCACCGTCGAGGAGATCCGCTGGCTCCGCGCGGTTTTCGAGGAGGTCCGTCGTGCCCTGGAGGCCCGGGGAGATCCTCTGCCGCAGGACCTCCAGATCGGGATGATGGTGGAGGTGCCATCGGCGGCGCTGCTGGCGGAGCACTTCCTGCCCTGGGTGGATTTCTTCAGCGTGGGGACCAACGACCTGGCCCAGTATACGTTGGCGGCTGACCGGACCCATCCGGCGGTGGCCCGGATGGCGGACGGGCTGCACCCGGCGGTGCTCCGGCTGATCCGCATGGTCGCCGAGGCCGCCGTCCCGGCGGGCCGGTGGGTCGGGGTGTGCGGCGAACTGGCCGGGGACCCCTTCGCCGTCCCTGTGCTCATCGGCCTCGGGGTGCGGGAACTCAGCGTGAACCCGGTGCGGATCCCGGAGGTGAAGGCGGCGGTCCGGCGGTGGTCCCTGGCCGAGGCGGAGGCCCTGGCGCGGGAGGCCCTCCGCCAGGAGAGCGCCGAGGCCGTGCGGCGGCTGGTGCAGGCAGCGCTGGAGGAGGCAGCTACCGGTCAGGGCCAGACCCGGTAGGAGGTGAAGGTTTCCCCACGGCGCACCCCATCGGAGGCCACCACCTGGACCTCCACCAGGGCCCCGCTGGGCGCGGCGGGAATCGGGAAGGCGCCTTGGGCCATCCCGTGCAGATCCGTGATCATAGCCAGCGGGGGCGCGCCCGGAACCCGGACCTGCACGCCCGCCTCGGGCACCGGCTGCCCCCCTTCGTCGGTGACGAAGACCACGATCCTTTGGGCCTGGCCGGCGCCCAGCACGGGACGCCCGAGGATGGCCCGGACCTGAAGCCGGCCGGAGGAGGGGGCCAGGCGGGCGGCGGCGGGCAGCGCCAGCCCCCGGGCGCGGGCATACTGTTCGCCCAGGTTCATCGGCCGCACCGTCCGCGTCCGCGGATCCCATGTCACCTTCATTCCTTCGAAGACCTGGACCAGCCGTCCGTTCTCCACGAACGGCTCCGTGACGGGGTTGCCGATCCCCCGGGCGCCGCCGTGGCGGAGCCAGAAGGCGAGGAACATGCCGCTCACCGTGTGCCCGGTTTCGGCCACATACCGGCGGAACGGCCGTCCCAGGGGGATCCGCGAGGGCGGGAGCGGCGGGGTAACCAGCCCCAGGGCCTCGGCGATCGGCAACAGCCCCACGGCGTCCTCCGGCGCCGCCAGGGGGTCCCAGCGCAGGCAGGTGAACTGGAAGCATTGGATCTGATAGGGGGGATCGGGGAGGGCGGGGGTGATGGGATAACCCAGGAAGGCCAGCCCCCCATGTTCCTCGAAGAACCGGAGGAAGAGCCCGCGGACCGTGTGGCCGGTCTCGGGGAAGAAGCGCTCCTCCGGTCCTTGCCCGATCGGCCCGGCGGGGATCCGCAGAAGGATCAGCGCCAGCCCCAGGGCGCTGTAACGCCACCCCGTCCTGATCCGCATGGCCGTCCTCGCCGATGCGGAGGGCGAAGCCCCCCGCTTCCGGACCGCCCGGTGTCTACACCAGGCGGTTCTTGGCCTTCTTGGCAGGATGCCGGCTAGACCATAGGGACCTGAGGGATCACACGCCCCCGCAGGCGCTCCATGATGTCATCCAGGTCGCGGCCGGTCGCTGTGATCCCGTGGTTGCGCAGGCCGATCACCGCGCGGGCGGGATCCGGAGCCCGGCGCACCAGTTCGGCGACCTCCATGGCCAGTTCCCAGGTCCCGCAGGGATAGTTCACGGTGGTCACCGGGATCCCCTCCATCCACGCGTGGACGTGGATGATGGCCCCCACCTCCGGGTGCTCCCGGTAGATCATCCAGTGCTCGATGGCGTCCACCGAGACGCGGCGCGGCTCGATGTGGGGCGGGACGCTGAGGAGGATCACGTTGCGCCGGGCGTCGTAGCCCTTCACCAGCAGGATGTCGCGGCCGATCACCTGGAGGTTCCCCTTGTCGACGCCGCTGGCGCTCATCCAGAAGCGCTCGGCGTCCTCACGCACGCTGAGGTTGCCGTAACTCAGGCCGCCCAGCCCGTATAGCCGCTTGACGTGCAGCAAATCGCGGGGCGGCAGGATCTCCTCCAGGGGGAAGGGGGCGGGCAGCAGGTTGAGAGAAGCCAGGAAGCGGCCGGCCGCCTTGAGTTTCTCCGTCCGTTCGTTCCCGCCCCACAGTTCCGGCGGCAGGTCCGGGTGGAACTCGTTGTTGATGACCAGCCGGGCCTGGGCCAGCGGGGCCAGCCGGCGGTAGATCCGCTCGAAGAAATCGAACTCGTCGTCCCGGCAGGCCTCCACGTAATGGCCCAATTCCAGCGTGACGAAGTGAGCCTCCCAGCGCGCCCCCCCGTCGGCGCCCGCCCCGGGGATCAGGGCGATGAGCAGGTTGGAGAGGGCGCGGACGAGGATCGGATAGCAGGCCCGCAGGAACTCGGAGGGGACCTCCGGGAGCTCGACGATGGAGGCCACGAAGGTCCCCTGGGATTTGCGGCGGAAAGGACGGGGGCGGGCCGGGTCGGTGAAGTTCAGGACCAGCCGGATGTTGCGGGTGGGCTCCTCGAGGAACGAGTGGCCGTGGGCCCGCAGGGCCCCCCACAGCCCGTCCCGGAACCAACGCAGCCCCGGCGTGCGCGCTTCCCCGACGATGGTGAACTCCATGCGAGCCCCTCCTCGGGAAGGTGTGGGAACTGCCCTCGGGGTCAATAGGCGCGGGCGAAGACGGCCATCTCGGCCGCCGGCTCGCCGCAGACGATGCAGCGGCCCTGCCCCCCGGGCTGCTCCAGGGGGATGCAGCGATTGGTGGCGGTGGTGTCCGCCTTGATCTTCGCCTCACACACCGCGCTCCCGCACCACCAGGCCCAGGCGAACCCGTCGGCGACGGCCTCCCGGAGCTGGTCATACGTCTCCGGGTAATGGGTGTGGCTTTTCTGGAAGGCCAGGGCCCGCTGATAGAGGTCCGCCTGGATGATGCTCAGGGCCTCCTGGACGGTGCCGAGGAGCCCGTCCACGGGGACGGCCTTCTTGCCCTGGGGACCGGGCTGATCCCGCCGGGCCAGGACGACCTGGCGCTCCGCCACCTCCCGCGGCCCGATCTCGATGCGCAGGGGCACCCCGCGCAGTTCCCACTCGTTGAATTTCCAGCCCGGCGTGTATTCTTCCCGGGTGTCCACCCTCACCCGGATCTCCGGCTCCAGGATCCGCCGGACCTGTTCGCAGGCCTCCAGGACGGGGGCGCGCTCCGCCTCCCCCTTCCAGATGGGGACCACGATGACCTGGATGGGGGCCAGACGAGGGGGCAGGATCAGCCCCCGGTCGTCCCCGTGCACCATGATCACCGCGCCCACCACGCGGGTGGAGAGGCCGTGGGAGGTGGTCCAGGCGTATTGCATCTGGTTGCTGGCGTCGAGGTAGCGGATCTCGAAGGCGCGGGCGAAATTCTGGCCCAGGTTGTGGGAGGTCGCCGACTGCAGGGCGCGGCCGTCCCCCATCATGGCCTCGATGGTGTAGCTGCGCAACGCTCCGGCGAACTTCTCCGACTCGCTCTTGCGGCCCTGGATCACGGGGGTGGCCGCATCCTCCACGGCGAAGTCGGTGTAGAGGTCCAGCACCCGCAGGGCCTCCTCCTCCGCTTCCTCAGAGGTGGCGAAGACCGAGTGGGCCTCCTGCCAGAGGAACTCCAGCGTCCGCAGGAAGGGCCGGGTCCGCTTCTCCCATCGCACCACGTTGCACCACTGGTTGATCCGCAGCGGCAGGTCCCGGTAGGACTGGATCCATTGGGCATACATGTAGCCGATGATGGTCTCTGAGGTCGGGCGGACCACCAGGGGCTCCTCCAGCGTCTCCCCGCCGCCGATGGTCACCACAGCCAGTTCGGGCGAGAAGCCGCTGACGTGCTCCTTCTCCTTCTGAATGAACGAGTAGGGGATAAACAGGGGGAAATAGGCATTCTGATAGCCCATGGCCTTGAAGCGCCGGTCCACGGCGGCCTGGATGTTCTCCCAGATGGCGTAGCCGTAGGGCCGGAAGACAATGCAGCCCCGCACCGGGGCGTAATCGGCCAGTTCCGCCTCCCGGATGACGTCCAGATACCACTGGCTGTAGTCCTCATGGCGCGGCGTGATCCGACCCATCGCTCCTCCCCTTCGGTCCTATATCATCCCTGCGGCCCCGCCGGCCCATGGGCGCGGCGCCTGGGAATGCGCTCCAGCCAGATTACCGGCTATTGTAATCGCGCGGCAGGGGCCTTTCAAGCCACTCCCAGCAACTCCCCTTCGCCCATGTTATACTTGGAGCCATCCAACAGGTGGGGGCTGGGGGTGGAAGATCATCATCGGCGCTATGCGGAGGCGTTGCAGCGGGGGCATGAAGCCCTCTGGGGGAAGCGGTGGTCGGCGGCCATCGCCGCCTATCGGGAGGCTTTGGCGGCTCTGCCAGATCAACCCGAGGCGCTGACTGGACTGGGCCTGGCCTGCATGGAGGCCGGCCGCTACGGGGAGGCGCTGGAGGCCTTCCAGCGCCTGGCGGATCTTCAGCCGGAGGATCCGATCCCCGTGCTGCGCATGGCCGAGATCCTCCAGCGGATGGGCCGTTCGGCGGAGGCGGCGGCCCATTACCATCGGGCCGGCCAGTTGTTCGCGGCACGGGAGGATTGGCGGCGGGCGGCACAGGCGTGGGGACAGGCCTGGCGCCTGGATCCCGGCCGGATGGAGAGCCTGGAGGCCCTGGCCCAGGCCTATCGCCGACTGGACCAGCGGGAGGCCGCCGTGCGGGTGGACCTGGCCCGCGCCCGGGCCTGGGCGCAGCGGGGGGATCTCCAGCGGGCTTTGCAAGCGGTCAGCGAGGCCCTGGCCCTCGATCCGGATCATCCCCAGGCCCTTCAGGCCCGGGACTGGCTGCGGGCCCAACTGGCCCGCCGGACCGGGACCGGCCCCCTGCCGGCGCGGTCCCTCCCGGAGGGTGGGCACGGTCTGGAGGCCGAGCGGGCGCGGGCGGAGGCGCTGTGGGGGCTTCCTCTGGAGGAGGCCGCCCGGGAGGCCGAGGCATCGCTGGATCCAATCGCCCGGGCCCTTGCAATGGCCCTGCAGGAACTGGCGGACTTGATCTTCGCGGAGGACCGCGGTGGGCTTTCGGAGGAGACCTGGTTTCAGGCCAGCGTGCTCCTGGGGCGGGCGGTGGACGCCCATGCGCGGGGCCAGTTCCGGGAGGCCCTGGCCCTCTATCAGCAGGTGAGCGAACTGGGCCTGCAGCGGCCCAGCCTGTCCTTCGCCATGGGGGCATTGCTGGTGGAGCGCCAGCGTTGCGAGGAAGCGGCGGCCCACCTCGCCCGGGCCGCCGAGGCGCCCGCCTTCCATCTGGCGGGTTTGCTGCTGCGGGCCCGTTGCGAGCGGCAACAGGGCCGGCTGGGGCCGGCGGCGGGCTGGATCCTGGAAGCGCTGGAGGCCATCGATCGGACGTTGGTCCCGAAGGCCGCCGCAGCCTTGCGGGAGCGCTATCGCTTCCTGAGGGCCTGGATCGAGCGGCATCCGGATCGGCAGGCAGCCCTGGTGGAGGAGGCCCTGGCGACCCTGGGGAGCGCTACCTGGGAGGATCGGCTGGCCTGGATGCGCCGGGCGCTGGACCAGTGGGCCGAGGGGATCCCCTTCCGTTTCGCCCTCGCCGATGTCCTGATGGCGCCGAAGGGCGAGTGGGCGCTGCTGGAACTGGGGCAGGCCTACCACTGGGCTCGGGAGGGCCTGTTCTACAGCGCCCTGGAGGAGGCGATGCGGGTGGTGGCCGCAGCGCCTCTGGCCCCGGTGGCCCATCTGGCCTTGGGCCAGATCCTGGCGTGGGGATCCCGCGGGGCGGCCGCCGCGGCCAAGTTCCGGGCCCTGGGAGACTACTTTCGGTATTGGGGGGATGACGCCCTGGCGCTGGCGCTGTTCGATCGGGCGGCTCAACTGACGCCCTTTGACCTGCTGACCCTGCGCCAGGCCCTTCAATTGGCCCAGGCCCAAGGCGATGCCCCCCGCATCCTGCACTATTTCGGGGCCCTGGCCGATGCCCACCTGCAGATGGCCGACCTGGAGGGAGCGGATCAGGCCTGCCGGGAGGGGTTGCGATGGGCGTCCCGGCACGGAGTGCCCGCCCCGATGCTCCGGCCGTTGTGGGGCCGTCTGGCCGACCTCGCCCTTCAGCGCCTGGATTGGGCTCAGGCGGCGGCCTTCCTGGAGTCGCTGCGGCGGGTCGACCCCGACGACGCGGAGACGCGCTGGAGCCTAGTGGAGGTTTATCTACGGCTGGGCCGGGGGGCGGAGGCGTCCCGCGAACTAGAGGGCTTGATCGAGGAAGGGCGGTCCACGGGCCGGTGGGCCGAATGGCGGGCCCGGCTCGAAGAGCTGCGGCGGCTTTTCCCCGAGGAGCCGGCCTTGCGGCAGGCCCTCGCCCGGCTGCCGCCGGCAGGCTGACGGTCTCCCCTTTCGCCCAGGATGATCGGATCGATGGATGAGGTTCCGTGCGGGATCTGGTCTACCTGCTGGACCAGTTGAATTGGGTCAGCCTGATCGACATCGGGCTGGTGGCCCTGCTCTTTTTCGGGATCCTGTATTCCCTGAAGGGGACGCCGGCGGTCACCCTCATCCGGGGCCTGTTCATCCTGATCCTGCTGGTGCTGATCCTGAGCGGGCCGTTGAGTTCGCTCCGGGCGATGCGCTGGCTGTTGGGGCGGACGCTGCCGGCCCTGTTGATCGCTATCCCCATTGTCTTCCAGCCCGAACTGCGGCGGGCTCTGGAGCGGCTGGGGCGTTTCGGGCTCTGGCTGCAGCGGAACGCGGCGGAAGCCTCGGTGGAGGAAGTGATCGAGGCCTTGATCCAGGCCTGCCCTCGCCTTGCCGAGCGCCGCCACGGCGCCCTTATCGTCCTAGAGCGCACCACCGGGCTCCAGACTTACATCGATACGGGGATCCGTCTGGACGCGCGGGTCACCCCCGAGTTGTTGATGACTATCTTCGCGCCCAACACCCTCCTCCACGACGGCGCAGTGATCATCCGGGAGGGGCGGGTGGCGGCGGCTGGATGCATCCTCCCGCTCACCACCGGCTGGGTCGGCGACCCTCAGCTGGGCCTGCGGCACCGCGCCGCCATCGGGATCACTGAGGTGAGCGATGCCCTGGCCATCGTCATCTCGGAGGAGCGAGGGACCATCTCGGTGGCCCTGAACGGGCGCATCGTCCGCCGCCTGGATGCACGGCGGCTGGAGTTGGTGCTGCGCAACTTCTACAGCCCGCCCCCCGAAATCGAACGGACCCGACGCTGGCTGCAGGATCTGCGGGAGATCGGCCGGCGGGCGCGGCTGATCCTGTTCCCGCACCAGGGAGGCCGGGGGTGAGGTGGTTGCGGGAGAACGCCGGGCTGGCCCTGCTGGCCTTCGGCCTGTCCTTCGCCGTCTGGGCCGCTGCGGTATGGGAGGAGGACCCGCCGGTGGAGCGGGTGCTGACGGGTCTGCCCATCGCCTTCCAGGGCCTGGGCCCTGAGCGCATCGTTTTCGAGGCCTCCACCGAGGCCGTCCAGATCCGGGTGCGGGCCCCCCGCTCCGTCGAGGGAACCATCGGCCCTCAGGATTTTATGGCCTTCGTCCGCGTGGAGGGGTTGGAGGAAGGGGCCCACGAGCGCCCGGTGGAGGTCCGGTCCCGCCGGCGGGGCCTCCAGATCGTGCAGGTGGATCCGCCGCGTGTGCGGTTCCACCTGGAGCGGGTGGAGCGCCGGGAGGTCCCTGTCTCCATCCAGGTCCTTGGCCAGCCGGCCGTCGGTTACCAGATCGCCCCGCCGGTCCCCACACCGGCGCGCGTGCAGGTGGTCGGGCCGCGCTCCCTGGTGGCGCTGGCGGCGATGGCCCGGGGGAAGGTCCAGATCGACGGCGTGCGGGGATCGGTAGAGCTCCAAGTGCCATTGGAGGCCGTGGACGCCCAGGGGACGGCCCTGACGGCCCTCCGGGTGGAGCCGGAGCGGATCACCGTCACCGTCCCCGTGGAGCAGCGCCTGGGCTTCCGGGAGGTGCCGGTCCGGGTGACGCTGCAGGGGCGCCCGGCCCGGGGCTACCAGTTGACCGAGCTCTCTGTGGATCCACCCACGGTGACCCTCACGGGGGATCCGCGGCGGCTGGAGGAGATCGGCAGCGCCATCGCCACCGAGCCCATCGATCTTTCCGAGGCCCGCGGCGAATTGATCGTCCAAGTCCCCCTGGTCCTGCCGGCGGGGGTGGCCCTGGTGGGCAGCCCGGCCCAAGTGCAGGTTCGCCTCCGGGTGGAGCCCATCTTGAGCACCCAGGTCTTCCAGCAGGTGCCGATCGTGGTGGAGGGCCTGCGGCCGGGCGTCCTGGCCCGCCTGTCACCGGAGGCGGTGGACGTGCTGATCCGGGGCCCCTTACCCTACGTGGAGGGGCTCCGACCCGACCAGCTGCAGGTGCGGATCCACGTGGGAGATCTGGATCGGGGGACTTACACGGTGACGCCGACGGTGATCCTCAGCGCCACGGCCGTCAACCTGTCCTGGACCTTGATCCCCCCCTCGGTCCAGGTGACCCTCATGCCGGCGCCGACGCCCACCCGCCTCCGTTGAGCGGGGGCCTTCCTGAGTCCGTTCCGTGGCGCATCGTCATCTGTTTCACCTTGCG
>NZ_PSLG01000074.1:0-9650 GCF_040289485.1 Thermoflexus sp.
TGTCGGAAGAGGAAGCCGTGCCGGCGGCGACCGAGGAGGAGCAGCGCTTCCGGGAGCTCCTGGAGGAAGCCGCCGCGCAGCCGCTGGAGGTGCCGCCCGAATGGGCCGAGGTGCTGGGGCTCACGCCGACGGTTCCGGAAGGAGAGGCCCGGACGGTGCCCGTGCCGGAGGCCCCTGCGGAGGTCCCCTTCTGGGACCTGCTGGCGGTCGATGAAGGGGTCGGGCCGGCCGGCAAGGTGCCCGAGCCGGCTCCCGCGGTGGACCCCCGCTGGCTGGAGGGCCTGTATGCGGTCCCGGTGGCGGAGACCATGGCCGGGCCGCTCCTGGGGATCCTGTTGGAGTATGAGGAGCGCCTGAAAGCCCAGCCCCGCGATCACGAGACGCGGCTGGCGATGGCCCGCCTGCTGTTCAACCTCGGCGACACGGCCCGGGCGGCGCGGGAGTATCAGCGCCTGCTGCGGGTGAGCGCCATGCGCCCGGTCGTCCTCGCCGACCTGGAGCAGGCAGTGCAGCTGCGGCCCCACGAGGCCCGCCTCTGGCAGGTCCTGGGCGACGCCTACCAGGAGGCCGGCCTGCTCCAGAAGGCCCTGGAGGCCTACCGCCGCGCCCTGGCCACGCTGGGATCGTAAAAGACCCCCCACGGCGATGGAGGAGACACCATGCGCATCGGGATCCTGAGCGACACCCACGACCACGCGGAGAACACCCGACGGGCGCTGGAGATCCTCCGCCGGGAGGGCGTCGAGCGCTTGGTGCACTGCGGCGATGTCACCTCGCCGGAGATGATCGCCCTCTTCCAGGGTTGGGACGTGCTGTTCGTGCGGGGCAACCTGGATCGCCTGGAGGTCCTGGAGCCGGCCATCGTGGCCCTCGGCCGACAGCCCTTCCTGGGCGACGAGATCACGACCACCCTGGCCGGCCGGCGGATCGCCGTCCTCCACGGGGACGATGCGGAGCGGCTGGAGCAGCGGATCCGCTCCGGGGAGTTCGACTACGTGTTCCACGGCCACACCCACCGGCGCCGCGACGAACGGTTCGGGCGGACGCGGGTGATCAACCCGGGGGCGCTGGGCGGGGTGCGCCCTCAAAGCCGGTCCTTCTGCATCCTGGACCTGGAGACCGATGAACTTCGCTTCATCGAGGTCGAGCCATGAAGGCGGTGTATTTCGAACAGGCCCGCATCCACTCCATGCAGCGGCTGGCCCACATGGGCGAACCCCTGGAGCCCTTCGGGATGATCGTGGCCGAGGCGGCCTGTCCCTATCGCGCGCCCATCCGGGTGGGCGAGATCCGCCAGAAGATCGAGCGGCCCGACACCGGCCAGGGGATGGCCCTGGGCCGCTCCGTCCAGGTCTCTTACGATTACGCCCGCGGCGCCCCCGTGCCCATCCCGGAGCCCTGGCGGGAGCGCATGCGGAGATTCGAGGAGGGGCTGCTGGGATCATGATCGTCGTCGACGCCCACGAGGACCTGGCCTGGAACGCCCGCTCCTTCGGCCGCGACTACACCCGATCGGCGTGGGAGATCCGGGAGCAGGAGGTGGGCACCGAGATCCCGGCCATCAACGGGCGCTGCATGCTGGGCCTCCCGGAGTGGCTGGCCGGACGGGTGGCGGTGATCTTCGGCACCATCTTCGGGATGCCCCAGCGCCACGCCCGCTCCCCACTGGAGCGAACCTACCGGACCCCCGAGGAGGCCCACGCCGAGGGGATGGCCCAGATGGATTCCTACGAGCGCCTGGCGGAAACCTGCGAGCGCTTCGTCCTCGTCCACACCCGCCGGGACCTGGAGGCAGTACTGGAGACCTGGAAGGAGCCGCTCCCGGAGCCGGACCCGCGCCGCATCGGCATCGTGCGGTTGATGGAGGGGGCGGACCCCATCCGACGGCCGGAGGAGGTGGCGATCTGGTATGAACGGGGGCTGCGCATCCTCGGCCTCGCCTGGGGCGCCACCCGCTACGCCGGCGGCACCGGGGAGCCCGGCCCTTTGACGGATGAGGGGCGCCGCCTGCTGCGGGCGATGCACGATCTCAACATGATCCTGGACCTCAGCCACATGGCCGAGCGGGCCTTCTTCGAGGCCCTGGAGCGCTACGAGGGGCCCCTGATCGCCAGCCATTCCAACCCCAGGGCGCTGGTCCCGGGGGATCGGCAACTCTCCGACCCGATGATCCGGGCGCTGGCCGAGCGAGACGGGGTGATCGGCATCGTCCTGAGCAATCGTATGCTGAAGAAGGGATGGACGCGCGGGGATCCGCGGGAGAAGGTGACGGTGTGGGATGTGGTGCGGGCCATCGATTACGTCTGCCAGCGGGTGGGGGACGCCCGCCATGTCGGGATCGGGAGCGATCTGGATGGGGGCTTCGGGGCGGAGGGGGCGCCGGCGGGCATCGAGACGGTGGCCGATCTGGTGAAGATCGCCGACGCCCTCCGGGAGGCCGGGTTCTCCCCGGCGGACGTCGAGGCGATCATGGGGGGGAATTGGCTGCGGGTGTTGCGCCAGGGGTTGCCTTGAAGCGGGGACAGGGCTCTGGAGGCCAGGATGGCGCAGGCAGAGGAGGGGCGGGGAGAGCGCCCGGTCCTGGTGATCGGGGCGGCCGGCCTCGATCTGAAGGGCTACGCAACAGGGGCCCTCCGGCTCGGGGCCACCAACCCTGGCCAGGTGCGGCGGAGCGTCGGCGGAGTGGCCCGCAACATCGCGGAGAACCTGGCCCGCCTGGGCCAGCCGGTTTTCCTGATCTCGGCCGTGGCCGACGACGAGGCCGGCTGTTGGGTGCTGGAGCGCACGCGGGGGGCCGGCGTCGAGATCAGCCACGTGGCCGTGGTCCCCCAGGGGCGGACGGGCACGTATCTGGCCGTCCTGGATGAGCAGGGGAACCTGGTGGTGGCAGTGGACGATATGGGGATCCTGGAGACCATCACCCCCCGCTACCTGCAGGACCGCCGGTCGCTTTTCGAGCAGGCGGCTATGGTGGTCCTGGATGCCAACCTCTCCCCCGCTGCCCTGCGCAGCGCCATCCGCCTGGCCCGCCGTTGCGGGGTTCCCGTGGCCGCCGACCCCACCTCGCCCACCCTGGCCATGCGCCTCCGCCCTTTTCTCCCGGAACTGTTCCTGGTGACCCCCAACGCGGCCGAGGCGGAGGCCTTGACGGGGCTACCGGCCTCCAACATCGACGAGGCCCTTTTCGCCGCCCGCTACCTGACCGCCCTGGGGGTCCAGGTCGCCATCATCACGATGGCGGAGATGGGGTTGGTCTACGCCGCCGGCGATCTCAGCGGGCACATCCCGGCCTTGCGCACCGAGATCGTGGATTTCACGGGAGCAGGGGATGCCCTGACGGCGGCCGTGATCTTCGCCTTGCTCCATGAGATCCCGGTGGAGGAGGCAGTGCGGCTGGGGGTGGCCGCCGCCGCCCTCACCCTTCGCTCCCGCGAAACCGTCTCGCCGGAACTGAGCCTGGAACGGCTCTATGAGCAACTGGTGATCTGAAAGCGCTGGGAGGATCCATGGGGGAGCCCTCGCCATCGGTGTGGATGGAGACCTTCCTCCGGCTTGAGGGGGATCTGGTGGCCCTGCTGCGGGCGCTGGTGGCCCTCGAGTCGCCGACCACCGAAAAGGCGGCCGTGGACCGGCTGGGCGCCTTCGTGGCCGAGCGCCTGAAAGAGCTGGGCGCCTCGGTGGAGCGGCGGCCCCAGGAGGCCGTCGGCGATCACTGGATCGCCACGTGGGGCGATCCCCAGGCCCCCACCCAGATCCTCACCCTCTGCCATCTGGACACCGTCTGGCCCCTAGGGACCATGAGCCGCATGCCGATCCGCGAGGAGGGGGGCTGTCTTTACGGGCCCGGGGCCTTCGACATGAAAGGGGGGATCGCCATCCTCCTCGGCGCCCTCCAGGGGCTTCGCCGGATGGGCCTCCGGCCACCCTACCGCATCCGGATGCTGTTCATCAGCGACGAGGAGACGGGCAGCGAGACCTCCCGCGCCCTGATCGAGGAGGAGGCCCGCCGCAGCCACCTGGTGCTGTGCCTGGAGCCGGCCCTCCCCGACGGCAGCCTGAAGACCTTCCGGAAAGGGGTGGCGGATTTCACCGTCATCGCCCATGGGCGCTCCGCCCACGCCGGCGCCGATCCCCACCGTGGGATCAACGCCATCGAGGAGCTCGCGTACCAGATCATGCGCCTGCGCCAGCTGGCGGATCCCCGCCGGGGGACGACAGTGACGGTGGGGGTGATCCGCGGCGGGACCCGGCCCAACGTGATCCCGGAGCAGGCCGAGATGATCGTGGACGTGCGGGTGAGCACCCGCTCGGAGATGAGCCGGATCGAGGCCGCTTTCCGGAGCCTGCGGCCGATCCTGGAAGGGGCCCGCCTGGAGGTCCGCGGCGGGTTCAACCGCCCGCCCATGGAACGGAACGCCCAGATGATCGCCACCTTCGAACGGGCCCGGGCCATCGCCGCCACGCTGGGCCTCGCCCTCACCGAAGGGGGGACCGGCGGGGGGAGCGACGCCAACTTCACCGCCGCCCTGGGGATCCCCACCCTGGACGGGCTGGGGGCGGTGGGGAACGGGGCCCACGCCTTGGATGAGCACGTGCGGATCGATTCCCTCCCCTTGCGGGCCGCCCTGGTCGCAGCATTGTTGACCCGTTGGACGGTATAATGAGATAAACGAGACGAGCGAGGCGCCGGATGGATAGAATACGCGAACCCATGGGGCGGACAGGATGGACGCGCTGGGCCAGGCCGCGGAGTGGATCGGGCGGTCGCGCTATCTGGTGGCCCTGACCGGGGCGGGGGTCAGCACCCCTTCGGGGATCCCGGATTTCCGAAGCGAGGGGTCCGGGCTTTGGACCCGTTACGATCCGATGGAGGTGGCCTCCATCTGGGCCTTCTCCCGCCGCCCCGAAGCGTTCTTCGAGTGGGTCCGCCCGCTGGCGCGCATGATCGTGGAGGCCCGGCCGAACCCGGCGCACAATGCCTTGGCCCGCCTGGAGGCTGCCGGGATCCTGAAAACCCTGATCACGCAGAACATCGACGCCCTCCACCAGAAGGCCGGCTCCCGGCGGGTGATCGAGGTGCACGGCCACCTGCGGGAGGCCACTTGCATCCGGTGTTATCGGAAGGTGCCGGCGGCGCCCTATTTGGAAGCCTTCCTGCAGGAAGGGACCATCCCTCGCTGTGAGGTCTGCGGGGGGGTGTTGAAGCCGGACATCATCCTCTTCGGCGAGCAACTGCCTGTCCGGGCTTTCCTGGAGGCCCAACAGGAAGCCCGTCGGGCGGACGTCTTCCTGGTTGTCGGCTCCTCCCTGGAGGTCGCCCCGGCCGGCGACCTGCCGCTGGTGGCGAAAGCGCACGGCGCCCGGCTGATCCTGATCAACCGCTCCCCGACCGTCGCCGACCGCTACGCCGATCTGCAGATCCGGGGTGACGTCGCCGAGATCCTCCCACGGCTGGCGGAGGCTGTCCTGGGTCCGGAAGGGGCTTCCGCGCCGTCCGCCGGGGGGACGGAACCCATGTCGGGAGGCCCTTGATGGCGCTGAAGGGGAACCTGCGGGATTTCAACGCCACCCAGTTGCTGAACCTCATCCACCTGGCCCGCAAGACCGGCACCTTGACGGTGGAGAGCCGGAACGGGACGGCGCAGTTGTGCTTTAAGGACGGCAAGTTGATCTACGCGGCGCTGGACCGCCAGGACGGCCGGCTGGCCGATGTGCTGATCCGGGCGGGCAAGCTCCGGCCGGAGCAGTTGAAGGCCTTCGAGGCCGCCCAGATCCAGGACGACAAGGTGCTGGGGCTGAAACTGATCGAGGCCGGATACGTCACCCAGCAGGACATCCTGGCCAGCCTGCGGGCGCAGATGCTGGACGTCGTTTACCGGCTGTTCGCCTGGAACGAAGGGGCCTTCCGTTTCGAGCCGCATCTCCAGCCGGTGCAGAACCGCATCCCTGTCCCCCTCGATCTGGAGAACCTCATCATGGAGGGCGCCCGGCGCCTCCGGGAGATCGAGCGCTTGAAGGAGGAACTGCCGGATCTCGATATCCCGGTCCGCCTGACCAGCCGTCCGGAGGCGATCCGCAAGGTGCAGCTCAGCGCCGAGGAGTGGCGGGTCATCAGTCAGATCAACGGCCGCCACACCATCGAACAGATCATGCGCCGGCTGAACATGGACGAGATCCAGATCCGCCGGATCATCTACGGGCTCCTCCAAGCCGGCCTGATCGAACTGGGCGCGCCGCCTCCAGCGGCGCCCCCCGCCGGCGTGCCCGCGCGGGGCGGAGGGGTCTCCCGCTCCGTCGTCGAGAAGCTCATCAACTATTTCCGCGGGCTGTGAGAGGGATCCCACCGGGAGGTTTGCCTATCCATGCAGGCGGTTAAGATTGTGGTCACCGGCCCCTTCGCTTCCGGGAAAACCCAGTTCATCCGCACCATCAGCGAGATCGAGGTGGTCTCCACCGAGCGGCGGATCTCCACCCCGGGGGAGCGGGCCATCAAGGATCAAACCACGGTGGCCATGGACTTCGGCCGGATCACCATCGACGAGGGGCTGGTGCTCTACCTGTTCGGCACGCCGGGGCAGCGGCGCTTCGACTTCATGTGGGAGATCCTGGCCGAGGGCATGCTGGGCTTCATCGTGATGGTGGACAGCACCAGACCGGAGACCTTCCGGGAGGCCCGCAACATCCTCGACACCTTCCGCCGCTACGCCCAGACCCCCTTCGTGGTGGCCGCCAACAAACAGGATCTGGAGGACGCCTGGGACCCCGAGGACATCCGCATCGCCCTGCGGCTGGACGGGCGGGTGAAAGTGCTCCCCTGCGTCGCCACGCGCCGTTCCAGCGTGAAGACGGTGGTCCTGGAGCTGCTCTATTCGATCCTGGAAGAGATGTCAGCCGCCCGCGAGTGACCGGAAGCCCTTGTCGGCGTCGGAGGCCATGAGCTCCATCGTCACCGAGCAGGGGATCGTCCACTATGAGGTCATTGGCCGGGGGAAGCCGGTGATCTTCCTCCACGGATGGCTGGGCTCATGGGCCTACTGGATCGACACGATGAACGCCCTGGCCTCCGGCTGCCGGTCCTATGCCTTGGATTTCTGGGGGTTCGGAGAGTCCGACCGCAAGCGGGCCGGCTTCACCGTCCCCGATTTCATCGAACTGGTGGTGCAGTTCATGGATCGGCTGGGGATCGCCGCCGCCGCGCTGGTCGGCCATTCGATGGGAGGGACGGTGGCCCTGGGGGTGGCCATCGCCCATCCGGAACGGGTCACCCGCGTGGCTGTGGTGGGATCCCCCATTGTGGGCACCTCACTGAACTTCTTCTTGAAGCTGGCCGGCCGTCCCTTCTGGGCCTTCCTGGCCTATTCGTTCCCCTGGGCGGTGCGGGCCGGCACCTACCTGGCCTCGCCGACCATCACCCGGGCCTGGCGGACCTGGTATGCGATGTGGGAGCGGGATCTCTCCCGCACCACGCTGCGCTCGTTCTTCCAGAGCATCGGCAGCCTGCACCGCACCGACCTGCGGCCGATGCTCCCCGCGCTGCGCTGTCCGGTGCTGGGGATCTATGGGGCCCGGGACAACATCGTCCATCCGAACCAGGCGGACCTGCTGGCCCGGGGAGCCCCTCAGGCGACCATCCTCTGGATGCCCAGGGCCGGCCACTTCCCGATGCTCGACGAGCCAGAGCGCTTCCACCAAGCCCTCGCCGCCTTCCTGCTCGGCGAGCTAGCCCCCGCCGGCCCCCTGGAGCGCAGCGCATAAGCGGCTCCCTGCATCATCGGCGCTGCAGCGGGAACCGATCGCGCGACCACGGTTAGATCCGGATGACCGGGAGGGGAAAGGATGAACGGGCGGCTGCGCAAGGTGATCCTCCGGGACCGCCGGCGGATCCCTCCTTTCAACGAGCCGGCGCGGGACCTGATGGTGCTCAACAAACCCCTTTGGCTGCACCAGCGGGATCTCCTGGCGCCGTATTGCGACGAGGAGCTGGAGGTGGATTCCCTGGAGGAGGTTCCGGAGGACCGGGTCCCCACGCTGGTGTATCGGGACAACCTGTTCTTCGACGAGCCGTTCCTCCGGACTTTCATGGAGCGGGCCCGGCGCTTGGGGAAGGCCTGCCGGGTCGCCTTCGCCCTCGACGACCCGGCCATCGTGCACCACGCGCTGCCCCTGCAGCGGGGCATCCGGCGCGAAGGCGATGTCTACGTAGCGGACCTCTGGTATTTCCCCTATGGGAAGGAGCCCTACGCCCGCCCTCTGGTGATCGAGACCTTGGCCCGGGAGATCGGCTATTACCGCGTCCCCCGCTACATGGCCCCCAACCTGGGGGACCTGACCTTCTGGGTGCCCCTGCGGGCCTTCCTCTCCATCGAGCACTGGGTCCACGTCTTTATGGCCAACTCGCCCTTCGGCATCTTCGCCGAGGGAGCCCGCATGGAGGCCCAGTTGCAACACCTCGGCGTGAAGCTCCGCATCCTGTGGCGGGCGCTGCTGGAGCGCCGCCAGGTCCTCTCCTGCTCCGCCCTGGTCCGGGTCGGCCGCAACGTCCAGATCGACCCCACCGCCGTCCTCCAGGGGCCGACGATCATCGGCGACAACGTCACCATCGGCGCCGGCGCCGTCGTCGCCAACAGCGTCATCGGGAACAACGTGAACATCGGCCAGGGGGCCCAGGTGCTGCTCAGCGTGGTGGGCGACGGCTGTTTCCTCCCCTTCCGGGCGGCTCTGTTCATGACCACGATGATGGAACACTCTATGGTCGCCCAGAACACATGCCTCCAGCTCTGCGTGGTGGGGCGCGATACGTTCATCGGGGCGGGGACGACCTTCACGGACTTCAATCTGGTGCCGAAGCCCATCCGCACCCACTTCCGCGGCGAGCTGACGGAGGCCGGCATGCCTGTCCTGGGCGGCTGCGTGGGACATCACTGCCGGCTGGGCTCCGGGCTGGTCATCTATCCGGCGCGGATGATCGAGTCCGATGTGGTGCTCTTCGCCTCCCCCGAACGCCACATCATCACGAGGAACGTCTGCTACGAGGACAGCGATCACCACCGGATCCCGGGCGGCGACGCCCTCCACCCCCGCCTCTACCCGCGGGAGGGCGAGGAGGTCCCCATCGGGGCTGCGCGGTGAAAGGAGGGCCATGGACAACTTCGCTTTCATCATCCACCCCATCGATCCCAAGCGGGACGTCCAGCGCAAGTTCCCCCTGCTGGGGCGCCTGCTGCCCACGGCGGCCATCCATTTCCTCTCCGCCTACTTCCCGCCGGTCTACATCTCCCACATCACCGGGATCCGCTCGGCCGCCACGGGTAAGGAGATCGAGGGCTGGTTCGTGGCCTGTCCGCTCACCCCCCAGCGGATGCTCTCGTTGCCTCCAGAGCGGGCCTATCGGAAGATCATCGAGGCCGGTCGGCTGGCCGAACGCCTGGGGGCCCGCCTGCTGGGCCTCGGGGCCTTCACCTCGGTGGTCGGAGACGCCGGCATCACCATCGCCCGGCACTTGTGCATCCCGGTGACCACCGGGGACAGTTACACCGTGGCCACCGCGGTGGAGGCCCTGCTGGAGGCCGCCCGCCGCATGGAGATCGATCCCCGGACGGCCACGGGGGCGGTGGTGGGGGCCACCGGGGCCATCGGCCGCGTGGCCGCCC
>NZ_PSLG01000075.1:0-9593 GCF_040289485.1 Thermoflexus sp.
GGAAAGCTTCGTGGCCGAAATGGCTGATAATAAAAATGTCAGCTGTTGTCAACCCATCGGGGCGGGCGGAGGAGCGGACGTGATGGACTGGCGGGACCTGGAGGGGTGGTCTGTGGGTCCGTATCGGATCCGGGTGGTGGAGGAGGGGCCGACCCGGGCGGCTGGCCAGCACCATCTGGCCTTTTACTTGGAGCGGGAGGGGATCCCCTCGGACCGGCCGGTGCTGCGGGGCCTTTACGCCGAACCGCGCCCGTTGCCCATCCCCGGCTGGTTCGACGGCTTCTTCCGGAACCCGGTCTCTTTCGTCGGGGAGGAGGTGCGCCTGGAGGAACCCTGCCTGCGGGATTTCTTCCGGGCCGTCGGCCGGCTCATCCCGCCGGGCGGCTGGCTGGCCCTGGCCTATGAGACCTTCGGGGAGGCCCAGGGGATCCACCAGGAGACGGAGCAGGCCCTCCGCCTGGGGATCCCGCCGGTTCTCACCCCGCTGGGACGGTGCCTCCTTTACGCCGGCTGCGCCTTCCCGATCCGCGATTGGTCCATCGCCGAGGGCTGGCGGGAGGGGCCCCGCAAACTGCAAGGGTTCCGCCCGCGGGATCGTTCCCTCTATGAACGGCGGGTGGAGGAACTGTGGGAGGAGATCCGTTCCTTCCTGCGCTGGGCGGCGGGGTCCGAGCGGCCGGAGTTCCAGGCCGCCCGGCGGCAGGTGGAGGAACTGCTCTCCCTGTGGCCGGAGCTCGGCGCAGGCTGAGCGGCATCCTTAGCGGGGCGTTCCCAGGAAGAACTGGGCGGTGATCCGCGAGAGATCCCCCATCATCCGCACGGCCCGGTCCCATTCCATCAGCAGAGGCTTGTGGAGGAAGACCACGATCACGTAATCCGTGCGGCCGGTGAGGACGATCCCCGCGTCGGCCCGCATCTCGTTGGTCCAGCCCGGGCGGTGGGGGAAGGCGATGCCGGGGGGGAGCCCGGCGGCCAGCAGCGTTGGCTGCCCCCGGGCATCGGCCAGGCGGTTCTGGCCCATGGCCTCCAGGAGGAAGGCGCATTCCTCCGGCGCGATGGCGCCCTCGAAGACCAGGAGGAGGGGACCGCCGTTGCGGGCGCACTGGTAGAGCATCTCCAGCAGCACCCCCATGTCCTCCGGCGTGGTCTGCTGCCGGGGGTCCGGATGGGTGGGGAGATCGGGACGCTGGTTGGCGGGGGTGGCCACGGCGGGCGGGGCACCGGGCTGGTCGAAGGGCCAGGCGAGGAAGGAGTTCACTAGGCCCAGGTCCTGCAGCAGGGCGGTGGCGCGTTCGGCCCCCCGGGTGGGGTCGCCGTCGCCGAGGTCGGCCAGCGCCTCGTAGAACGTCGGAAGGGCGGCTTCGTCCACCAGCATCTGGAAGACCCGCTGGCGTCGATCCGCGTCGTGGACCAAATCCCGGGCGCGGGCGAGGGCCAGGGCCACCGGCAGACGCATCAACCCCACGCCGGAGAAGGGCAGGTCCCCGTGGTGCATCCAGGTCTCCCCACGCTGCAGATCCTTAATGAAAATCCCCGCGGTTCCCTCGAAGGGGCGGAGGTAGGCTTCTATGAAGCGGCCCAGGGCGGCCAGGGTGAGGGCGGGGGCTGGCTTCTCCTCTACCACCAACGCGACCTCGCGAGGGGCGGCCCGGGCCAGCGCCTCCTGCAGGCGCTCCGCCGAGCGGCTGAGGTTGAGCATGTACCCCGGTTGTCCCGGGGTGAAGGTGAAATGCTCCAGGTCGGGCTGGGGGTCAATGGGGGGGCGGTCGAAGCGGCGGGCGACCTCCAGCAGCCAAAGGCGGACCTTTTCCGAGGAGATGAAGACCTCGACGGGGAGGTCACGGGGGGGCGGGGGCTGACGGAACAGGAAGCGGACAAACCCCGAAGGGCGTTGCTCATCGGCCAAGGCCCGGGCGATCCGGGCGCGGCTGCCCTCGCGGTCCAGGCGGAGCTCCACGTCGGCGGGGTCCAGCAGAAGGGTCTGGTCGCGGTAGCGGACGGTGAGGGGGGTTCGCAGCGCCTGGTCCACCGCGTCCAAAGCAGCGTCAATGGGCTGGCCCCCCACGGGGAGCCCGGCCACCGTCCAGGTCTGCGGGATGCGCTGGAGGGAGGCCTGGAACAGGACATACTGGACAATCAGGAAGGCCATCACCCCTCCAACGCCTCCCCACGGCAACCACCGCCTTCGCCCTCGGGCCATCGATCCCACCTCAGCCCCAGGATGTCGACGGGGCCCATTATACCCGGGGCAGACGAGCCCCCCAACCGCCCTCGGGTCCCCATCTCTTGACCTCTCAGCGCGATCGTAGTAGGATATGACCATGAAATTAAATCTAGATTAAAGTTTAATTTGACGAGGGGCTATTGGCATGCCGGTGCTGGCGGGACTTCACCATGTGACGGCGGTGGCGGGGGATCCCTCGACGAACGCGCGGTTCTACCGGGATGTGCTGGGGTTGCGGTTGGTCAAGCGGACGGTGAATTTCGATGATCCGCGGACCTATCACTGGTATTATGGGGATGGCCAGGGGCGGCTGGGGACGTTGCTGACGTTCTTCCCGTGGCCGAAGGCCCCCTCCGGGCGGGTTGGAGCAGGCCGAGTCGCCGTGGTAGCCCTCGCGATCCCGGAGGCTTCCATCGGTTATTGGCAGGAACGCTTGCGGATCCATGGGGTGGCCGTGGGGTCGGTGACCCCGCGCTTTGGGGAAGAGGAAGGGGTGTTATTCGAGATCGCCACAGATCCCCCCGGGTTCACGGTCGATGAACCCCTAGAGCGCCTGGGGATGGGGTTGATGCTGCCCGCCTGGCTGGAGCCGCAACGGGCGCAGATCGAGGCGGCCCTGCCGCCGCTGGCGATCCCCGGGTGAGATCCCGTCCCGGACGAGAGAGGAGGCATCTGCGATGAGCGACCGATTGCCGGAAGGCACCCATATCGGATATGTCCACCTGCAGGTGAGGGATCTGGGGCGTTCCCTGGCCTTCTATCGGGACCTTCTCGGGTTTCGGGAGATCGGGCGAGAGGGAGCCACGGTGCTCCTCTCGGCCACCGGAGCGCTGCCTCCCATGTGGGTTCTCACCGCGCGCCTTGGGGCGCGGCCCAAACCGCCCCGGACCACTGGGCTGTATCACGTGGCCATCCGGCTGCCCACGCGGCGGGACCTGGCCCAGGTCTTCCAGCGACTGTTGGCCCACGGGTGGCCGTTCCAGGGCTTCTCGGATCACGGGGTGAGCGAGGCGCTGTATCTGCCGGATCCCGATGGGAACGGATTGGAGATCTATCGGGATCGGCCCCGGGACCAGTGGCCGTGGCGCGAAGGGCGCCTGGCGATGGTCACACAGCCCTTGGATGTAGAGGACCTGCTCCGGGAGGCGGAGGCCGGGCCTGCACAAGGGCTGCCGCCGGGCACGGACATCGGCCATGTCCATCTGCACGTGGCAGATCTGGAGGAGGCGGAGGCGTTCTACTGCGGGGTCCTCGGCCTGGAGGTGACCCAGCGGGATTATCCGGGCGCCCGCTTCTTCGCCGCGGGCGGGTATCACCACCATGTGGGGACCAACATCTGGGCCGGGCGGGGGGCGCCGCCGCCCCCGCCCGACGCCGTGGGCCTGCTGGCCTTCACCCTGGTGGTCCCCGATGAGGCCGCCTGGGCAGGGGTCCGGGATCGGGCGCGGGCAGCGGGCGTTCTCCTCCGGGAGCGGCCCGGCGTTCTCTGGCTGCGGGATCCCTCCATGAACCCGCTGCGGGTGACGGTGGAGGGCCGTTTCTCCGGGGAAGAACTGGAGGTCTGAACGGGCGAGGCTTCCCGACTTTTATGGGGATAGGGAGGAGGCCCGGGCGGGTCCATGGCGTGGATCCCGCCCGGATCCAAAATCTTCTTAACGGAGGTGCGCCATGCATGAGGAACTGTTCTTGATCGGCCGGATCATCGTCGGCCTCTACTATCTGTATAACGCGGCGAACCACCTGATCGTGGCCACCGAGCCGTTGACCCAATACGCCCAACACAAAGGGGTCCCCGCGCCGCGCCTGGCTGTTATCGTCTCAGGGATCCTCCTGCTCATCGCCGGCCTTAGCTTCCTGTTGGGGGTCTATCCGGGCCTCGGTGTGCTGAGCCTGGTCTTGTTCTTCCTTCCAGTTACCTTCAAGATGCACCAGTTCTGGGCCGCTCAAGACCAACAGCAGCGGATCATCGAGATGGTGAACTTTACCAAGAACCTCGCCCTGATGGGATCCGCTCTGATGTTCCTGATGATCGAGCGCTGGCCGTATAGCCTGATCCCGCGGTGGTGGCCGTGGTGAGGGAGGCCCTTTTTCCATAGGGGCTGCCGGGGGCGGGCGCCCGGGCCTGACGGGCGTGCCAGCTTGGGTTTAGAATCCCTCCGGGGACGCGCGCCTGACCCCCAGGGGGCTTGTGGGATCCCCGTGCCGAGGGACGCGGCCGATGGGAGTGGGGACAGCGCCGCAGCGGGCCCGGGCGACGGTGGGGTTGATCCTGGGCTTGTTCTTGGCCGCTCTCGAAGCCACCGTGGTGGCCACCGCCATGCCCCGGGTGATCCGGGATCTTGGCGGGGTGGCCCTCTATAGCCTGCCCTTTGCCCTCTATTTGCTGATGGCCACTGTCTCCGGTCCGCTGTGGGGCCGGGCGTCGGACCTTTATGGCCGGCGGCGCCTTTATCTGGCCTCGGTGTTGCTGTTCCTCGTGGGCTCGGCCCTGAGCGGGGCCGCCCGTTCTATGGGGATGTTGATCGCGGCCCGGGCCTTGCAGGGGATAGGGGGCGGGGGTCTGCAGGCGTTGACCTTCACCCTGGTGGGAGCGCTGTATCCGCTGCGAGAGCGGGCCCGGGTGCAGGGATGGATCAGCGGGGTGTGGGGCTTCTCCGCCCTGGTCGGGCCGCTGGTGGGCGGGCTGATCGTGGATCACCTCTCGTGGCGTTGGGTGTTTTATCTGAACCTGCCCTTCGGCCTGATGGCCATGCTGTTGGTGGGGCGGGGGATCCCGGAGGAGCCGACGGTGGCCGGAGCGCGGCTGGACTTGGCCGGGGCGGGCTTGTTCGCCATGGGGGCCGGGGCCCTGATCTACGGCCTGGAACGGGAGTCCTGGGCGGCTCTCCTCTTCTCTGTCTTGCTTTTGGCCGCCTTTGTGGGCGTCGAGGCCCAGCAACCCTTCCCGCTGGTTCCGTTCGGGGCCCTGCGCCGGCCCTTCGCCTTCCGGGGGTTCCTAGGGAACCTGCTGGGAGGGATGGCCTTCTTCGGGATGACGGCCTACATCCCGTTGTTCGTCCAGGCGGCCCGGGGGCAGAGCGCCACCGTCGGCGGGATGTTGCTCTCGCCGATGACAGTGGGCTGGACGATGAGCAGCGTGCTGGCGGCGCGAGCGTTGCCCCGTTGGGGTCCGCGGCCGATGGCCCGTTGGGGACCCCTGGCGATGATGGCCGGGTTCGGGGCGTGGATCCTGGCTCGGCAGGCCTCGCTGCCGGCTCTGGGCCTGGCCGGGCTGGTGGTGGGAGCCGGGATGGGAGCGGTGATGCTGGCGCTGCTGGTGTGTGCCCAAGAGGAGGCCCCCCGCGAGGTCCTCGGGGTGGTGACGGCCATGTTGCTGTTCGCCCGGAACATCGGGGGGTCGATGGGGGCGGCGGTGATGGGCGCGGTTCTCGGTCCGTCCCTGGGCGCCGGAGGGATGGCCTTGCAGGAGGCCTTCTGGAAAGCCCCGGCGGTGGCCCTCGGGCTGGCAGCGGGCATCTGGCTCGCGGGCCTCGGGCTGCCGGAAAGGCCGAGGCCCACGACGGACGGATGGGAGGCAGGGCGGATGGAAATCGAGGGAGAGATCGACGGATGAGGGTGGAAGGGATGGAGATGGAACGGAAGGGACGGCTGTGGACGATCGGGGAGGTGGTGGCGCACCTCCGCGCGCGGTTCCCGGAGGTCACCCCGAGCAAACTGCGCTATTGGGAAAAAGCGGGCCTGATCCGCCCCCGGCGCACCCACGGGGGGCACCGGCTCTACTGCCCGGAGGATGTGGAGCGGTTGGCCCTGATCCTGAACCTCCGGGCCCGCCACCGCCTCCCGCTGTCGGCGGTCCGGGCGCTGGTGGACCGGCTGGAGGAGGAGCCGGCGCTGAACCTGGGCGCCCTGGAGGCCCTCTTTGCGGTGCTTCAGGAGGTGGAGGGGCAGGAGGAGACGACCTTCTCGGTCGAGGAGGCCGCCCAGCGGGCCGGGATCTCGGTGGAGCAGATCCGTCGGCTGGAGGCCCTGGGGTTGCTGCCGGATGGGGAAAGGGACGGCGAGCGCCGCTACACCTGGGAGGATGTGGCCCTGATGCGAGTGGTGCGGGATCTGGAGGCCATGGGCGTCACCTGTGCCAACCTGTCCTTCTACGTGCGGCTGGCCAGGTCCCAGGCCCGCCATGATGTATCCCTTTACCTGCCGCTGGTGGCGGATTCCCTGGAGGACGCGGAGCGCATCGGCCGGTTCCGCGAACTGCATCGGTTGATCCAGGCCCTGATCGGCCTGCTGTATCGCAAATACGTCCGCCGGATCCTGAGGCGCCGCTGGTTGGGCCGGGCGGCCCGTCGTGTCGCCTCGTGATCGGGGCTCTCGCCGTGGAGGATGGGAACAATGGTGGAGGCCCTGCGCGCCTTCTTCGAAACCAACCGCATCATCGTCTACTCCGTTTACGGCCAGGTTTTTTTCACGATGGGGATCCTCCTGGCCTTCCAGAGCCTGCGGCACAGCCGCCTGCAACTGGCCCGGGCCCTCCCGTGGTTGGCCCTCTTCGGCATCAGCCATGGGCTTCACGAATGGGGGGACGTCTTCATCCCCATCCAGGCCACCTACCTCCCCCCGACCCTGGTGGACCTTCTCCACATCGCTCAGGTGTTCCTGTTGGCCTTCTCTTTCCTCTGCCTGTTCCAGTTCGGGGTGGCTACCCTCAGCCCGCTGCCGCCCCGGTGGCGGTGGGTCTACTGGGCCCCCGGCGCGATCTTTGTGCTCTGGGTGCTGGGCCCCTTTTACGGCGGTCTCACCCAGATCCCCGGCGTCCTCCCAGACATTGCCGCCTGGCATCGGGTGGCGGCGGCGCTGGCCCACTACAGCCTGGGGCTCCCCGGCGGGCTGATGGCCGCCTATGGCCTGCGGGTGCATGCCCACCGGCACATCGCGCCCCTCGAGTTGCCACAGATCATCCGGACCCTTCGGATCGCCGGCCTGGCCATGGCCGGATACGGGATCGCGGGGGGCCTGATCGGCCCGGCCGTTCCCTTCTTCCCAGGGGACCGGCTGAACGAAACGGCCCTGTTCCAGGCCCTGGGGATCCCGATGCCGGTCTGGCGCTCGGTCCTGGGCCTGATCTTGCTGGCCGCCCTGGCCCAGGCCCTGGAGGTGTTCCAAGTGGAAATGGACCGGCGGATCGAGGAGATGGAGCGGATGAATATCATGGCCATGGAGCGGGAGCGCATCGCCCGGGATCTGCACGACCACGTGCTGCAGCAGCTCTACGCGGCCGGCCTGATGGCGGAGGCCCTTCGGGAGCGGGTGGGGGCGGACGCCGCGGCAGTGGAGGTGGCCGATCGCCTGCTGGCGGCCCTGAACCGGGCCGTGGAGGACATCCGGATGGTGCTCTCCACGATGCAGCGGGGCCTGCACCCGGGCCGGCTGCGCTCGCTGCTGGCGGAACTGGCCAGTGATCCCCGGTTCAGCAGCCTGGTGCACGTGGAGACCCATCTGGAGGTCCCGGACCTCCCGCTGGAGCCGGTCCAGGCGGCCCATGTGGCGGCCATCCTTTCGGAGGCGCTCAGCAACGCGGTCCGCCACGCCCGGGCGCGGCGGGTGCGAGTAGAGGCCCAGATGGACAGCGGGCGGTGCCTCCTGCGCATCCAGGACGACGGGGTGGGAATGGCGCCGGATCGCCCGGAGGGGATGGGGTTGCGCAGCATGCGGGAGCGGGCGTTGCTGCTGGGCGGCTCCCTGCGGATCGAGAGCGCGCCGGGCCGGGGCACCTGTGTGTGCGTGGAGTTCCCGGTGGAGCAGCGCTCATGAAGCGCCTGCGGATCCTGGTGGTGGACGATCACGAGGTGGTGCGGCTGGGGATCCGGCTGCTGCTCCAGGGCCGGCCGGGCTTCGAACTGGTGGGGGAGGCGGAGAACGGGGCCCAGGCGGTAGCGCTGGTGGAGCGCCTGCGGCCGGATCTCGTCATCTTGGACGTGCGGCTGCCGGATGGAGACGGCCTGGAGGTGTGTGCGGAGATCACGCGACAGCACCCTGAAGTCCAGGTGCTCATCCTCACGGCTTATCCGGATGAGGAGTTCCTGGTTCGGGCCATCGAGGCGGGGGCGGCGGGATATGTGCTGAAGCGGGCAGGGAGCCGGGAGTTGCTCCAGGCCCTCGAGGCGCTGGCCCGCGGGGAGGCTATCCTGGACCCTGCGGTCACCCGCAAGTTGTTAGAGCAGTTCCGGCGGGCGCGGGCTGCCCATGTGGAGGCCTTCAAAGACCTCACCCCGCGGGAGCTGCAGATCCTGGTCCGCATCGCCGAGGGGAAGACCAACCGGGAGATCGCCGAGGAGTTGTTCCTGACAGAGAAGACGGTGCGCAATTACGTCAGCATCATCCTGGACAAACTGGGCCTCTCCAATCGGGTGGAGGCGGCCGCCTACGCCTTAAAGCACCGCATCCACGATTATGTGAAGGAGGAGCCCTCGGGTGGGTCCCCAGGTCGATCCTGAGGGTCTCCCACCGACTCCACGAGGCAGCCGGCTGGCATGCGCCTTGGAGATCACATCGATGAGCGTCGATGGATGGAAGGAGCCCTGCTCAACCGTTCTCTCGCGCGGTTACCGTCCGGGGGGCGCCTGATCGGGAGGCAGGGCCCGGCGGGAGAGGCCGAACAGGCTGAGGAGGGTGAGGCAGCACGGGCCACATCAGGGGCCTCCGGCCGGGAGCAAGGTTCGGATCCGGGCTTCGAGGGCAGCCTCGCGGATCGGGCCGCCGACGACGATCTCCCGGATCTGGCCGTCGGGCCCGATGAAAAACGTGGTGGGCAGGGCCGCCACACCGTAGGTCCGGTTCACTGTTCCGCTCTCGTCCAGCAGGATGGGGAAGGTGAGGCCGTAGCGCTGCTGGAAGGCGCGCACAGCAGCCGGGTCGTCGCTGGCGGTGGCGTTGAGGCCGAGGACCACCAGGCCGCGGTCGGCGTAGCGGGCGTAGACCCGCTGGAGGGCCGGCATCTCGGCCCGGCACGGCGGGCACCAGGTGGCCCAGAAGTTGAGGATCACCGCCCGGCCCCGGAACTGGGTCAGGGAAACGGTCCCGCCGTCCAGGGCGGGCAACGTGAAGGCAAGCGCGCGATAGCCCGGGCGGGGCGCCTCGGCGACGATGGGCGCCGGCGCCGTCACGCGGGAGCGCCACAGCCACGCGCCGCCGATGAGAGCGGTCAGGCCGATCACCACACCGTTCCGTGGCGCATCGTCATCCCTTTCACCTTGCGCGGCGAAACGGATGACCGGCCACTTCCTGCTTCCTCGACCCGTGGCGCGTAGACCGGCGCTTCGCCGTTCCGCCGCCAGAGGGATCTCCACAGGCGTCCCTTCCCGGGGAACTC
>NZ_PSLG01000006.1:0-63183 GCF_040289485.1 Thermoflexus sp.
GGCCTCCGCCGGCCATGGGTGGCGCAGGGCAGCGGCGCGGGTTGGAAAGGCCGCCCAGCCGGCCTCCCGGGCCATGGCGCGCCATTCCCGATGGGGGGCAATCAGGGCCAGGGCCTTGCCCCGCCCCTCCGCAAAGCGCTGTAGCCGGCGCAGCAGCACCGGATCGGGCCCCGGGTGATCCGGGGGGACCTCCAGGGCGACCCGGGGCGCAGGAGCGCGCGCGATGCGGAAGCGCAGCGAGGCCCAATCGTCGTCCGGCCAGACCGTCAGGAACACCACCGGCCCTCCCGCGGCCTCGACGGGAGCGGTCTCGGCCGGTTCCACCGACGGCGTCACGGGGAAGTCCGACACAGCCGCACGATCTCCTCAACCGCGTCGTTGACCGAGGACACGATGGGATCGGCGTAGCCCGCGAGGCGCTCGGCCTTGGGGCCGGGGTGAGGGGCCACCCCAAAGACGGTGAGCCGGACCGAGATCCCAAGTTCATAGAGCCGGCGCACCGCGCGGAAGACCCCCTGGATCCCCTTCGTCGAGTCCTCGACCAGCACCACGTGCCATGGCAGTTCTACCCAGTGAGCCAGGGGGCCGATCCGATGCGGGAGCGTGAAACCCTCGTAGGCCAGATGCAGCGCTCGGGTCTCGTCGATCCCATTCGCCCAGGCGATGGCGGTGGTGAAGGCGGCCAGGGCGTGCAATATGTGGGGCTTGGTGGGGTTCTCCGGCAGCCCCACCGAGTGGGCCAACCAGAACAGGCGCCCCAAGCCGACCGCCGGCCAGTCCTCCAGGCCGACCTGGCGGGCGGCCTGTTCGGCCTCTGGGGAGTAAACCGGGAGCGGAGGGGCCGGATCCGGCGTCGGCGGCCGGGAGGGGCGGGAGGTGTAAAAGGCCGCGGCCAGCCGGCCCTCATACCACGCGTTCATCAGTTCCTGGGCGCCGCTGCGATCCAGGAGAGGCTCATCCAGTTCCAGCAGGCCCTGGGGGACCGACAGGGGTGCTGGCCGCCCGTAGGTGCGTTCGAAGGCCTCGTGGCCGACCATCCAGGTCTGGAAGACCGCTGTGGTCGGACAAGACAGGCTGTGGGTGTCCCGCAGCAGACGGTCCAACAAGGCGCCCAGGGCTTCGGAGCGGGGGCGTTGCGGCCGTTCGGTCCGTCGCCAGAGGCGCAGGGCGGCCCAAGAGGGGCGTTCACCGGGCGCGGCGGCCTCCCCCGCCATCCGCACCCAGGACCGGTAGTCCGGGCGGATTCGACGGCCGTCCAGCCCTCGCTGGGCCAGCCGGTCGCTGGCTTCCTCGAAATCCGGGACGATCCATGCATCGTCCAGTTGGGCGGCCTCCAGCAGCAGCCCCGCCAGGCAGATGGCCGTCGAGTCCCATTCGCTGGTCACGCCGGCGGCCTCGAACCACTCGATGTCGGCCTCGGTGGGCAAAGGGATCTCCCACCCCCAGCGGCGGAGGAAGGTCCCCAGGGTGGCGGGGATCCCCTGCTTGTAACCCCGGGGGAGCACCAGGACGTCGTCGATGTCCAGCAGCAGAACGACGGGCATTGCCCCTCCTCGTATGAAGCGGTCCGCCGCCCCTGATTCTATCCTGGGGGATGGGGAAGGGCAATCGGAGGACGCCCGGGGGCTGAGGTTATAATAAAACCGAGGGCCGGTGGCGGAACCGGCAGACGCGCGTGGCTTAGGACCACGTGGGGCAACCCGTGCGGGTTCGAATCCCGCCCGGCCCATTGCGCGGGGGAGGGATCCCGTTCGGACGGAGCCGGAGGGCCGGCGCCGCGGAGCCATCGTCGGGTGGGCCAGGAAGCGCAGGAGATCCAGGCGATCCCAGCGGCACCCTTCGAAGGCCCGGGGGAGATCGCCGGCCACCCGCCGGATCGGGGAAGCGAGATAGCGAGCGCATCTGCCCTGACGCACCGTGCGCCGCCCGGCGCAGACAGGAGGAGGGTGGGTGCTGCTCCTGCTAGCCTCCGTTCGATTTGGGGGTCCCCTCTTCGTTCTTCCGGGCCTCGGCCTCCGGACGACCCGCGCGGTCCTCCCGGCCGAAGCGTTGCAGGGCCTCCGCCATCTCCCGCAGCCGCTGGTCCACCCGGGCGTTGATCGTCCCTGCCGGATACCTGCCGTCCGGCCCGCGCTCCCCGGCAGGGATCCCGGTGAGGATCTCGATGGCCTCGTCCACCGTGCGGGCCGCCCAGATGTGGAATTTCCCCGCCCGCACGGCCTCCACCACCTCCTCCCGCAACATCAGGTTGCGGACGTTGGCCTCGGGGATGATCACCCCCTGCTCGCCGGTGAGGCCCTTGACCTTGCACACGTAGTAAAACCCCTCGATCTTCTCGTTGACGCCCCCGATGGCCTGGAGTTCCCCTTTTTGATTGATGGAGCCGGTGATGGCGATCCCCTGGCGGATGGGGGCGTCGGCCAGGGCCGAGAGCAGGGCGCAGAGCTCGGCGCAGGAGGCGCTGTCTCCCTCCACCCCCGAGTAACTCTGCTCGAAAACCAGGCGGGCGGAGAGGGTCAGAGGTTTGTCCTGGGCGTATTTGGACGCCAGGTAGCCGCTCAGGATGAGCACCCCCTTGGTGTGGATGGGGCCGCCCAGCCGGGCCTCCCGCTCGATGTCGATCACCCCTTCCCGGCCCAGGGCCACCGTGGCCGTGATCCGGTTGGGCCGCCCGAACCGGTAGTCCCCCAGGTCCAGGACCGCCAGGCCGTTCACCTGGCCCACCTTTGCCCCGTCCACGTCGATGAGCAACGTGCCTTCGGCGATCAGCCGGCGGATGCGCTCCTCGATGAGGTTCGAGCGGTAGACCTTGGCTTCCAGGGCTTGCTGGACATGTTCCGCGGTCACCCGGGAGGAGCCGGCTTTGCGGGCCCAGAAGTTCGCCTCGCGGACCAGGTCCGCGATCTCGGCGAAGCGGGTGGAGAGGCGGGTCTGGTCCTCGGCCAGGCGGCCGCCGTATTCGATGATGCGGGCCATCGCCCCCGCGTCCAGGTGGCACAGCCCCTCCTTCCGACACAGAGTCCCGATGAGGGTGATGTAATCCTGCATCCCCCCTTCGTCCCACGGCATCTCGATGTCGAAGTCCGCCTTGACCTTGAACAACTCGCTGAACTCCTCGTCCAGGAGATACAGCAGGTGGTAGAGCAGGGGGCTGCCGATCAGGATCACTTTCACATGGAGAGGGATGGGCTCCGGGTCGAGGGTGCGGGTGGTGATCAGCCCCATCCGCTCGCCAGGCTCCTCGATCTCGACGGCGCGCTGGCGCAGGGCGCGCTTGAGGCCCTCCCAGACGAAGGGGTTGATCAGCACCCCCTCGATGGGCATCACCAGGTAGCCGCCGTTGGCCCGGTGCAGCGCCCCGGCACGGATGAGGGTGAAGTCGGTGTGGAGCACCCCCAGGAGGCTCTCCTTCTCCAGGCGGCCGAAGACGTTGGGGAAGGTCGGGTTCCACTCGATGACCACGGGCGCGCCCTGCTGCTCGGCGTTGTCCACCAGGACGTTGACGGTGTATTTGCGTAGGGCCATGTCGGCGAGAGCCGGCAGCGGCAGCGGGAACGGAAGGGCCTGCCCCTCCTCCCGGCCCCGAAACTGGTCCACGTTCTCGACGATGTCCTCCTGTACCGCCTTCAGATAGGCGATCACCTCCGGCAGGTCCCGGTACTTCTCGAAAAGGTCGTCCATCAACCCTTCCACCACGAAGAGGGCCACCTCGCGGTTCAACCGCCGCAGGCGCTCCTGGGCGGCGCGCTCCAGCCCCCGGATCTCCTTGAGGGCTTGTTTGACCTCCTCCTCGAAGGCCTCGCGGCGCCGGCGCAGCAGTTCCTGCATGGCCGGGGGCAGGGCGGCGAACTGTTGCTCGGTGATGGGGCGCCCTCCGAGGAGGGGGATCACGGCGATCCCCATGGGGGTGACCTCGACCATCATCTCCTGGGCCATGGCCCGCTGGTTCAGCCGCTTGAGGATCTCTTCCCGCTGCTGGTTGACCTCTTTCAGGATGGCCTCCCGACGGGCGTTGTATTCGTCGCTTTCGAACACGCGGGGGATCTCGCGGCGGACCCCCTCGAGGAGCCGTTCCATGTCGCGGCGCAGCGCCCGGCCCTGGCCGGGGGGCAGACGCAGGGCCTTGGGGCGAGAGGGGTCCTGGAAGTTGTAGACATAGCACCAATCGGGCGGGGTGGGCTGGGTTTGGGCGCGGGCCTCCAGGAACATCTGGACCCCTGTCATGCGGCCGACGCCCGGGGGGCCCGCTACATAGATGTTGAACCCATGATCCGGGATGTCCAGGCCGAACTCGAGGGCGGCCACCGCCCGAGGCTGGCCGATGAGGCCGGCCAGGGGTGAGGTCTCCTCGGTGGAGCGCCAGGGCAGATGCTCCAGCGACACCGTGCGCCGCAGGGCCTCCGGCGGCAATCGTCGGGCCATGGAACGTGCCTCCCCCCTGGTTTGGACGAATTATAGGCGAGACAGAGGCGAGGGGCACAGGGGCCGGTCCGGCCGGGATTGTAACGGGCGGGGGTTTTCCGGAAAATAAAACCTCCGCCTGGAGGCCGGGCCCAGAAAATCCTTCCGGACGAGGTGAGGGATGCGTTGGCGCCTGCTCCGCGCCCTCTTTGGGGCGCTCCTGCTGCTCGCCGGGTTGGCCGGGTTGGGCCTCGAGGGGCAGATCCTGCGGGCCCGCTGGCGGGGGACCGTGATCGGCTTCCCGCCGCCGATCCCGTGGTCGGGCGAGCCCCGGGTAGGGGTAAACATCGCCTTGTTCGGGCGTGATCCCGAGGCCCAGCGGCAGGCCCTGGACCAGATCCGGGCTCTGGGGATCCGCCGCGTCCGCCAGTTCTTCCCCTGGTCGGCCCTCCAGCCGGAGCGGGACCGTTGGGATTGGGCGGCGGCGGATGCGCTGGTAGCGGCCATCGCCGCGGCCGGACTGGAGCCGGTGGCGGTGCTGGGGGACAGCCCGCCGTGGGCGGCCCGGCGGCCCGGCCCGATGGCTCCACCGCTGGACCCGTTCGATTTCGCCCGCTTCGCCGGGGCCTTCGCCGCCCGGTATGGGCGCTGGGTGCGGTTCTATCAGATCTGGGACGAGCCGAACCTGACCATCGGTTGGGGCGGAGGCATCCCCGATCCGGCGGCCTACGCCGCCCTCCTGGAAGCCGCTGCCCGGGCCATCCGGGCGGCCGATCCGGACGCCGTGATCGTGTTGGCCGGCCTGGCGCCGACGGTGGAGGAGGGGCCGTGGAACCTGGCCGACTGGCTGTTCCTGGAGCGTCTGTATGCGGCCGGGGCGCGGGACGCTTTCGACATCGTGGCAGCGAAACCCTACGGGTTCGACACCGGCCCCGAGGACCGCCGGGTCGATCCCGGGATCCTCAATTTCTCCCGGGTCATCCTGCTGCGGGAGGTGATGATCCGTCACGGCGACGCCTACAAGCCGATCTGGGCCAGCCACTGGGGTTGGAACGCCCTCCCGGCGGGCTGGGCGGGGCGTCCCTCGATCTGGGGCCAGGTGGACGCGGAGACCCAGGCCCGCTACGTGCGCCAGGCCGTGGACCGGGTCCGGCGGGAGTGGCCCTGGATGGGGACCATGTTTCTGGAGATCTGGCAGCCCGACGCGCCGCCGGACGACCCGCGCTGGGGCTTCGCGGTGGTGGATCCGCAGGGCCGGATGCGGCCGGTGGGGGAGGCGTTGCGGGCGGCGGCGCAGGCGCCGCCTTTCCCGCCGGGATACTCGCCGGCGGCCGTTCCGCTGCCGGACGGGACCTATGGCCCTCCGCCTGGGGCCCTCTACGAAGGGGCATGGCGGTTCTCCGCCTTGGGGGCCGATATCGGGCGGGAGACCGGGGATCGCCTGCGCTTTGCCTTTGAGGGGACCGGGCTGGCCTTGCGGGTGCGGCGGGGCGGATATCGCGCCCATCTTTACATATGGGTAGACGGCCGGCCGGCGCCGGCCCTCCCCCGGGACGAGCGGGGCGCGTATCTGATCCTGACTTCCCCCGATTACGCCACTCCCGAGGTTGTAACCATCCCGGTGGCCCAGGGGCTTCCTTACGGCCGCCATACGGTGGAGATCGAGGCGGAGCGGGGCTGGGGACAATGGGCGCTGGTCGGCTGGAGCGTCGCCGGCCTCGGCCCGGATGTGCGGATCTACCGGGGGGCGCTGGTGCTCGCCTTGGGGGCGATGGCCCTCGGTGGGATGCTGCTGGCCAGCGGCCTGGTCGCCGGGGGGCGGGCGGGCCTTCCCGGCCTTCCGGGGATCGCGGCGTCGGTGGGACGACGGGTGGGGCTGTGGGGAGCGGGCGCTCTCTCCGGCCTGGTGTATGCAGGGATGTGGTGGACGGCGCTGGAGGGGTGGGGCGGGCGGCGCTGGGGCGAGGTCGGTTGGCTGGGGATCGGGCTGCTGGCCAGCGGGGCCTTTTATTTGGCGCCCCGCCTGGCCCTGACCGCCCTGGCGGGCCTGGGACTGTTTGTTCTTTTGGTCCTACGGCCATCCATCGGCCTGGCCCTGGTGGCCTTCTGGGCGCCGTTCTATCTCTACCCCAAGCCGTTCTTTGAGAAGGCATTCTCGATGGCCGAACTCGTCCTTTGGCTCACGGTGGCCGCCGGGGCGGTCCGTTGGGTGAGCGCTCGCGGACGGGACGGCGGATGGAGATGGAAGCGGGAGGCCGCGGACCGTTGGATAGGGATCTTTTTCGGGGCGGCGACCCTCTCTGCGGCCCTGGCGGCGTTTCAGCGGGTGGCGTGGCGGGAGTGGCGCATGGTCATCCTGGAGCCGCTGCTCTTCTACGCCATGGCCCGGGCGCTGCGGATGAGCCGGTCCGAGTGGGGGACGGTTCTGGTGGCCTTCGTGCTCGGAGGGATCGGTGCGGCCGGCGTCGGTCTGGCCCAGGGCCTCACCGGGATCGGGCTGATCACCGGCGAGGCCGGCGCCCGCTGCATGCGGGGGCCCTTCGGATCGCCGAACAACCTGGCCCTCTATCTGGGCCGGGTGTTCCCCTTCCTGTTGGCGTTCCTGCTGCGCGGGCCCTCCCGCCGCTTGCGCCTTCTGGCGGGGCTGGGCCTGATCCCGGTCCTCCTCGCGCTGGTCGGCACGTGCTCGGAGGGGGCGACCTTTTTGGGCGCCCCGGCAGCGCTGCTGGCGATGGGCGGCGTGGGGCTGTGGGAAAGCCGCGGGCGGCTGTCTCGGCGGGCCCGATGGGCGTTGGGGTTCCTGGCCTTCGGGCTGGCCCTGGCCCTCGGCCTGACCCTTGGGCCGCGGGTGGCGCCCACGCTGGCCGCCCGCATGGTGACGCCCGGGAGCACCGTCTTCTTCCGGGTCCGCCTTTGGGCGAGCACGCTGGATCTCCTGCGGGAGCATCCGCTCTTCGGGGTCGGCCCGGACAATTTCCTCTATTGGTTTCGCAGCCGCTACATCCGCCCCGACGCCTGGCAGGAGCCGAACCTTTCCCACCCGCACAACATCTTCCTGGATTTCTGGGTCCGGACGGGGATCCTGGGGCTGGTCGCCGGCCTGGCCTGGCAGGTTCTGTTCTGGCGGGCGGTCCTCCGCCGACAGGGCTCCTCCGCGCTGGATCCGCAACGCTGGGGGGCCATCGGCGCCATGGCCGACGTCCTGGGCCACGGCCTGGTTGACAACGGGTTCTTCTTGGTCGATCTCGCCTTCGCGTTTATGGTGATCTTCCTCACGGGGATCCGCGCGGACGGCCCAGAGGCAGACGTTTCGGGATCGGCGCCCCCACCGGGGGCGGCCGATGGCGGCCGAAGGCATAGGTGAAGGGCAGCCGCCGGATGGGCCGGCCGGCCCACACGTGGGCCTCCGCCCACAGGTATTTCAGCATCAGCGGGAAGAGGCCCTCCTCCTCCATCCGCCGGATGGACACCGGGATGCGGACGGTGGTCAGCACGCCGAAGCGGCCGTGCCGGGCCGCCCGCTGGACGTAATCGTGGTCCTCGGCCAGGAGCAGAGTCTCGTCGAACCCGCCGATGGCCTCGTGCAACGCCCGGCGGATCAGGATGCAGAAGCCGGGGGCCCGCGGCGAGATCCATTGCAACGCCAACAGGTAGCCATTGGCCACCTCGTGGAACACCCGGTCGGCGGGGCGTGGGCTCAGTGGCTCCATCAGGCATGTGACCACGTCCAGGCCGCGGTCCGCCATCTCCTTCAGCGCTTTCTCCAAGAAATCGGGGCGGGGAAGCACGTCGGCGTCCAAGAAGACGAGCAGGTCCCCCTGGGCGGCGCGGGCCCCCGCGTTCCGGCCGACAGCCGGACGCCCGCCGGGGACCACCCGGGCTCCCCAGGCCTGGGCGAGGGCCGGCGTCCCGTCCTCCGATCCGGCGTCGGCGACGATGACCTCATCGGGCGGGCGGGTTTGCCGGGCCAAGGCCTCCAGCAGATGTGGAAGATAGGCGGCTTCGTTCAGCGTCGGGATGATGACGCTGACCTTCATCGACCACCCTCCTCCGATCTCTGCCGAGGGCGATGCCGGTGACGTCATCCGGCCCTCCCGGTCTCTTGAAGGATCTGGCGGGTGAAGCGGGACAACCGGCGGCGGTCCGTGGGGTCCAGGCGCTCCCATTGAGCCTGGAACCAGCGGATCCGGGAGAGCAGGGCGTGGACCTGATGGGGCTCCGCGCGGGCCAGGGCGGTCAGGGCCGCGCTCAGGCTGGCCAACGCCCCTAGGTCCAGGGCCTTTCCCCGGGGCAGCGGCCAGGGGCCCTCCGTCGCCTGCAGGAAGCGGAGGACCAGGCCGATCCCGGCGGCCATGCGCGCCATCCCCTCCGGGATCGATCCCTCCTCGACCCGGGCGGTCAGCCATTGCAGCACGGCGGTGGGCTCCAACCGGGCCTGAAGGGCCTGGAGTTCGGATCGCACCCGGGCCTGGGCGGCCCGCCAGACAGGCGCCTCCCAAACCCCAGCCAGGATCCGGCGGGCCTGGGCGGTTGGGCGGAACAGCACCCGAGGGCGGCCGGGGCCTTCAGGGCTTTGATAATGGCGCGCCACCAGCCCGAGGCCCTCCAGCGCGGCCAGCATCTCGTATGCCGTCGCCCGCCCGATCCGCATGGCCCGGGCCACGGCCCCATAGTGCAAAGGCCGGCGCAGCCGCCGATACAGGCGCAGGAACGCCGCCAGGAACTCCCGCTGTCGTCGCGTGAGGGACTCCAAGGTTTCCCTCAATTTCCGAAAATTCCAGAAAAAATTTTACCACGCAAGCCCTAGGGGAGCCAAGGGAGCAGGCAGGGCTCAGCCGGAAGCGGACCGATCGGGGGCCACGGGGATGGTGAAGACGAAGGCGGCGCCGCCGGAGGGATGGTCCTCCACCCAGATCTTGCCGCCGTGGGCTTCCACCGCCAATCGGCAGAAGGCCAGGCCCAGGCCGACCCCGCGGTAGGGCACCATCCCGGTCACGAAGGGCTGGAAGAGCCGCTCCCGCAACCCCGAGGGAATGCCGGGGCCGGAGTCGGCCACGGTCACCTGGATCCAGGGGCGGCCGTCCTCCCGCGCCACGTCCGCCCGCACCCAGATCGAGCCGCCGGACGGCGTGAGCTTGATGGCGTTGTCCAGCAGGTTCTGAAGGACGCGGGAGAGCACTTCTTCGTCCCCCCAGGCCGGCGGGAGGCCCTCGGGGAGTTCCACGCGGACCCGGAGGTCTTTCTCCTGGAGCAGCGGCTGCATCCCCCGCAGGATCTCCCCGACCAACGCTGCCAGGGCCAGGGGCTTCGGCTGGAGGGCCATCTTGCCGGCCTCCAGGCGGCGGAGGTCGAGGATGGTGTGGACCATGCGCAGGATGCGGTCGGTGTTGTCCCGGGCGATGCGCAGCACCTCCTGCTGCTCGGAGGTGAGCGGCCCCAGCCCCTCGACGAGCACGAAGTCCAGGGCGGTGCGGATCGAGGCGATGGGGTTGCGCAGGTCGTGGACGATCATGTGCAACAGTTCCTCCCGGAGCCGCTCGGCCATCCGGATCGGGGTCAGATCGTGGGTCATCACCAGCCAGCCCGCGATCTCGCTGTCGCTGCGGATGGGAACGAGGTGCACTTGGAGGCTCCGTCCGTTGGCCTCCACCGAGAACACCCGCGCCTCGGTGGGATCCCAGTCCGTGGCGCGCAGGTGCTGGACCAGCCGGCGGGCCATCTCCGGCTGGCGCCGTTTCAACGCCCACAGGGCCTTCGTCCAGGGGGTCCCGATCCACTTCCCAAGATCCCCTGTCGGATCCAAGAGGTCAAGGGCCGCCGGGTTGATCTCGACCAAGGTGCCGTCGGTGCCGATCAGGAGGATGCCGGCCATCGCTGCGTGGATCAGGGCCCGCAGCCGGCCCCGCTCGAGATCCAGCCGCTCCACCAGCCGGGCGTTCTCCAGGGCCACCGCGGCGTGGTTGACGATGGCCATGCTCAGGGCGATCTGGGCCAGGGAGAAGGGGCGATCCCCCTGGTGATCCCAGATCTCCACAAGGCCCAGCAGGTGCGGGCCGCGGACGAGAGGCAAAACCATGAGGCGCCGCACGCCGAGGGCCTCCAGGATCTCCCGGTCCTCGGGGAAGGAAGCCGTGGGGTCGGAGACCCAGAGGGTGATGAGTTTGCGCTCGCGAAGGGCTTCCTGCCGCAGGCGCAAGGCGGCCGATCGCGTCCGGATCATCCACCGGGCGTGTTCTCCTGGGGCCGTCTCCGGGCTGGGAAACTCCGCGAACCTCTCCAGCGCCCCGCTTTCCTCCTGATAGCGGTAGAACCGGACGTAGGTCCCGCCGGTGATGTCGACAAGGAAGCGGCCCAGCAGGCTCAGGGTGGTGGAGGCCTCCCGCGAGGCCAGCAGGTTGGCGCTGGCCTCATAGAGCAGCGAGACCTCGCGGACCTGGTCCGCCAGCCGTTCGACCAGCGCCGCCCGCTCCACCGCCAGCGCCAGGTGGTCGGCGATGTGCTGGATCAGGGCGAGTTCCTCCTCGGTGAACAGGCGCGGCTCGGGATCGTGCAGGCAGAGGACGCCCACCGGTGAGGTCCGGGACCGGAGGGGGATGGCGATCAGGGCGCGGGCCTCATGCCAGGGAGGCGGCGTCCGGAGGCTTCCCGAGGCCTCCCGGGGGAGATCCCCGAAGAGGAGGGTCTGCCCCTTCTGGAAGGCGAGCCCGACCGGATCCTCGCCGGGCGATCGCTCGGACGTGGGCGGGTGGGGGCCAGCGGCCGCTCGCAGGCGCAGGCGCTCGGGAAGATCCTCCCACAAATAGATCTCACCCCTGCGGAGCCCGGTCGCCTCCATGGCCTGGCGCAGGCCGACCTGCAGGATGGCATCCAGGTCCTCCGCGTGCAGGATAGCGGTCACCACCTGACGGAGGGCAGCCTCCTGCCGCGCCCACCGCTGGGTCTCCTCGAACAGATGGGCGCTGGCCAGGGCCTGGGCGGCCGCGTTGGCGAAGGCCTGGCCGATCAGCAACTCCTCCGGCCCCAGGGTCCAGGGACGATCCCAGTAGAGGGTCAACACCCCGCGGAAGGGGAACTCGCTGGGGGCGAAGGTCGACGCCCACAAGGGGAACACCACATACGATCGGAAGCCCTCCCGCAGGATCTGATCTCGAAAGGCCGCCGTTCGCGGATCGTTCCAGGCGTCGGGGATGTGAATCACGGTGGGAACCTCGATGGCCCGGACACCGGGGACTTGGCGGTAGTGTGCCAACAGTTGCTGCACGTAGGTTTCCGAAAGGCCCTCGACCCCGGCGCAGGCCACCTGCTCCCGGACCGGCTCGTAGAACCAGAGGCCGGCCCGATCGGCGCGGAACAGCCGCCGGGCGACCCGCAGGACGACGGGGACGCGCTCCCGGAAGGCGGGCGGGCTGCTCAGGACCTCCTGGAGGGCACTGGCCACCGCCTCCCACAGCCATGTCTCCCGCCGGCGGCGCAGGGCGGTGGCCACAGCGCCGGCGAGGATCTCGGCCAGGCGCAGGGTCTCTGGGTCGGCCGGGCGCGGACGGTCGTAATACAGCATCAGTTTCCCCAGCGGGCCGCCCTTGTCCTGAATGGGAATGAAGGCGAGGGCGCGGATCCCATCGCGAAGGACCACGTCCTGGAGCTCCCCGAGGACGTCGGTGTGGGCGGCGTCGGCGACCCAGAGGATCTGGGGATGGGGATCCTGGGGATCCCAGGGCCAGTGGCCTTCCACGGCCTTCCGGTAGCCTTCGGAAAGGTTCCGCCAGGCCTTGAAGCGGAGCACACCATCCGGATCCCGCACCAGGATGGCGGCCCGGTCCGCCCCCAACACCTCGATCGCTCCTTGAAGCGCCCGCTCGTAGAGGGCCTCGAGGCCGGCCGCCCGGTGGAGGTCCTGGGCAAGTTCCTGCAGCCACTGCAATTGCTGAGCGTAGTGGCGCGCCCGCTCCTCCTCCGCCCGGCGCTCCGCGCCAGCCCAGATCAGGGCGATGAGGTCGGCCATCTCGGCGGCGAAGGCGATCTCGTCCTCCGTCCAGTGGCGGATCGCCCCTTTCTGTTTGTGGCAGATCACCCCCACCACCTCCCCTTCCCAGCGGATCGGGGCGTCCAGGAGGGAGCGGACGCCGAGGGGGCGAAGGTAAGTCTCCCGCAGTTCCCGGGTCCGAGGGTCGTTCTCCGCGTCGGCGGCGTCGATGGCGCGCCCGGCCTGCAGCGCCGCAAAATAGGCGGGGTAGTCGTCGGCCCGCAGCGTCATCCCGGCGGCCGTGGTCCCCTCAGGCCAATCGACGTGGACCAGGCAGGTCAGCCGGCCGGCCGCGGGGTCCAGACGCCAGATGTTCACCCGGGAGACCTGCAGGGCCTCCGCGGCGGCCCAGGCGACCCGCCGCATCGCGGCCTCCAGATTTCCGCTGTGAACCTCCGGGTCCTTGGCCAGCCGCAGCAAGGTCTCCTGCTGCCGGGCCCGCCGCATTGCCCGCTGTTTCTCGTCGGTGATCTCGCTGGCCCGGACCACCCAGCCCCAGGGCTCCCCGTGGCGCTGGATCGGCTGGAGGGAGACGCCGAACCAGCGGTCCTGGGTGGGATGGCGGACCTCGGTCGCCCCTGCCTGGCGATCCCGGATCCGGTCCCGCAGGAAAGCCTGCAGCGCCGGCCACGGTTGGAGAAGGGCGTCCAGCGGGGCCCCTAGGATCTCGGGGAGCGGGCGGCCCAGCGCTTCGGCCATGCGGGGGTTGACATCCACCGCCCGGCCCTTGGGGTCCAGGATCAGAATCCCTTCTGGAAGGCTCTCCACGATCAGGCTGCGGGCGATGGGGATCGGACGCGCGTGTAAGAGGCTCTGGAAGGCCACGCCCATAAGAGCCGTGGCCAGGCCCAAGGTGAGGGCCGGTAGCCCATGCCAGGGCGCTGGCAACCGGGTGTAGGAGGGATCATAGAGGCTCGCTGCCAGGCCAGTCATGATCAGGGCAGCGCCGACGGACAGGATCCCGATGCCTGGGAGGATGCGGCGGTCGCTGTGCGCTACGCCATGCACCAAGGTGGGCAGCATAAAGGCCAGGGCGGCCAGGAAGGCCAGGAGTGCATAAAAGGTGTGCACCCAGAACCACGGGCCGAAGGCGAGATGAAGCCTTCCCTGGGGGTCGATCTCCAGCGTGGACCACACCCAATGATGGGCTGGGTTGGTGAGGGCCAGTAGGAAGGTGAGGGCGGGGATGAAGAAGACAGCGATCAGGTGCCAGGGGCGGGGCTGCAGGACGGCGCCGGCATACTGGACGGCGCTCCACAGGAGCAGCGGGGCGATCCCGACGATCCCCAGGGTCCGCAACTGGATCCAGAGGAGCCGCGTCTCCGGCGCGGGGCTCAGGACGGTCAGGCTTTCCCCCAGGCCCCAGAAGGCCAGGGCGATCAGCGTCAAAGCCCAAAGGGCCGCCCACCGGGCCTGGCTCTGGCGCCAGCCCCTGTAGGCCAGCAGCAGCCCCAACAGCGCCAGCCCTCCACCCAGTGCGGCCACTGAGTCCTCCCGAATGTTAGAATAAAGCAACCTCTCGGCCTTGTCAATCGTGGGTGGAAGAGCTCTTGGGAAGGGAAGGGGCCCACAGCCCCAGGCCGGCCCCGATCCCGTCGATGAGGACATCGAGCAGGCGGGGGTGTCGGCCGGGGACCAGGGCCTGGTGGGCCTCATCGGTGAGGGCGTAGAAGATGGCCCAGAGCCACGCCCAGCGCCCGGGCCGGGCGAGGGGGTAAGCCTGAAGGGTCCAGCGGGCCAGCCGGGCCAGGACCGCGTATTCGGCGGCGTGACCGGCTTTTTTCAGCAAGGTGTCCAGCCATGGCTCCGGGGCTTGGGGCAATTGCGGCTGGGCGGAGAGGAAGAAGATCAGGCCCATCCAGAGGCCGGTCAGCGCCCAGCGGACGGCGATGGGGATCTGATCGGGCCCTCTCGGGGCGCTGTTTCTGGTCATGCGGGCCGCCTCCGCGTCTGGCTTCGATCGGCCCTCGCCAGGGCCGTCGCGTAAGCCGCCTCCAGGACGGGCAGCCGGTTCTCCCAGCGATGGCGGGCCAGGATGTCCTGGCGGGCCTGTTCGCCCAGGTGCCACGCCGTTTCCGGGTCCTGGAGCAGGCGCCATGCCGCCTCCACCATTGCCGCCTCATCCCCTGGCGGGACCAACCATCCGGTCTCCCCATGGCGGATATATTCGGGGACTTGTCCGACGGCGTCGGCCACCACGGGGAGGCCGGCAGCCAGCAGGTCGATCAGTTTCATCGGGCATTTGGCCCGATGGATCAGGTCGTCGTCCATCAAGTAAAGGGCGAGGTGGCCCTGGCGGAGGGCGTCCGGCAGCCGTTCAGGGTCCACCCATCCGATCCAGCGGAGGCGGGGGATGAGGCCGGCGTGGGCCAGCCCTTCCCGGAACCGCTCCGCCTCGTCGCCCAGGGCCTGGCCCACGTAGAGGAATTCGAGGGCCGGGTCCCGGCGCGCCAGTTCCGTCATCACCCGGACCAGCCGGCCCGGGTCGAACTCCAGGAAGCGGGTGTAAAGGAGGATCCGCGGCGGGTCGGCCGGGCGCGGCCGGGGCGGCGCGGTGAAGAAGGCGGCGTTGGGCAGATAGAACACCTGTCGGGGCGGGAGGCCCATGGCCCAGGCCAGGGTCTCCAGGGCCCGGCTGGCCACGGTGAGGGCATCGGCGTGGGCCATGCCCCACCGTTCCTGCCATGCGAAGAACCGGCGCTGGGCCGGCGGGTAAGGGTTGCGATCGTTCCAGCCGCCGGGCCCTTCCCAATCGTCGGTGTCCAGCACCAGGGCCCCGGCGAAGCGGCCCAGGCGGCGCATGTGCCACAGGGACCAGTGGACCAGCCCGGCGTAGGCCTTGGGCTTGAAGAGGTGGACGATCTGGGGTCGTTCGCGCAGGACGGCGGCCACCAGGCGCCGGGTGAGTTCGATGTGGAAGACCCAGGAGGGCCGGCGGGAGGGCAGCGGCACCTGGATCACCCGCACCCCCCCGATGACCGCGTCGCGGCCGCTGTCCTCCGGGCTCTGCCAGGGGGGAAGCACCAGCGTCACCCGGTGCCCGCGTCGGGCCAGGGCCTGGGCCATGGGCAACGCCCGCGCCCGCATCGTCCCCCGCGGGCGCAATCCGAAGGGGCCGACCATCACGATGGAACGGACCTCCTCCGCCATCCTCGTCCCAGCCATCCCTGTGGGGTCACTCCACGGTAACGCTTTTGGCCAAGTTACGGGGCTGGTCGACATCGCAGCCCCGGAGCACGGCCATATGGTAAGCCAGCAACTGCAGCGGGATCACCGCCACCATCGGCTGCAGCCATCGCGGGACGGGCGGGACGGACAGGACGGCGTCCGCCCGGGCCGCCGCCGCCCGATCCCCCTCGGTCACCAGGGCGATCACCCGCCCCCGCCGCGCGCGGACCTGTTCCATCTGGCTGAGCATCTTCTCATAGATGACCGGGTCCTGCAACGCCAGGGCCACGGTAGGCATGCGCTCATCGATCAGCGCGATGGGGCCGTGTTTCATCTCCCCGGCCGGGTAGCCCTCGGCGTGGATGTAGGAGAGCTCCTTCAGTTTGAGCGCCCCCTCCAGGGCGATGGGGTAGAGCAGGCCCCGCCCCAGGTAAAGGAAATCCTCGTAGCGATCGTAGGCCTGGGCCACCGCCTCGACCTCCCGCTCGCGGTCCAGGGCTTGCCCCAGCCAGTCCGGGAGGCGGGCCAGGGCCTGGACCTGTTCCTGGACGGCCTCAGGGGCCATGGTTTCACGCAGCTCGGCCAGCCGGAGGGCCAGCAACAGTTCGTCCACCATGGAGACCGTGAAGGCCTTCGAGGAGGCGACGCCGATCTCGGGGCCGGCGTGCATCAGGATGCATGCGTCGGCGATGCGGTGGGCCTGGGAGCCGATGACGTTGACGATGCTCCACAGCCGCGCCCCCCGCTCCCGCGCCAGCTCCATCGCCGCCAGCGTGTCCACGGTCTCCCCGCTCTGGGAGATGGCCAGCACCACCGTGTCCCGGTCCAGCACGGGATCCCGGTATCGGAACTCGCTCCCGTAGTCCACCTCGGTGGGGATGCGGGCCAGGGCCTCGAAATAGAACTTGCCCACCAGCCCGGCGTAATAGGAAGTGCCGCAGGCGACGATGACGATGCGGGAGAGGCGGCGGGCCTCGGCGGCGGTGAGAGGGATCTCCTCGAGGCGCACGCGGCCTCGCTCGAAATCCACCCGCCCGCGCAGCGTGTCGGTGACCGCGCGGGGCTGCTCGTGGATCTCTTTATGCATGAAATGTCGGTAAGGCCCCTTGGCGGCGGCCACCGGGTCCCAGGGGATGACCTGGACGGGCAGCGTCACGGGCTGGCCCTCCAAGGTGAACACCTGGACCTGGTCCCGGCGCACCACGGCCATCTGGCGGTTCTCCAAGAAGAGCATCCGGCGGGTGTGCTCCAGGATGGCGGGGATATCGGAGGCCACGAACATCTCGCCCTCCCCCAGGCCGATGACCACCCCGCCGGCGTTGCCGATGCGGGCGGCGATCAGGCGGTCCGGGTGGTCGGCGGAGAGCACGACGATGGCGTGGGCCCCGCGCAGCGCCCGGAAGGCCCGACGGGCGGCCGTCTCCAGGTCAGCGCCGGCCCGGAGCTCCTCCTCGATAAGGTGGGCGATCACCTCAGTGTCCGTCTCCGAGGTGAAGCGATGGCCGGCGGCCTGCAGGGCGTGGCGGAGTTCCGCGAAGTTCTCGACGATCCCATTGTGGATCACCGCCAGGCGGCCTGTGCAATCGCGGTGGGGATGGGCGTTGTGGTCCGCCGGGGCGCCGTGGGTGGCCCAACGGGTATGCCCCATGCCGATGGTCCCGCAGGCCGGCTCCTCCTCCAGCAGGTCGATCAGCCCCTGGATCTTCCCGGCCCGCCGGCGGACCTCCAGTCGGCCTTCCTGGACCACCACTAGGCCGGCGGAGTCGTAGCCTCGGTATTCCAGCCGTCTCAACCCTTCGATCAGGATGGGCACGGCGTCGCGCTCACCGACGTATCCGACGATCCCGCACATGGCGACCTCCCGGAAGGATAGGGTGGCGGCGATCGGGAGCGAGAGGCCGACGGGGAGGACGCAACAATCCCCCACGCCCGGCAGGGGTCATGAGGCGCGCCCTCCGTCGTCGGTCGGCCGCTGCCGGCCGTTTTGTCCCGTCGGTTGCCCGGCGGTTTTGTCGGCCGGCGAGGTTTTCGGGGGGAAGTGGGGGCCGCGGCCGGGCCCCCGGCGGCATCCGCCGAACCCTCGATTTTCCCCGGCGAGGCGCCGGGTTAGCCCCGCAGCGCGGGGAACCGCCTCCCTCGTCACCCGACCGGGAGGCCGGTCGGGCCAGGCGCTGGCTTCCCCCCGTCTTCGCGGATGGTGGACCTCACCGCTTGCAACCTCCTCTCGCCGTTGTTGGTCCGGGGCTTATGATAGCGCAAAACGCTGCCGTCGGCACAGCGTCCATCGGACTGTGCTATCATGGCCTTGAGGTCGAAGCTCCCACCGAGCTGACGGTGCTGCCGCCGGGGGTTTCTCTCTGGGGGCTGGGTGGAGCGGCCGGGGGAGGGCGCGGTGAAGCGCGAGCGGCTGGTGCAGGAGTTGTTGGCGGTCTTCGGCCCGCGGGGGGTGCTCTGGGAGCCTCATCAGCTCCTCCTCTACGAGTATGATGCCTCCATCGACAAGGGCCGCCCCGACGTGGTGGTCTTCCCAACCTCCACCGCACAGGTGGTGGCGGCTGTCCGCATCGCCCATCGCTACGGCCTGCCCATCGTGGTGCGGGGGGCGGGGACCGGCCTGAGCGGCGGGGCGGTGGCCGACCAGGGCGGGTTGATGATCGTGACCACCCGTATGCGCCGCATCCTGGAGATCGATCCGGTGAACCTGCGGGCGGTGGTGGAGCCGGGGGTGATCAACCTGGCGGTCTCCCAGGCGGCGGCGGCCTACGGCCTGACCTACGCGCCGGACCCCTCGAGCCAGAAGGCGTGCACCATCGGGGGCAACGTGGCCGAGAACTCGGGCGGCCCCCATTGCCTGGCCTACGGGGTGACCACCCACCACGTCCTGGGCCTGGAGGTGGTCCTCCCCGACGGGGAGGTCATCGAGGTGGGGGGGCGGGCTTGCGACTGGCCGGGTTACGACCTGACCGGGCTGATGGTGGGCTCGGAGGGCACCCTGGGCATTGTCACGAAGGCGGTCCTCCGCCTGCTGCCGGCGCCGGAGGCGGTGGTGACGCTGCTGGCTGTCTTCGACACCGTGGACCAGGCCAGCGAGGCGGTCTCAGCCATCATCGCCGACGGCACCATCCCCGGCGCCATCGAGATGATGGACCACACGGCGATCCAGGCGGTGGAGAGCGCCAAGCGCTGCGGCTATCCCATGGACGCCGGGGCGGTCCTCTTGATCGATGTGGAAGGGGTGTCGGAGGGGCTCGAGGACCTGGCCCGCCACATCGCGCGGATCTGCGAGCATTACGACGCCCGGGAGGTGCGCATCGCCACCGACCCCGCCGAGCGGGAGCGGTTGTGGTCCGGCCGCAAGGGGGCCTTCGGGGCGATGGGGCGGTTGGCCCCCAATTATCTGGTTCAGGACGGCGTGGTGCCCCGCGATCAGTTGCCGAGGGTGCTGCGGCGGATCCAGGAGATCGGCCGGCGCTACGGCCTCACCATCGCCAACGTGTTCCACGCGGGCGACGGCAACCTCCACCCGCTGATCCTCTTCGACGAGCGGGACCCCGAGATGACACGGCGGGCGGTGGAGGCCGGCGCGGAGATCATCCGGGTCTGCGTGGAGGCCGGAGGGACCCTCACGGGGGAGCACGGGGTGGGCCTGGAGAAACGGGACCTGATGCCGCTGCTCTTCTCCCCGGCCGATCTGGAGGCCATGGCTCGGATCAAGGCGGCCTTCAACCCGGAGAACCGCTTGAACCCTTGTAAGATGTTCCCGGCAACCAAGATGTGCCTGGAGACGTGGGGCCGGCGCAAGGCCCGGGACGCCTTGCCCATCCGATCCGGCCCTTCCACCCCTTCCCCCCTGGAGGAGGAACTGTGGATCTGACGGCGTGGGGAGGGCCTCTGGCGCCTCCCGTGCTGCGGCCGACGACGGTGGAGGAGGTGGCGGCGGGGTTGCGGGAGGCCGCCCGGGCTGGATGGACGGTGGTCCCCCGCGGCAGCGGTCTCCACCAGGGCTACGGCTACGCGCCCTCCCGCGCGGATCGGATCCTGGATCTCACGGCCCTGCGGCGGGTCCTGCGGCATCGCCCGGCCAACCTCACGGTCCGGGTGGAGGCCGGGATCCAGCTGGGGGAACTGAACGCCCTGCTGGCGGAGCACGGCCAGTGGCTTCCGCTGGACCCTCCCTTGGGGGCCCAGGCGACCATCGGGGGGATCCTGGCGACCGGCCTGAGCGGCCCGTTGCGGGCCCGCTATGGCTCTGCCCGGGATCTCCTGATCGGCGTCCGCGTCGTCCTCGCTGACGGCACGGTGATCCAGGGCGGGGGCGAGGTGGTGAAGAACGTGGCCGGCTACGATCTGCCCAAACTCTTCCACGGCTCCCTCGGCACGCTGGGGGTGATCGTGGAGGCGGCCTTCAAGTTGTGGCCGCGGCCCCGCGCAGAGGCCACCTGGGCCTTCGGCTTCGCCGAGCCTGGAGCGGCGATGCCGCTCGTCCTGGCCATGCTCCGCCATCCGGGGTTCCCGCTAGCGGTCGAACTGGTGGGGGCGGCGGGCTGGGCTGCCCTTCGGGGAACCCTGGACCTTCCAGAGGACCCGCGGGCGCGGGTGTGGGTCTTGGTGCGGGCGGGGGGATGGCCTGCCCAGGTGGATCGGATCGGCCGGGATGCCGAGGCCCTGGCCGCCCCGGCCCGGGTTCGGGTGCGCCTGCCGGAGGCCAACGCCCAGGCCCTCTGGGCCGCTGTACCGGACCTGGCGGCGCTGGCCGATCCGTCCCCACGGGATCGGTTGTGGGTGCGCCTGGGACTGTTGCCGGCCCAGATCCCGGAGGCTATTCCCCTCATCGAGTGGGATGAGGCGGTGGCGGCGCGCTGGCACGCCCACGGGACGGTGGGCCTGGTTTACGCGCAGGGAGTGGGAGATCCGGAGGCCCTGACCCAATGGGGGGAGCGCCTGCAGGGCTTTGCCGTCGCCCAGGGCGGGCACTTCACGATTCTGGGCGGTCCGGAACCCTTGAAGCGGCGCCTCGGCCTGTGGGCGCCCCAGCGGCCGGAGCGGGCAGTGATGCAGCGCCTCAAGGCGCAACTGGACCCCGAGGGTCGGCTGAACCCCGGACGTCTGGGATGGTAAGGGGGTGACAGGCCGATGGCCTGCCTCTTCTGCCAGATCGCGCGGGGGGAGGCCCCCGCTTACCGCGTCCTGGAGGACGAAGCGTCGGTGGCCTTCCTGGACCACCGCCCGCTGTTCCCGGGGCACTGTCTGCTCGTCCCACGGGACCATTATGAGACCCTGATGGATCTGCCCCCCGCGCTGCTGGGGCCCCTGTTCCGAAACGCCCAGGTCCTGGCCCGGGCGATGGAGGTGGCGCTGGGGGCGGAAGGCTCTTTCGTGGCCATCAACAACCGGGTGAGCCAAAGCGTCCCCCATGTGCATATCCACATCGTGCCCCGGCGGAAAGGGGACGGCCTGCGCGGCTTCTTCTGGCCCCGCCAGCGCTATCGCAGCGCGGCGGAGATGGAGGCGGTTCAGAAGGCCCTGCGGGAAGCGATCGAACGGCTGCAGGTGGGGGAAGGCTCCGCAGAGCCCCAGCGTTGAGGCGGAGTCCGGCATTTCCGAGGGAGGAGGGGACGGATGGCGGCGCGGCCGGCTGCGAAAGGGGTTCCGATCGCGCTCCATGAGACGGTCCCGTGGCGGGGGTTCACCTCCGAGGATCCCCCGGACTACGCGGAGATCCTGCGCTGCACTCACTGCGGGATGTGCCTGAACCAATGTCCGACCTTTCGGGTGCTGGGGTGGGAGCCGGACTCGCCGCGGGGGCGGATCTATCTGATGCGGGCGGTGGCGGAGGGCCGTCTGGAGATCAACCCGGATTTCCGGGAGCACATGGAGGTCTGCCTGGCCTGTCGGGCCTGTCAGACCGCCTGCCCGGCCAGCGTGGCCTTCGGCCGCCTGGTTGAGGCCGCGCGGTGGCAGGTCCGCCAGACCCTTCCGATGTCCCTGGGGGAGCGGATCGCGCGCTGGGTGGTTTTCGCGGGCCTTCTGGCGCGCCCGGCGCTGCTGCGGCTGCTCACCTGGGGGCTGTGGGCCTATCACACCACCGGATTGCGGCGTCTGGCCCGGCGGTCCGGGATCCTGGGCCGGCTCCCGGCGCCGCTGCGGACGATGGAGGGGATGCTCCCCGAGCGGATCCCCTTCCGGACCATGCCCACCGGCCGGGTGTATCCGGCGGTGGGGGAACGGCGGGGTCGGGTGGCGCTGCTGGCCGGTTGTGTGATGCGGACGCTGCTGGCGCCCATCCAGGAGGCCACCATCCGAGTGCTCACGCGGCAGGGCTTCGAGGTGGTGGTGCCAGCCGGCCAGGGGTGTTGCGGGGCCCTGCACGCTCACGCCGGGGAGCGGGAGATGGCGCGGGCCCTGGCCCGTCGCAACCTTGCTGTCTTCATGCGGGAGGAAGTGGACGCGATCCTGGTCAACGCCGCCGGATGCGGGGTAGCGATGAAAGAATACGGGGAATGGCTCGGCCGCGATCCCCGCTGGGCGGCAGCCGCGCGGGCCTTCAGCACGCGGGTGCGGGATGTGACCGAGTTCTTGGACGCGGCGGGCCTCCGCCCACTCCCGCGCCGCCTGGCCGGGAAGGCCGTCTATCAGGATCCGTGCCATCTGGCCCACGGGCAGGGGGTGCGGGCACAGCCGCGCCGCCTGCTGCAGGCCGTGGGCCTCACCGTGATCGATCTCCCGGATGGGGATGTGTGCTGCGGCAGCGCGGGGATCTACAACGTGACCCATCCGGAGATCGCAGCCGCCCTGTTGGCGGAGAAGGTGCAGGCCGTCCAGCGCCTGGCGCCGCAACGGGTGGTGACGGCCAACGCAGGCTGCTTGCTGCAACTGGCCATGGGCCTGCGCCAGGCCGGCCTGGCCCTCCCGGTCCAACACGTGGTGGAGGTGCTGGACGAGGCCGGGGCCTGAGGCCCTAGGCGGCGGGGGTGGGGAGGCCGCGGGCGGCCTCCAGGGCGGGCAGATACATTTCCTGGAGGTATTCCTTCAGCATCCGCCGGGTGTTGAAGAACGGCGCCAGGGAGCGGATGGACTCCTTGACCATGCGCAGCCAGCGGTGGGGGATGCCGTCGGCTTCGACGTCGTAGTAGAGGGGGACCACCGCCTTCTCCAGCAACTCGTAGAGGGAGGCCGCATCCGCCTCGTCCTGGGCCTGGGGGTCCTCATACTCTCGGTCCTCGCCGATGGCCCATCCGTTGGCCCCATTGTAGCCCTCCCGCCACCAGCCGTCCAGCACGCTCAGGTTGAGGACGCCGTTCCAGGCGGCCTTCTGGCCGCTGGTCCCGCTGGCCTCCAGGGGGCGCCGCGGCGTGTTCAGCCAGACGTCCACGCCCTGGACCAGGTGGCGGGCCACCTCCATGTCGTAATCTTCGATGAAGACGATGCGGCCGCCGAAGGAGGGATCCTTGATCAGGCGGTAGATCTCCTGGATCAAGCGCTTGGCCGGCTCGTCGGCTGGATGGGCCTTGCCGGCCAGGAGGATCTGGACGGGGCGATAGGGATCGTTCACCAGCCGCCGCAGGCGGTCCGGATCCCGGAAGAGCAAGTAGGCCCGTTTGTAGAGGGCGAAGCGCCGGGCGAAGCCGATGGTCAGGGCGTAAGGGTCCAGAAGCACCCCGGAGGCCACGATCTGGATCGGGGGGACATGGTTGCGCTGCCAGCGGCGGCGGGCGCGCTCCCGCATGAAGGCGATCAACTTGCGCTTCAGGTGCCGCCGGACTGTCCACAGCTCCTCATCGGGGATCTCGAGCACCCGTTCCCAAACGGCGGGGTCGTCGAGGCGCTCCAGCCAGTCCGGCCCCAGGTAACGTTGGTAGAGCAGCCGCATCCGGCGGGCCAGCCACGTACCCACGTGGACGCCGTTGGTGATGTGGCGAATGGGGACGCTCTCCACGGGCCGGTCGGGCCACAGCTGGGCCCACATCCGGCGGGTCACCTGGCCGTGGAGCTCGCTGACCGCGTTGCGGTGATCGGCGAACCGCAGGGCCAGGACGGTCATGTTGAACGTGGGGCCCCAGGGCTCGTCCTGACGGGCCAGTTCGCAGAACTCCTTGAAGGAGAGCCCGAGTTGCTCCCAGTAGCCGGCGAAGACCCGTTCGACCAAAGAGAGGGAAAAGCGGTCGTGGCCTGCCGGGACCGGGGTGTGGGTGGTGAAGACGGTGGTGGCCCGCACGCGGGCGGCGGCCTCCTCGAAGGAGAGCCCCGCGGAGCGATGCTCCCGCAGCCGTTCCAGAACCGAGAAGGCGGAGTGCCCTTCGTTCAGGTGCCAGACCGCCGGACGGATCCCCATGGCCCGCAGCGCCCGCACGCCCCCGATGCCCAGGATCATCTCCTGAGCGATCCGCCGCTCCGGATCCCCATCATACAGCCGGGCCGATAGTTCGCGGTCCGCCGGATCGTTCTCCGGCAGATCGGTGTCCAGCAGATAGAGGGGGACGCGCCCCACGGAGAGGCGCCAGATCCGCGCCCGGACCGGCCGGCCGGCGATCTCCACTGTCACCTGCAGTGGCCCGCCGTCGGGGCCCAAGACCGGAGCGAGGGGCAGGTTCTCGAGGTCTAGCCGCTCGTAGAGGGCCTCCTGCCATCCGTCCTCGGTGATGCGCTGCGTGAAGTAGCCGTTCTGATACAGCAACCCGAGGCCGACGAGCGGCACGCCCAGGTCGCTGGCTTCCTTCAGGTGGTCCCCTGCCAGCACCCCCAGCCCCCCGGCGTAAACCGGGAAGGCTTCGTGGATGCCGAACTCGGTGGAGAAATAGGCGATCGAGAGGCCGGCGTGCTCCGGATAGGTCCGGGCGAACCAGGTCTCCCCGGCCATAGCGCGATCGAACTCGGCCAGCACCCGGTCATAGAGTTCCAAGTAGGCCGGGCTCTGGGCCGCCGCGTTCAAGCGGGCCCGCTCGGCCTGCCGCAACAGGGCCACGGGGTTGTGGCGGACCTCCTCCCAGCGCACGGGATCCAGGCGCTGGAACAGCCGCTGGGCCTCCGGCTGCCAGGTCCACCACAAGTTGCCGGCCAGGTCCGCCAGCCGGGCGATGCGCTTGGGCAACGTAGACCCGTTCGGACGGGGTTCCATCCGCGCCTCCCACGCCTGCCGCTGGAGGGCTGCGGGCAGAAAGGATCCTTTCGCCTCCAGTAAAGCGCTTTTGGATTTTATCCCGCTTCGGGGCTGGGTTCAATCCCCCGGGGGTCCGGGGGCAGGATCTCCGGGTAGACGGTGCATCGGTGGTGAAGGGCCTCCTGGCACCGCTCGGGCAGGTCCGCGGGCGGGGTCCAGCCCAGGCGGCGGAGGGCCCGGGCCAGGTGACAGAGGGGGAGCCCGACGACGGCGGCGTAGCAGCCCGTCACCGCGGCGGCAGGCCGGAAGGTGGGGTGCTGGATCGCATAGGCCCCGGCTTTGTCGAAGGGGTCCCCGCTGGCCACATAGGCCTCGATCTCCTCATCGCGGTACGGACGCATCGTCACGCGGGTGGAGGCCACCTCCACCTGTCGCCGCCCGGGGGGCGGGGGGAGCACCACCAGGGCCGTGTGAACCCAGTGAGGGGCGTTCCGCAGGGCCTGAAGCATCTCCCGGGCCTCGGCGGCGTCGCGGGGCTTGCCCAGGATCCGGCCCCCCAGGTCGACCACCGTGTCGGCGGCCAGGATCAGGGCCTCCGGGGCGTGGCGGGCGGCGGCCTGGGCCTTGGCCTCGGCGAGACGAACGGCGCAGGCAATGGGGTCCTCCCCAGGCCGCGGGGCCTCATCGACCGCCACGGGCATGGGTTCCACCGGATGCCCGAGGAGTTGGATCAAGGCGCGACGTCGGGGAGAGGCGGAAGCCAGGATCCAGCGCGCGGGGATCATGGATTCGGGTGCGCTCGGAGGTAGTCCTCGAACATCTCCCGGAAGGGCTCGACCATGATCTCGAAGGAAGAATGATCGAAGGCGCCGGCGATGTAGATCGTGGCCCCCAGCACGTAATCGTCCTTCTGGAGCTCTTCGTCATACCACCACAGTTGCTTCAAGTAGAAGAAATGAGGATCTCCGTAGCCCTGACGGGCCCAGTAATCCAGGTAGTTCCGCCAGCCCTCGGAGGGCGGGCCTTGGAAGGTGGGCACGTTGTCGATCCCGGTCTCGGTGATCACGATGGGAACCCGGTAGGCAGGCGGGACTATATAGCGATACGCCTTGCGATACCGGAGGGTGAACCAACCCTCTCCGGTCTGCGGATCCACTCCCGCGTCCATGGTCGGCGCGTTGTATTCGTGGAGGCCCAGGAGGCCGCCCAGTTGTTTCGCCACCTGGAGGGCGGGCAGGAAGTCCACCCACAGTTCCAGGTCAGGGGAGCCGTTGGGGAAGTTCCCGATGACGCATTTCAGCCCCCGCTCGGCCATCAACTTCATCCGCTCGATCTCGAACTGGGCGTAGAGCCGCATCACCTCGTGGTTGTGGGGGCGTGGCTCGTTGTGGCCCTCCCAGTAGTCGATGTGCGGATGGGCCAGATAGCGGTCCATGAACTGGTGGACATACCACTCCGCCGCCGCCCGCATGTCCGTCCGGCCGTCCCGGATGTGTTCCCCGAAATCGAAGTTGTGGAAGATGCGGCCGATGAGGACGGTGTTGGGCGATTTCGCCTTGATCTCCGGCGCCTGCCCGAAGTCGTCGATGATCTTTACCACCCGCATGCGGGTGTTGATGATCAGGTTGACGATGTGGAGGTCCCGGAACCACTGGACCACGATCCCCAGTTTGCTGGGCCGGGGGAACATCGGCCACGGGGTCTTCGTCGGCGTCGGGGCGGGCGTCGGGGAGGCGGGGAGGGGCGTGTCGGTGGGGATGGGCGTGGCCGAGGGCCACGGCGTGGGGCGCGCGCCTGGCCCGGGGGGGATGGTGGGGGAAGGCGTGGGCGTCTGCCCGCCCAGGGCCCTGCGGCAGGCCCCTGCCGCCACCCCAAGGCCCATCCCACCGATCCACTTCAAGAACGCCCGTCGGGTCCAGCGCGCCATGTCCACGTCCTCCGGGTTGTTGAATATTTTATCCGGCCTCCGCGGGCGGGACTGGTTGGCTTTTCCGGGCGATGGCCCACCAGAGGCCGGCGAGCAGCGCGCCCGCCGCCGCAGCGCCTCCGCCGATCCCCACCGAGCGGGGGCGGAACTGCATCGTCACCCGGTGGGTCCCCCGAGGCACCCAGACGCCCCGGAAGACGGCGTTGGTCCGGTAGATCGGCGCCGGGCGTTCGTCCACCTGGGCCTCCCAGACCGGATAGAGGGCATCCGAGAGGACGAGGAGGGCGGCCTGGTCGGTGTGGACAATCAGTTGGACGGTGTGCGGCGTGTATCGGACGACCTCGATGCGGCCGCTGCCGGCGCCGTTTAAGGACGGGCCGTTTTCCACCAGGGCGATCGTCTCCGGGCGGAAGTCGGGGCGCAGGACGCCTTCCAGGGCCTCGCCGTAGGTGCGCACGACCACCGTCCGGTAAACCAGCCAGGCCCGCGGGAGGGCCCGGGTGTGGAGGTGGATGTCCACGGCCGGGTGGTCGGTGAACACCGGCCAGATGCCCTCTCCCCCCGGGGGCGCCCCTTTGGGCACGATGAGGTATTTCACCCCCAGCATGCGATAGGCCGGGTGGGCGGCCGTGGGGATCCGCCAGCGCAAGACGTTGAACTCCCGGAGTTCCATCGGGTTCCCGGTCCCCTGGGGCACCTCGAAGCCAGCCGCCTGCAACGCGGCCGGCGGCCAGATTCGGCTGGCGGCTCCGTCCACGTCCACGCGGAACCATCCGGGATCGGCGTGCAGGAAGGCCAGGGGCGCCGAGAAGTCATGGGCGGGGGGACGCGGGCCGGCCTCCACCCGGGCGCCGCTGGCGATCAATTCGACGGCCAGGAGGGCCGGCAGGGCAGCCCTCCAGACCCGCTGTCGGCCCATCATGGCCAAGATCCCCGCCGTGCCCCAGGCCAGGGCGGCCGCGGCCCGCAGGCCTCCCACCGCCCGGGCTCGGGGATCGCCCAGAGGGGCGCTGGCCGCCAGGGCCGGGGCAACCATCCAAAGGACCAGCCCCCCCAGGGCCAGGGTCAGCGTCCAACCTCGGCGGAAGGTGGCAGAACGCTGAAGGTGATGGATCCCCAGGGCTGCCCCGATGGCCAGGACGAAAGCCAGGAGGTAGGCGATCCGCCCGGTCTTCCCGATCCGGGCCAGCAGGTCCACCCGGGCGATCAGCGGGCCGAAGGGCCCGTGGTATCCTAGAGCGAAGAGCCCGACGAGGATCCCCAGCAGAACCAAGAACCCCGTGCGGGCGCGGCCGCGGTCCGCCAGGAAGCCCGGGAGGGCGAGGTAGAGGGCCACCGCCCCGACGTAGGCGCTTTCGATCCGTCCCCAGGGCCCCCAGAAGAAGGCCGCGCCCCGGCCGTGGACCCATGGGGAGAGCAGGTCGAGGAACATCTCCGGTGGCCACTGGTAGCTCCGATCGTAGGAGAGTTGCAGGCCAGCCCGTTCGGTGAAGGGATAGCGCTCCAGGGCCGGGAGGTAGGCAGGGAGCGTCAGGGCCACGGCGATCCCCCCGATGCCGAGCAGGATCCCTGCGCGCTGGAGCGCCGCGGCGCGGGGCGGCTCGCCGATCCGCCAGAGGGCATAAAGCCCCAGGGCCCCCCCGCCGTAGAGGACCGTCTGGGGATGGCCCCCGAGGCCCAGGAGGGCGAGGGGGAGGGCGGCTTGGGGGGCCCAGGTTGGGTTTTCCAGGGCCCTATCGAGGGCCCAGAAGGCCCACGGGAGCCAGGCGAGGCTGTCGTTGATCTGGGGATGGCCTAGGTGGACGATGAAGGGATCCGCGAACATATAGGCGACGGCCCCGGTCAAGGCAGCCGTCGGCCCCAACCGCCAGCGGGGGGACCGGCGGAGGTAGCCATACATCCCCAGGCCGCCGATCAAAAGCGGCCAGGCGACGCGGAGGTGGACCAGGGTCTCGGGAAGGGGATGGATGGCGAAGAGCAAACCGTTCATCGGGTTGAACAAGCCATACTGGGGCTCCGCGGCGATGGGATCCCCGGCCATGATCCGGGGATCCCAGAGGGGGAAGATCCCCTTCCGGAGGGATTCGCCGACGAAGGACCACACCGGATACAGTTGAAGCCACAGATCCCCTCCTTTGGAGGCAATGGCGTAGCCGCCGAGCCATACCGGCCAGAAGAAGAGCCCCCAGAGGCCAAACAGAAAGACAAGACCCCCGCGCGCAGCGCGTCGGCGTTGCATGCGCGATCTCCTTTCGCCGGTTGCCTTCGACGCCCGGTGGGCCCGGGGGTCGCCCTTTATTTTAATGCGGGGTTACCCTGAGGCGCGGGGACGGGGCGGGATCATACTGCACCGGACCGCCTCCTGGGACGCCGCCCGGTTTCTTCATTCGCGGTCATTCCGTGTATGATTTGTGGAGGGAAGCCGTTCAAATCAACCGGACAGATCCGAAGGCGGCCCTCTGGATGCGGCACCGGATCGGGATCGCCTTGGGCGGGGGCGGGGTGCGGGGGTTTGCCCACATTCGAGTCCTCCGCGTTTTGCTGGAGGCCGGCTGGCGGCCGGAGGTGGTCACCGGCACCAGCGCGGGGGGCATCGTGGGCGGGCTGTTCGCCGCTGGCTGGTCTCCTGAGGCGATCGAGGCGCTGGCCCGTCGGATCGGCTGGCGGCTCTTTATGCGGCTGGATCCGAGCGGGATGGGCTTGATCCATCCAGAGCCGTTGAGGCGGCTGTTGCGCCAAGCGGTGGGCACGGTCCGCATGGAGGATCTTCCCCTCCGGTTCGCGGCGGTGGCGGTGGATCTGGACACCGGCGAGGAGGTCTGGCTGGATCGGGGGCCGCTGGTGGAGGCCATGCTGGCCACCAGCGCCTTCCCGGGGGTTTTCCCGCCGGTGCTCTGGGAGGGGCGGCGCCTGGTGGACGGAGGCGTCCTGAACCCTTTGCCGGTGGATGTGGCCCGTCATCTGGGAGCCACCTTCGTTATCGGGGTGGACCTCTCGGCGGTGGATGATCCATCGGGAGACCGCCGGTTCCCGGAGAGGTTGCCGGGCCCGTTGCTGGTGCGCTGGTTGACCCGTCGGGCTCGGTGGAGCCGGGCCCTGGAGGTGGTCTTTGGGTCCGTAGGGATCATGGCCCGGCGCCTCGCGGAGGCCCGCCTGGCGCAAGTCCCTCCCGATGGGCTGATCCGGGTTCCGACGGGGGATATCCCGGTGTTCGCCCTGGATCTGGCGCCGGAGATCCTGGAGCGGGGGGAGCGGGCGGCCCGGAGGGCCCTTCCTGGGCTCGCGCGGGCGATGGCCCGGCCCCGCTGGTTGCGACGGCTCTTTCCACAGATCGCCGGCCCATAGGGAGGCGGGGGGATGCGGACCATCCGGATCATGATCGTCGACGACCACGAGGTGGTGCGGGTGGGTCTTCGGGCGTTGCTGGAGCGCCGCCCGGATTTCCGGGTGGTGGCGGAGGCCGGATCGGCGGGGGAGGCGGTGCAGAAGGCCTTGGACCACCGGCCGGACGTGGTGGTGATGGACATCCGCCTTCCCGGGGGGAACGGCATCGAGGCCACGCGGCGGATCGTGGAGGCCCTGCCCGAGACCCGGGTGATCATGCTCACTTCTTACGCTGAGGACGAGTTGCTCCTGGAGGCCATCGAGGCCGGGGCCTCCGGATACGTGTTGAAGCAGATCGGCAGCGACGAACTGGTGACGGCCATCGAGCGGGTCGCCCGAGGGGAGGCCCTCATCGACCCCTCCATGACCCCCAAGTTGCTCCGCCACTTGCGGGCGGCCCGGCGCAGCGCCATGGCGTCCGCCTTCAAGGATCTCACGGAGCAGGAGCTGCGGGTGCTCGCCCTGATCGCCGAGGGGAAGACCAACCGCGAGATCGCCCAGACGCTGTTCCTCAGCGAGGGGACGGTGCGCAACTACGTGAGCAGCATCCTCAGCAAACTTGGCCTCTCGAACCGGGCCGAGGCGGCCGCCTACGCGGTGGAGCACAACATCCGCGCCTACCTGGATACGGAGGGAGGGGGCAGCTGACGGATGGATGGGAGGAGTCCCTGGGCCTTCGGCCTCGTCCTGCTGCTGGGCCTGGCCCTGCGTGCCTGGATCGGCGCGGCGGAGGCAGCGATCCGGGCGCTCCCCCCGCAGAAGCGCCAGGCTTGGGTTCGGGAGGGGCGTTTCCTGGCCGCCCTCCTGGATCGCCTGGCGGAGGAGAGCACGGTCCGCCTCCAGACCTTGCGGCTGTCCTTCCTCTTGCTGGATGTGGCGGTGGCCGGGTGGGGGACGTTCTGGCTGTTCCAGGGCCACGGGCCTTCCTGGGCGATGGTCCTGTTCTGGCTGGGGCTGGCGGGGTGGCTGCACGGGCCCGGGGAGGCCTGGCCGCGGGCGCTGGGGGCTCGTTACGCGGAGCCGTTGTCCCTTCCCGCCGCAGCCACCCTGGCCGCGGTCCGGGGGGTCCTCGCGCCGCTGCGGCGTCTGGCGGAAGGGCTGAGCCCGCGGGCCGGCGGGCGGGGGGCTCCCCTGATCGACGAGGCGGTGCTGCGGACCATGGTGGACGCCGGGGAGGAGGGCGGGGCCATCGAGGCCACCGAGAAGGAGATGATCGTCTCGATCTTCGAACTCCATGATACCGTGGTCGGCGAGATTATGGTCCCGCGCCCCGATATGGTGGCCATCCCGGTTCACGCCTCCCTGGACGAGGCCCTCAACGTGATCCTCCAGGCCGGGTATTCCCGCATCCCGGTTTACGAGGGCACCGTGGACCACATCGTGGGTGTGCTTTACGCCAAGGACCTGCTCCGCCTGTTGCGGGATGGGGTGCGGGAGGCCTCCCTGGCGGAGCTGTTGCGCCCGCCCTACTTCGTCCCGGAGGGCAAGCGCATCGTGGACCTGCTCCGGGAGATGCAGCAGCGGAAGGTGCATATGGCCATCGTTGTGGACGAATACGGGGGCGTGGCCGGGCTGGTGACCATCGAGGACATCCTGGAGGAGATCGTCGGCGAGATCCAGGACGAGTTCGACCGCTCCGAGGAGCCTTTGGTGTTGCCCTTGGACGCCCATACGTATCTCTTCGATGGGCGGGTGGATCTCGATGAGGCGCGAGAGGTGCTGGGGGCGGCGCTGCCGACGGAGGGCGCCGACACCCTGGCCGGCTACGTCTACGAGCGGCTGGGGCGCATCCCCGCGGTCGGCGAGACCTTTGTTGAGGAGGGCCTGGAGTTCCGCGTCGAGGAGGTCCTCGGGCGCCGCATCCGCAAGATCCGGGTCCGGCGCGGGGAGCCGGCCGAGGGATCCGGCTGAATATCCCCTGAGGGGAAAGGGCGGCCATGGAACGCCAGCCGATCATCTCGTTCCGCCGGGTGAACAAGTGGTTCGGGAACCTGCATGTGTTGCGGGACATCACCCTGGACATCTACGAGGGTGAGGTGGTGGTGATCTTCGGGCCCAGCGGCAGCGGCAAGAGCACCCTCATCCGGACCATCAACCGCCTGGAGCCCATCGATTCGGGGGAGTTGTGGGTGAATGGGATCCCGGTGCACGACCCGCGGATCAATGTGAACCGGCTCCGCCAGGAGATCGGCATGGTCTTCCAGCAGTTCAACCTCTTCCCCCATCTCACCGTGCTGGAGAACATCATCCTGGGGCCGGTGCATGTCAAGAAGGTTCCCCGGGCGGAGGCCGAGAAACTGGCCATGCAGCTTTTGGAGCGGGTGGGGATCCCGGAGAAGGCCCACGCCTATCCAGCCCAGTTGTCCGGCGGCCAGCAGCAGCGGGTGGCCATCGCCCGGGGGCTGGCCATGCGCCCCAAGATCATGCTCTTCGACGAGCCGACCAGCGCCTTGGACCCTGAGATGATCAAGGAGGTGCTGGATGTGATGGAGGACCTGGCTCGGGAGGGGATGACCATGGTGGTGGTGACCCACGAGATGGGGTTCGCCCGCCACGTGGCCGATCGCATGGTCTTTCTGGAGAGCGGATGCATCGTGGAGATCGGGACCCCGGACGAGATCTTCGAGAGCCCCCGCCACGAGCGCACCCGCGCCTTCCTGAGCCAGGTCTTGCGCCATTAGCGTGGTTCCCCGCGCCCCGGCGCGGGCGAAGGAAACCCTCTGGGAAGGGAGGTGCCTATGCGGTCCATGTGGAAAGCGCTCGTGGGACTTGGGATGGCGCTGGCGTTGTGGGCGGCCGCGTGCCAGGCGCCGGGCGCCGCCCCGCCGGCCAAGAAAGGCCGCGCCCCCCTCGCCCCTCCAGGAACCCTCATGCGCACCATCCAGGATCGCGGCAAACTGATCTGCGGCACCAAATACGACATCCCCACCTTCGGCTACTTGAACCCGAAGACCAATCAGGTGGAGGGCTTCGATGTGGAGATCTGCCGCGCCGTCGCCGAATACATCTTCGGCGATCCCAACGCGGTAGAGATCAAGGAGGCCATCTCCAAGAACCGCATCCCCTTCCTGAAGGAGGGGGTGGTGGACATCGTGGCCTCGACGATGACCATCAACGAGGAGCGTCTCAAGGAGATCGATTTCTCCATCGTCTACTACGTGGCCGGGCAGTCCCTTCTGGTCCCCAAGAACAGCCCGATCAACGGCCTTCAGGACCTCAAGGGCAAGCGGGTGGGCACGGTGAAGGGATCCACTTCCGAGAAGAACATCCGATCCATTTCGGAGAAGCAGGGGCTCCACATCGAGGTGGTGCTCTTCGACACTTACTCGGAGGCGGTGGCCGCCATGGACGCCGGGCGGGTGGACGCGGTGACCACCGACGACATCATCCTCTACGGCTTCGTCCGGCAGGAGCCCGACAAATGGAAAGTGGTGGGCGGCCGCTTCACCGTGGAGCCCTACGGCGTCGGGGTGAAGAAGGGTGAGAAGGAGCTGCTGGAGGCGGTCAACGCGGCGATCCAGGAACTGAAGACCTCCGGTCGCTGGAAGGAGATCTACAAGAAGTGGATCCCCAGCGACACGGTGCCCGAGCCGCCGCCGGACGACTGGCGGGCGGTGGGCCAGCCGTGAGCGCTGCGCCTCCCGGCGGGGGCGGAGAGGGCTCCGCCCCCGCTTGCTACCCCCGCTGACGACGGGCGTCGGGCTGATGAGCACGGCGGAGATCTGGAGCGATCTGCTGTTGGGCCTGGGGACCACCCTTCGCCTCTCCCTGGCCAGCATGGGGGTGGCCTTGTTCCTGGGGACCTTGATCGGGGTCTTCCGGGTGGCGCCGGTGGCGCCCCTGCGCTGGTTCGCCGCCGGCTATGTGGAGTTCTTCCGGGACATCCCCTTGTTGCCGGTGCTGGTCTTTGTCTACAGCGGGCTGCCCAAAGCTGGCCTGCGTCTGCCCACCGCCTTCGAGAGCGCGGTGGCCGGGCTGGGCGTTTACACCGCGGCCTTCGTCGCCGAGGTGGTGCGGGCCGGCTTGCAGTCCATCCATCGGGGGCAGGTCGAGGCCGCCCTCTCCCTGGGCATGTCCTTCCCCCAGATGGTCCGCCTGGTGCTGTTGCCCCAGGCTTTCCGCATGATGATCCCGCCCTTGGGCACGGTGTTCATCGCCCTGGTGAAGAACACCTCCATCGCCTCCGCTATCGCGGTGGAGGAGTTGCTCTATCAGGCGGAGTTCATCATCGGGCGCACCTTCGCCGACTGGCCCATGCTCCTGGCCTTCCTCCTGTATCTGGTGATCACCGTGCCCATGAGCGGGTTGGTCAACCTCCTGGAACGCCGACTGCGCATCCTGTTCTGAGGGGCCGGGCCGTGGAGACCCGCGAGCGTCCCTGGCAGACCCTGGCGGGCGTGCTGATGGTGCTGATCCTGATCCCCCTCGCCTTCCGGATGCAGCCGGCCCGCTTCGAGCCATTCCTCAACCTCTCTACCTGGCGGTTCCTGGGGCTGGGGCTGCTGCTCACCCTGGAGGCCTCGGCCATCGCCATCCTGGCCAGCATCCCCCTGGCCCTTTTTTTCGCCATGGCCCGCCACAGCGGGCCCTTCTGGCTGCGCTACCCGGTGATCGCCCTCGTGGAGGGGATCCGGGCGCTCCCCCTCCTGGGGCTGATGTTCTACCTGTTCCTGCGCCTGAGCGCCCTCGGCCGTCAGTTGGGGATCGACGCCTTGACGCGGCCGGATGCGGCGGTGATCGCCGCCCTCTGGCTGTATACCGGGGCGGTGAACGGCGAGGCCCTGCGGGCGGCCATCCTCTCGCTGCCGCGCGGGCAGTGGGAGGCCGCCCGCTCCCTGGGCCTCACTTACTTTCAGGCCATGCGCCTGGTCATCCTCCCCCAGGCCTTCCGGCGGGCCCTCCCCCCGCTGGTCGCCCAGTTCGCCACCCTGGTGAAGGACACCTCCCTCGGAGCCATTATCGGGTTCATCGAACTGTATCGGCGAGGGGTGATCCTGTTCCAGGGGGAGCGCAATCCTCTGGAGACCCTCTATGTGGTCTCGGCCATCTACTTCGGGGTGAACTACGCCCTGGGCCGCTTGGCGGCCTTCCTGGAACAGCGGTTGGGCCTGCGCCGTGGGTGAGCCTCCAGGCCCGCGCCCTCGGGGTGGGCTAAAATCGTTATGCACTCTTCGCGGCGGAGCCGGGGCATGGACGAAACCGCATTGATCGCACTGGCCCTGCAGATGCGCGAGCGGGCCTACGCCCCGTATTCCGGCTACCGGGTGGGAGCGGCCCTCCTCAGCGCCTCCGGCCGGGTGTTCACCGGCTGCAACGTCGAGAACGCGGTCTACCCCCTGGGGCTGTGCGCGGAGCGGGTGGCGGTGTTCAAGGCCATCTCCGAGGGGGAGCGCACCTTCATCACCATCGTCGTGGCCACCGAGAACGGGGGCACACCCTGCGGCGCCTGCCGCCAGGTGCTCTCCGAGTTCGCGGCGGATCTGCGGATCCTCCTGGTGGACGCGCGGGGCCAGGTGCGGGAGACCTCCCTACGGGCCCTGCTCCCCGAGCCCTTCGGCCCGCAAGACCTCCGATCGGTGCGGTGAGCATGGCGCCCTGGACGGCTGGCCTCCTGAAGGGGCTAGGGTGGCGCGGAGCCCGGTTGCTGTGGGTCCTGTCGGTGCTGGGGCTGGGCCTCGGGCTGGGCCGGCTGGCTTATCGCCTCGCCTTCCAGCAGGCCCTGGAGGAGCGGTCCTCAGCCCCGGCAGGCGCGGTGGGAGCCACGACGGGCATGGCCTCCGGCGGGTCGCCGCTGCGGCTTCCGGAATGGACCGGCCGGGAGCGGGTCAACCTCCTCGTCCTGGGGATCGACCAGCGGGAGGGGGAGCCCGGGCCCTGGCGGACGGACACTTTGATGGTGGTGACCGTGGATCCGGTGGCCCGCTCCCTAGGCGTGCTCTCGATCCCCCGCGATCTGTGGGTGACCATCCCGGGGTTCGGGGAGAACCGCATCAACACCGCCCACTTCCTCGGGGATGCCTACGGCTACCCGGGCGGGGGGATCGCCTTGGCCCAGGAGACCCTCCGCTACAACTTCGGGATCACCACGTCCTACTACGTGCGGGTGAACTTCACGGCCTTCGAGAAGGCCATCGATCTCCTGGGAGGCATCGACCTCTGTGTCCCCGAGACCATCGACGACCCCCGCTACCCGGACGCCCACTATGGCTATGAGCCCTTCCACCTCCCGGCCGGGTGCCAGCATCTGGACGGGCGGACGACCCTGAAATACGCGCGGACGCGGGCCACCTCGGGTGGGGATTTCGACCGCATGCGCCGCCAGCAGCAGGTGCTCCGGGCGGTGCGGGAACGGGTGCTGCGGCTGAACATGCTGCCAACGCTGATCGCCCGGGCCCCGGCTCTGTGGGAGGCCGTGCGGGAGGGCGTGCGGACCAACCTCACCCTGGAGGAGATGATCGCGCTGGCCCGGCTGGCCGCTGAGATCCCGGAGGACCGCATCCGGATGATCGTCATCGGCCCCTCGATGACGTCGCCCTACACCACCCCGGACGGCGCCGAGGTTCTGGTCCGGATCCCGGAGAAGGTTCAGGAGGCCCTGGCGGATCTCTTCGGGCCGCAGCGGTTGCGCCTGGAGGTCCGGGTGGCGGTTTGGAATGGGACGTTGCGGCCGGGCCTGGCGGCCCGCGTCGCGGCCGCCCTGGCGCCTCTGGGGGTCGAGGTCGTCGAGGTGAGGAACGCCGAGCGCTCGGATTACGCCGAGACCCGGGTCCTGGCCCGACCTCCGGCCCTGGAGGCCGCACGCCAGATCGCCGGGTGGCTGGGGCTTCCGTTGACGGCCGTGACGGCGGTCCCGGACCCGCTGTGCGCCTGCGAGATCCTGATCCGCCTGGGGGCGGACTTCCCGGAGATCCCGGGGGGTCGGTGAGGCCATCGATGGGGAAAAATGGAGACGCAAACCTGTTCGGGAGCGGAGGGGACTATGGAGTTCCGGCTGAGCGAGGAACAGCGGCTGTTCCGCCAAGCCGTCCGGGCCTTCGCCGAGCAGGAACTCAAGCCGCGGGCCTGCCACGTGGATGAGACTGGGGAGTTCAACTGGGAGGCAGTGCGCAAGGGGGCTTCCCTGGGTCTGCTCGGCTTGACCGTCCCCGAGGCCTACGGGGGCGCTGGCCTGGACCACGTCAGCGCCGCGATCGCCCTCGAGGAGGTGGCCCGCGGGTGCGGGTCGACGGCCCTCTCCCTGGCCGCCCACAACGGCCTGGGCCTGGCGCCCATCCTGCTCTTCGGAACAGAGGCGCAGAAGCGGCGCTGGCTGCCGGCGCTGACCGACGGCCGCCACGGCCTGGCCGCCCTGGCCCTCACGGAGCCCCATTGCGGCAGCGACCTGGGGGCCGTGCGGACCACTGCCGTCCGGGACGGAGGGGAGTGGGTGATCACCGGCCAGAAGATGTGGTGCACCAACGCCAGCATTGCGGAGGTCATCGTCGTCCTCTGCCGTACCGATCCGGAGGCCGGCAAGCGGGGCCTCAGCCTCCTGGTGGTCCCCACGGACGCCCGGGGCGTGACCGTGGCCCCGCCGGAGAAGAAGATGGGCCTTCACGGCTCGCCAACCCACGCCGTGACCTTTGATCATGTGCGGGTGCCGGCAGACCATCTGCTGGGGGAGCCGAGGCGGGGCCTCCCATATGCCCTTCAGGTCCTGGACGGGGGGCGGATCGGGATCGGGGCCCTTTCGGTGGGCCTGGCCCAGGCGGCCTTTGAGGAGGCGGTGGCTTACGCGAAGGGGCGGACGGCCTTCGGGCAGCCCATCGCGGCCTATCAGGCCATCCAGTGGATGCTGGCCGACGCCGCCGTGGAGATCGAGGCGGCCCGCTTGCTGGTCTATCGGGCAGCATGGCTGCGGGACCAGGGGCTGCCGTATACCCAGGCGGCGGCGATGGCCAAATTGTTCGCCAGCGAGGTGGCTGAACGGGTGACGCGCAACGCGATCCAGATCCACGGCGGTTACGGCTACAGCCGGGAGTTCCCGGTAGAACGGCTCTACCGCGACGCGCGGCTGATGACCATCGGGGAGGGGACCAGCGAGATCCAGCGGCTGGTCATCGCCCGGCACATCCTGGGCCAGGCCAAAGCCGAGCCCCTGCCTCCTGATGTCGTTTGAGGGTGGCCTCGCGAGCATGTCCGAAAGCGCCGCGCGGACCCTTCGTCGGGGGGCCGTCGATCGCCATCCCGGATGGTCTGAGGGCGAAGCCGGACCCGGCCGTGGCGCCCCGTGGATCCTGCGCTAAACTGAGGGGCCGAGGTCATGTCCTAGGTTCGCCGGAGGAGGTTTTGGATGGCCGTGGAGCGGATCCAGCCAGTGGAGATCCAGGAGGAAGTCCAGCAGGCCTATCTCTCTTACGCCATGAGCGTGATTGTGGCGCGGGCGCTGCCCGACGTGCGGGACGGGCTGAAGCCGGTGCAACGCCGCATCCTTTACGTGATGCACGAGATGGGGCTGCACCCCAACGCCCCTTACAAGAAGTCGGCCCGCATCGTGGGGGAGGTGTTGGGGAAGTTCCACCCCCACGGGGATATGGCGGTCTACGAGGCCCTGGCCCGGATGGCCCAGGATTTCACCATGCGCTATCCGCTGGTGGAGGGGCAGGGGAACTTCGGCTCCATCGACGGCGACCCCCCCGCCGCCATGCGCTACACCGAGGCCCGGCTGGCCCCCATGGCGATGGAGCTTCTCGCCGACCTGGAGAAGGAGACCGTCAATTTCGTCCCCAACTTCGATGGGAGCATGCGGGAGCCGACGGTGCTGCCGGCGCGGGCGCCGCAGTTGCTGATCAACGGGGCCTCGGGGATCGCGGTGGGGATGGCGACCAACATCCCGCCCCACAACCTGGGGGAGGTCTGCGACGCCCTGTGCTACATGATCGACCACTGGGGCCGCCTGGACCGCATCACCGTCGACGACCTCATGGCCTTCATCAAAGGGCCGGACTTCCCCACCGGCGGCGTCCTCTTCCGCTACGCGGACGATGGGGAGACCGACGTCCTGCGGACCGCCTACGCCGTCGGCAAGGGCCAGTTCGTGGTCCAGGCCCGGGCCCACATCGAGGAGGCCGAGCGGGGCAAGGCCCGCATCGTGGTCACCGAGCTGCCCTACCAGGTCAACAAGGCGGCGCTGATCGAGCGCATCGCCGAACTGGTCCGGGAGGGCCGCCTCGAGGGCATCACGGATCTGCGCGACGAGTCGGATCGCCGGGGGATGCGGCTGGTCATCGAGGTGGCCCGCACCGCGGACCCCCGGGCGGTGCTGGCCGCCCTATATAAGCACACGCCGATGCAAACCACCTTCGGCCTCCAGATGCTGGCCCTGGTGGACGGAGAGCCCCGCCTGCTCCCCCTCAAGCGGGTCCTGCAACTCTTCCTCGAACACCGCCAGCAGGTGGTCCGCCGTCGCAGCGAATACGAGCTGGCCCGCGCCCGCGAGCGGGCCCATATCCTGGAGGGCCTGCGGATCGCCCTGGCCCATCTCGATGAGATCATCGCCCTCATCCGGCGCGCGAGGGACGCCGAGGAAGCCCGGGCCAGCCTGGTGCGCCGCTTCAAACTCACCGAGGTCCAGGCCCAGGCCATCCTGGAGCTGCCGCTGCGCCGCTTGGCCCGGCTGGAGCGGGAGCGCATTGAGGAAGAATACCGGGAGAAACTGCGCCGGATCCGGGAACTGGAGGACCTGCTGGCCCACCCGAAGAAGATCCTGGCCGTCATCCGGTCCGAACTGGAGGAACTCAAGGCGAAATCCGGCGACGCCCGGCGCACCCTGATCGCGGACCGGCCGCGGGGGGCCCTCACGGTGGAGGACCTGATGCCGGACCAGCCGGTGTGGGTGGTCGTGACCGCCGGCGGCCGCCTGGTCCGCTCTCCCCTGCGCGGCGGCCCGGACTGGCCCCGGGGGGACCTGCCGGTGGCCCTCGCCCGGGCCAGCACCCGGGGGGTCCTCTATCTTTTCACCGATCGCGGGACGGCCGCGGGGGTGCCCGTGCACCGGATCCCGGAAGGCGAGGCAGGGCTCCCCGTCGCCGACCTCGTCCCCTTGCCGGAGGGGGAACGGGTGATGGCCGCCCTGCCCATGCCCCCTCGTGGAGGCGGGGACGGGGCCGGCCCGTATGTGTTCATGGTGACCCGCAACGCGATGTGCAAGCGGGTCGCGTGGGCGGACCTCCAGCGCCCCGGCGCCTTCCCGGCGATGGGGGTCGCCGAGGAGGACGCCCTGGTGGCCGCCTTCACCACCGAGGGGGATGGGGAAGTGTTGCTGGCCACCGCCGGCGGCCAGGCCATCCGGTTCTCCGAGGAGGAGGTCCGGGTGATGGGGCTGAACGCGGCGGGGGTGCTGGGGATCAAACTGGGGGAACGGGACACGGTGGTCGGCGCGGCCCCGCTGAAGCCGCAGGGATTCGTGGTGGTGGGCACGGCCCATGGCTTCCTGAAGCGGACGGCGGCCCGGGAGTACCCGCGCCAGGGCCGCTACGGCGTGGGGGTGCAGACGGCGGCCGTCTCGGCGAAGACCGGGCCGGTGATCGGGGTCGAGGCCGCCGATGAGGAAGAGACCCTGTGGGCGGTGGGCAGCCGGGGGACGGTGAAGGCGGTGAAGGTGAAAGATCTTCCGCGGGTCGCCCGGGCCCGTCCGGGGACTTTCGCCCTGCCGTTGAAGCCGGGCGAGACCCTGGCCCGCCTGCTTTGCCCAATGGCTGTCGAGAAAGGGAAGCGGGGCCCCCGGGGCGCTTCCGGGAACGCCCGCGGGAAGCGACGGGGCTAACGGCAGGAGGGTCCCGTGGGCCTTTGGCTGCTGGGGACGGCCGGGGCGGTCCCCGACGCAGAGCGGGATGTGGTGGGCTTGGTGGTTGAAGCGCCCGGCGGGCTGATCCTGGTGGAGGCCGGCAGCTCCCCCCTTCACCGCCTGCGGCGGCTGGGCTTCGATCCGCTCCGCTTGGAAGGGGTCTTCCTCTCCCACGGCCATCCGGATCATCTCAGCGGCCTTCCCCTCCTCCTGATGGGTCTCTGGCTGTTGCGGCGGGAGCGCCCGCTCTGGATCGCCGGCCCCGAGGCGGCCCTGGCCCGCGCCCGGGCGTTGCTGGAACTCTTCGATTGGGGCTCCTGGGCCGGCATGTTCCCGGTGGAGTGGCGGCCGGTCCCGCTGCGGCCGGGTGTCCCCGTTGGGTCGGTGGCAGGCGCACGGCTGATGGCCGCGCCGGTCGTCCACAGCCTCCCCGCCCTGGGCCTGCGCTTGGAGCTGCCGGAGGGGTCCGCAGCCTACTCCGGGGACACGGAACCGTGCCCGGCGATGGTTGAACTGGCCCGGGGCGTCGATGTGCTGCTCCACGAGGCCACCGGCCCCTATCCCGGGCACACGGATCCCGAGGTCGCTGGGCGGGTCGCCCAGGCGGCCGGCGCGCACCGGCTGATCCTGATCCACGTGCCGCCGGGGGTGGATCCGGCGGCGTGGCAGGCAGCAGCGGCGCGGGTCTTTGACGGGATCGTGGAGGTCGGGCGCGACGGGATGCGGGTGCTGTGAGCGGGGAGGCACGGATGTGGATCGACCCGGAGACGGTGCGGCCCTTTTATGCCCACCCCGTTCACGCTTTCGGCCATGCCCTACGGGTGATGCGACTGGCGGAATCGAGGCCCATCGGCTCCAGGAGCCCCCTTCGGTTACCCTGAAGGCGCGGGGGCTGGTGGATGCCGACAAGCTGGAGGCGCTGGGGATCATCGGCCGGGCCCGCCGGTTTGCCTTCAGCGGCGCCCACCGGCGGCCGCTGGGGGAGAGGACCCCGGTGGAGGCAGCGGGATCGACGCGAGTTTCTCTGGAGGATCGGATACCTCCCGGAGCGGAAGCAGACCGAGACCAGGTGGCGCGGGGCGTGCGCCCGCCGGGCCCGGATGGCCCAGGCCATCGCATGGCTGGAGGCGGAAGCCCATGGGGAGGGCACGCCGGACTTGACAGGCCCTGAGCGGGGTGCCTATACTATCCCCGGATAGCCCCGCTGCCTCGACAGCGGGGTTTTTGCTGCATGCCCTCCGGTTCCGCCCGCAGGAGGCCGAACGCCGTCCCCCGCCTGGGGGCATGGAGAGCATCCGTGGGCCTCTGCGGTTCTCCCATCCGATCCTGAGGGGGAGTGGCCATCGATGATCGAAGCGGAGGGGTTGACCAAGATCTACGGCAACGGGGTGGTCGGCATCGAGGATGTAACCTTCCGGGTGGAGCGCGGGCAGATCGTGGGCTTCCTGGGCCCCAACGGCGCGGGGAAGACCACCACCATGCGCATCCTTACCGGTTATCTGCCTCCGACCCGAGGCTCCGCCCGCATCGCCGGCTACGACACCGTCCTCCAGTCCCTGGAAGCGCGGCGGCACATCGGCTACCTGCCGGAGACAGTCCCCCTCTACCCGGAGATGAGCGTGCGGGCCTACCTCGGCTTCATGGCCGAGATCCGGGGGGTGCCGAACCGCAAGGAGGCGGTGGCGCGGGCTATGGCCCTCACCGGCCTGGAGGATCGGGCGGACGTCCTGATCGGCAAGCTCTCCAAGGGCTATCGACAGCGGGTGGGCCTGGCCCAGGCCATCCTGCACAACCCCGATGTCCTCATCCTGGACGAGCCGACCATCGGCCTGGATCCCCGTCAGGTTAGAGAGGTGCGAGACCTCATCCGGGAACTGGGGAAGACCCACACCATCCTCCTCTCCACCCACATCCTGGCCGAGGTCCAGCAGGTCTGCGACCGGGTGCTGATCATCCATCGCGGCCGGATCCGGGCGGACATGACCTTGGGGGAAGCCTTGCGCAGCCGGCGCCCCGATCGCATCTTCCTGCGGGTGGAAGGGGCTGACCGGGAGGTCCCCTCGGCGCTGGGATCCCTGCCGGGGGTGCAGCGGGTGGAGCGGCTGGAGGCCGGCGTCTTCGAGGTGCAGGTGGCGGCGGACGCGGGCGACGATCCGCGCCCGGCCATCGCCGAGGCGGTGACCCGCCGGGGCTGGCGCCTGATGGAACTGCGCCCGGTCGGCCTCACGCTGGAAGACCTCTTCCTTCAGGTCACCTCGGAGGATTGAAGGAGGGGCGCGATGCGGAACGTCTGGGCCATCGCCCGGCGGGAGCTGGGGGCCTATTTTGCTTCCCCCATCGCCTATCTGGTCGGTGCGGCCTTCCTGGCCATGATGGGCTTCTTCTTCTACAGCGACGTCGTCTTCACCGTCCTCAGCCGCTCTGAGCCGACCATGCGTTATGTGTTCGGGGTGATGACCACCCTCCTGCTCTTCGTGGCCCCCATGCTGACCATGCGGCTGCTGGCGGAGGAGCAGCGGCTGGGGACCCTGGAGTTGCTGCTGACGGCGCCGGTGCGGGATGCGGAGGTGGCCCTGGGCAAATACCTGGCCGCCCTGCTTTTCTACGCCGGCCTGCTGGCGGCTACTGGGGTTTACCCGCTCTTGCTGTTCTGGATGGGCGGGAACCCGGATGTGGGGCCGATCCTCTCCGGCTACCTGGGCATGCTGCTCTTCGGCGCTGCCCTCCTCGCCATCGGCCTGTTCGCCTCCTCCCTCACCCAGAACCAGGTGGTGGCGGTGGTGGTGGGGACCGGCCTTATCATCCTGTTGGCGGTGGCCAGCCTACCGGCCGAGGCCATCACCAATCCGACGCTGCAAGGGATCCTGAACCACCTCGATCTGCGCAACCACCTTATGAACTTTCGCCGCGGCCTGATCGACACGACGGACGTGGTGTATTATCTGACCGTCATCGCAGCCTTCCTGTTCCTTACCGTTCAGGTCTTGAACTCCCGGAGGTGGCGATGAAGCTGGCCCGACCCTCGGAGATGGTCCTCCGTGCCCTGTGGGGCGTGGCCTTGCTGGCCCTGGCCGCGGCCGCCGTCCTCGCCGTTGTGGAGGGACGGCTGGGGGCTCCCGGCCTGGTCGCTCTCATCCTGGCCGCCCTCAGCGCAGGGGTGGCCCTCTACCTGGCCCCCGAGCGGATCCGAGAGCGGATCCGGGCCCGCCCCGTCGCCTTCGGGGCCAACGCGGCCCTGGCCAGCCTGGCCTTCGTGGGGATCATGGTCCTCCTCAACATCCTGGCCGCCCGCCACTCGTGGCGGTGGGATGTGACGGCGGAGCGGCGCTTCTCCCTGGCCCCTCAGACGCGGGAGATCCTGCGCAACCTCCCCCAGCCGGTGGAGGCCCTGGCCTTCTTCTCCCAGAACTTCCAGTTCGCGCGCCAGGAGGCCGAGGACCTTCTCAGTCAGTATCAGCACTACAGCGGCGGCAAGTTCTCTTATCGGTTCATCGACCCGGTGGCTCAGGCTTCCTTGGCCCGTCAGTGGGGGGTGACCCGCGACGGCACCATTCTTTTCGTGATGGGGGACCGCCGCCAGGAGGTCACTCTTTACAACGAACAGGAGTTCACTTCGGCCCTGGTGAAGCTGCTCCGCACCACCCAGCCCAAGGTCTATTTCCTGGCGGGTCACGGGGAGCGGGACATCAACGAGGAAGGAGACAACGGCTACGCCCAGGCCCGGCGGGCACTGGAGCGGGAGGGCTATCAGGTGGCCTCGTTGAACCTGGCCGTCACCGCCACCGTCCCCGCCGATGCCGCCGTGGTGGTCCTGGCCGGTCCCCGCCGCCCGCTGCTGGGCCGGGAGGTGGAGGCCCTCCAGCGCTACCTCAACGCCGGGGGCCGCATGCTGATCGTCCTGGACCCGGCCTTTCAGATCGAGGGAGAGGGGACCGCCGCCACGGTCAACCGTGTGTTCGCCGAATGGGGGGTGGCTTTTCGGGAGGACGTGGTGGTCGACCCGGCGAGCGCCATGTTCACCGATCCCCTCACGCCCCTCTCCAGCCGCTATGGGTTCAGCCCCATCACGGCCAAGTTGGGCAACATCGCCACCGCCTTCCCGGCGGCCCGCTCCATCGAGGAGACGGGGAGCCCGGACCGCTTCCGGGTCATCCGCCTGGTGGAGAGCAGCCCCTCGAGCTGGAGCGAGACGGACCTGGCCGGGCTGCGGCAGGCCCTCAACCAGGGTCGGCTTCCGGCCTCAGCGGGCAAGAAGATGGGGCCGCTGGCCCTGGCCGTGGCGGTGGAGCAAGTCAACGGGAAGGGCCGCCTGGTCCTCGTCGGCGACGCGGATTTTGCCGCCAACGTCAATGTGGGGGCCAACCTGCCCTTCGCCAACCTGGACCTTTTCGTGAACGCCATCAACTGGCTCTCGGAATCGGAGCAACTGATGGGCCTGCGCCAGTCGCCGACGTCCCCAACCCGGGCGCTGGCCGCCACGCCTGCTCAGATCCGCACGGTCTTCCTGATCGCGGTCGTGGCGATGCCGTTGGCTGTCCTGGCGGCCGGCGCCGCGGTCTGGTGGGGGCGGCGGTGATTCGGAGGACCGCACAGGAGGTAGCCGGCGATGAAACGATGGGGTACTGTGGGCCTGGTGGTCGCTTTCCTGCTCCTGGCCCTCTTTGTATACTTGGAACCGAGGATCGCCGCCCGGCCGGCCCCGACCCCGTCCGGGGCGTCCCGGAACCTGCTGGAGCTCAGCAGCGCGGCCATCCAGCGGATCCGGGTCATCGACCACCAGAACCGCCTCGAGGCGGAAGTGGAGCGGGACGCCAGCGGGCAGTGGTTCCTGACGGTCCCCACCCGGCATCTGGTCCGTCAGGACACGCTGGATGCCCTGGCCGGGGGTCTGGCCACCTTGTTCGTGCAGCAGGTGATCTCCGACGCCGTGGACCTTTCGGCCTACGGCTTGGTCACGCCGACCTATACGATCGTGATCAGCGCCACCGATCGCGTTTTCACCCTGACGGTAGGGGTGCAGACGCCAGTCGGCGGAGGGTATTATGTTCGTAAGGAGGGGGATCCGGCGGTCTATGTGGTGGGGACGTTCGCCATCGACGAGGCCAAGAAACTGATCACGCAGCCACCTCTGGCCACGCCGACGCCGACCCCCACCGTCACGCCGACGCCGACGGTCACCCCCACGCCCACTCCTGGGCCGTCGCCCACGCCCTCGCCGACGCCGGGAGGTTAAGGGGTGGCGAGCGGGGCCCCGACCCTTGCACTGGACATGGAGCGATGGCCGCCATGCCGGAGATAAAGAACCAGAGCGCCTCGGCGCTGAACGTCCTGCTCACCCTGGGCCGATCCCGGGGCTACGTCACCTTTGAGGAGATCCTCCAGTTCTTCCCGGAGGCGGAGGAGGATCTGGATCGCTTGGATGAGGTCTTCACCGCCCTCCTGGAGGCTGGAGTCGAGGTGACAGATGCCCCAGAGGAGGAGCCGTTCCCCCCGGCGCTGGAGGAGGAAGAGGAGGAGGGATGGCGCGAGGAGGAGGCGGAGGCCCTCGAGGAGGCCCTGGCCGCGGAGGACGCCCTGGGGCTCTACCTGAAGGAGGTGGGGCGGATCCCGTTGCTCACGCCCCAGGAGGAGATCGAACTGGCCCAGCGGATCGAGCGGGGGCGCGCGGCGGAGCGCCGGCTGGCCCAGGGGAACCTCTCGCCGGAAGAGCGCCGCCAGTTGGAGGCGCTGGCCGCCGACGGCCGGGCAGCCCAGGAACACCTGATCCTGGCCAACACGCGGCTGGTGATCAGCGTGGCCAAGAAATACGCCGGCCGCGGCCTGCCCCTTTCGGATCTGATCCAGGAAGGGAACATCGGCCTGATCCGGGCGGTGAAGAAGTTCGACTGGCGCCGGGGCCATAAGTTCTCTACCTACGCCACCTGGTGGATCCGGCAGGCGGTCACCCGCGCCATCGCCGATCAGTCGCGCACCATCCGTGTCCCGGTCCATATGGGGGATCAGATCCATCGCCTCCTGCGGCTCCAGCACCAGCTGGCCCAGGAGCTGGGCCGCGACCCCACCCCGGAGGAACTGGCGGAGGCCATGGGGATCCCGCGCTCGCGGGTGGAGCAGTTGTTGCAGATGGCCCGCCAGCCCATCTCCCTGGAGACCCCCACCGACGATGAAGAGGAGAGCGTGCTGGGGGATTTCATCGAGGATCGAGGCACGACGCCGCCTGCTGAGGCGGTGAACCAGCAGATGCTCCGGGAGATCCTGCAGGAGGCCTTGGCCACCCTTTCCCCCCGCGAGGTGCGGATCCTCAAGTTGCGCTACGGCCTGGCCGACGGCCGGAGTTACACCCTGGAGGAGGTGGGGCGCAAGCTGGGGGTGACCCGCGAGCGGGTGCGCCAGATCGAGGCCCAGGCCCTCGCCCGGCTGCGGCATCCCCACTACGCCCGCCGGCTCCGAGAGTTCCTCCGGGAGTGAGGTGCCCGCCCCTCGGCCCCTTACGCCCCCGCCAGGTCTCGCAAGGCCTGCCGCGGATCGATGGCCATGGGCTGTCCGCTGCCGCCGCGGCGCAAGGCGATGATCTCGGCCATGATCGAAACAGCGATCTCCTCGGGCGTCTCCGCGTTCAGTTCCAGCCCCACCGGGGAACGCACCCGCGCCAGCCGCTCCATCGGGATCCCCTGTTCCAGCAGCGCCTTGGCCGTCAGCAGCCAGCGCCGCCGCGAGCCGATCACCCCGATGTAGGGGGCGGGGGAGTCCAGGATCAGGGGCAGGATGCGCACATCCAACGGATGGTTGCGGGTGGCCAGCACGATGTAGGTCTGCGCGTGGATGGGGGCCGAGGGGAGCACCGCCTCCGGCGGGCCGATCAGGAAGCCATCGGCCTCCGGGATCCCCTCGGGGGTGCACAGCTCGGCCCGGTCGTCGCTGACCAGCACGCGGAACCCCAGCCATTTCGCCAGATGGGCCACCGCCCGGCCCACGTGCCCGGCGCCGAGGATCAGGACGGTCGGCGGAGGAAGCAGGGGCTCGACGAACACCTCCACCTCGCCCCCGCAGACGCCCGGATCCCCCTGCCGGGGGTCGGAGAGGGTGTAACGGATCAGGCGGGGGCGACCCTCCTGCATGGCCTCCAGGGCCTCTCGGATCACCCGGGCCTCCAGTTCGCCGCCGCCTACCGTGCCCTGGATCCGACCGTCGGGGTGGACCAGCATCTTGGCCGCCTCGTGACGGGGGACGGACCCCCGGGCCCGGATGACGGTGCACAGGGCCACCGGCCGGTTCTCGTCGTAAGCCCGCAGGATCTCCGCGTAGAGTTCCCGCATCATCCGGCCCCAAAGGATGTCTCCTTCCCCCATCATTGTAATGCAGGGCCGGCCTGCCCCCCCGTCCATCGATCGGATAAGATAGACCATGAAAACGCGCCAAGCGGCCGGAGGGAGCGACGGATGACGCGGGTGGAGGAAGGCCTGGTGATCCGGACGTTGGGAGCCGCCTATGATGTCCAGGGATCGGATGGGGTGGTGCGGTGCGTGCTCCGGGGCCGGCTGCGCCGTCAGGCCAACGGCCTGCAGCGCCCGGTGATCGGTGACCGTGTCCAGTTCGAGCGGGTCTCCCCCCGGGAGGGGGCCATCACGGCCCTCCTGCCCCGGCGCACTGCCCTGGTCCGCCGGGAGCCCCTGGACCCGGAGAGGGCCCACGTCATCGCCGCCAATCTGGATCAGATCGTGGCCGTCTTCGCCGCCTTTCCCGAGCCCGACCCCTTCCAGATCGACCGCTATCTGGCCGTGGCCGAGGCCAACCGCCTCCCGGCCCTCTTGTGCGTGAACAAGATCGACCTGGTGGAGGACCTGGAGGCCTTCCGGAAACGGTTCGAGGAATACGAGGCCCTGGGCTACTCGGTGCTCTACACCAGCGCCCAGACCGGAGCGGGCCTGGAGGCTCTGCGGGAACAGTTGCGGGGACGGATCACCGCCTTCATCGGCCCCTCGGGCGTGGGCAAGTCCAGCCTCCTCAACGCCCTGCAGCCGGGGCTGGCCCTCCGGATCGGGTCGATCAACCCGCGGACGGGGGCTGGGCGGCACACCACCACCCGCAGCGAATTGATCCCCTTCGACGGCGGATATCTGGCGGACACCCCGGGCCTGCGGGACATCGGGGTCTGGGGGATCCGGCCGGAGGATCTCGCTGCTTGTTTCCCGGAGATGCGCCCCGACCTGGGCCGCTGCGAGTTCTCCGATTGCCTGCACCTCGAGGAGCCCGGATGCGCCGTCCGCCGGGCCGTGGCCCGCGGCCGGATCGGCCCGCGGCGCTATGAAAGTTACCGGCGTCTGCTCCTCGAAGCCCTAGCGGCGCGGGGGGAGCGCTGAGCCGCCCCCTCCCGCTTCGTGTGAGATCATCTCATAGATCCGCACCGCGCCGTTGTCGAAGGCTAGGCGGAGGTCGCCGCGGGCGATCAACACTGGGAACTTGGCGAACCCCTCCGGCGGATAATACAGCCGCTCGGGATAGCCGTCCATGACATAGCGCACCCCGTAGCGTCGCAGGATCCCCATGGCCTCCTCGGGATCGGTGGTCTCGTAGAAGCGATCGACGTCGGCCTGGCGTCGCCGGATGAAATCCTCGGGGACCACCGTGCGCTGCTGGCGCTGATGCCAATCCCAGCCGAACACCACGGGGAGCCCGACGAACATGGCCGCCCGGCTCCGCAGCCCCCGATAGGCGGGGGTGCGGACCGACTCGATCACCACGGGCGTGCCCTCGCTGTGGGCCCACAAGAACCGGATGGCCTCGAACTCCTCCCGGGCCGGATAGCGGACGCCCGCCTCGTCAGCGATGGCCTTCTCCATGAAGGCGAAGCCGTCCAGGGTCGGCCCCACCGAGACCTCCCAGCGGTCGTTCAGGCGGGCGCGGGTGGCCAGGACCGGATAGAGCAGGGCGGCGAGCAGCAGGGCGAGCATGGGCCCCCGCCAGAGGATCCGCAACGCCCCCGGCCACCGGGCAGCTCGGTCCTCCAGGGCCACCACGCCCACCGCCGCGGCGATGGCCCACAGGAACCAGACCTGCAGGTAGAACTTGAACACCGTGTTCATCCGGCCGATGTCCCCCTTCAGGACAACCCCCTCTACCCCCAGGGTGAGGACAGCGGCGGCGGCGATCCAGAGCCACAACATCCGGCGCTCCGGGATCTGATAGGGGAGGAAGGTCAGGGCGCCCCCTAGCAGCGCCATCGGGAGGGCGATCCAGGCCGCTGGGGCGAAGTGCCCACCGATCCACCAGAGGGCCCCACCGAGGGCGGCCGCCACGACCCATCCTGCCGCGCCCAGCGGATCCGAGCGCCAGCCCGCCAGCGCCCACCGGCCCAGCCGCCGGGCGCCCACGAGCAGGAGGCCGCCGATGGGCCACAGGAAGAGGCCGTGCAGCAGAAGATAGGTGTCCAGCGGGGTCCGGTCGCTCTTCCAGATCTCAAAGGAGGTATACGCGGTGGCGTAGTGGGCGATATAGGGAACGAAGAAGAGGATCCCCAGGGCGATGAAGGCCCCGCTTCGGGCGAGCCATCCTTCCACTCCCGGCCACGTCCGGAGATCCCGGCGCCAGAGGGCGTTCAAGGTCAGGGCCGTCAGGCCCAGGAGGAGGTGGGTCGGATAGTCCCAGGTGTTGGTCGGCCGCAGCGCCCCCACCACCAGCGCCCCCAGGCCCAGCGCCAGCCGTCCCGGTCCGTCCTCCCAGCGCGAGGTCCGCAGCCATCCCAGGCCGATGAGCAGCGCCGCCAGTTGCAGCGGGAAGGCCAGCATATGGGCGTGAAGATCGGCGTATAGGAACGTGAAATAAGGGAACTCGGTGATGGGCGTCACGTCCCGGTCGGGGATCATCCGGGTAGGGTTCCAATACCACCATTCGATCCGCGCCGGCAGGTCGGCCTTCCCGGCGAGCACCTCCCGGAGGCCGCGCAGGGCGTCGCCGGGGGCGGGCGCGGAGGCTCCGCGCGCCGCCGCCCCGACTTCCCCGAAGAGGTCCGAGAGCAGCTTGACCTCTCCCAGGTTGCCCACGCCCACCGCGAAGAGGGCGGCCAGGAGGCCCGCCGCCAGGCGGCGCGCGGGGCGCCGGGGCCACAACGCCGCGGCCAGATGGGCCCCCACGGCGAAGGCCCCCAGCACTGTGAGGGCGAACAGGGTGGGGATGGCCGCATTGTAAGCGTAGCGCACATCCAGGCCCAGGAACTTCATCGGCGCCCCGACGATCACGTAGCCGAAGTAGTAGTAGTTGATGTAGCCGCCGGCGAACCAGGGGTCGTAGGGCGGGAAGCGCAGAGAGCGGACGGTGGCCAGCAGATACGAGAGGTCCATCGGCTTCTCCCCGCCCATCACCGGGTGCCAGAGGTCCGGATGGCCCATGCGGATCAGCAGCCAGAACAGAAAGGCCCCAAGGAACAACCCCTCCTCCGCCCGCCACAGGGGGTCCCGCAGCGCCGCCCGCAGGATCGGCCGGACCCGAGGCCAGAGGAGGAGATCCGCCCCCAGCCCCAGGGCCAGGGTCAGCGCCATCGCCGTGCGGGTGAAATCCATGAGGCCAACGCTGGCCAGCCACCACGGGAGGAAGGCGAAGAGCAGCGGACCCACCAGACGGGCCAGGGCGTAGCCCCGGTCGGCCAGATGGGGGAAGGCCCACGCGGTCAGCGGCCAGGCTCCCACGCCCAGGAGGGTGAAGAAAGCAAACCATGCGGCCACGCCCAGCCCTGGCCACCGGTTCAGCAGGCTTTCGGGGGGGAAGAGGGCCCGCCACGTGGAGGCCCGTTGTTGGCGCGCCCACGTCGCCGGGTCCAGCATCAGCAGGTGGCGGGCCTGGGTGTATTGGCGGGGGGTCTGCCAGACCACCTGGCTCAGGTCAATGGCTTCCAGAACCTGCCGGACGACCTCGGGGGAGAAATCGGGCCGCTTGCGGAAGATCCACACCGGGGGGTGGTCATAAACGCTGAAGGCCTCCTCCGCCCCCCAGAGGGGCTCTTGGAACCCCAAGGGCGGAAGGTCGAAGCCGATCCGGCCGCCGATGTCATCGATCTCCAACGGGCCCAGGCGGGGTTTCACGTGGAAAGCCGCCGCCAGGTCGAAGCCCAGCCGGCCTTCAAAGAGGGCGCGGTAATAAGCGGTGGTCATCGGATAGCGCAACGGGAGGCGAGGGATCGACCAGACCAACCGTTGGCTGGAGAGGATGATCCAATCGGCCTGCTCCAGCCATTCCAAGGCCCGGCGGCGCTTCTCCTCCGTGTCCTCGTCATACCAGGTCATCTCCAGGCCCACATACATGGCGAAGGCGTCCCGTCCGTCCAGCCGGAGCGGGAGGCCATCGTCCCAATGCTCGTTGGCCAGAATCGATGAGGTGAGTTGAACGGCTCCGCCCCCAGCCCGCAGCCGCACCACGTAAGGGCCCGGCGGCAGCCGAAGCGGGACGGCGAAGCGCCCGTAGGCCGCGTCGCCCTCTGGGTGGCGGCCGCTGGAGGGGGCCAGGAAGGTGAGGGCCGCCAGGGCCTCCCCCTCCGGCCGCTCCAGGATAACATGCAACGTCGCGGGGGAATCCCCTGTGGCGCGCAGGTGCGGGATCTGGATGCCCCCTATGGCCATCGGCTCGTTCAAGAGGAAGGGGAAGGCGATCTCGTCTGCCACCGGGATCCGGTTCGGGAGAGGCAGGGGATAGAGGGCCCCGCCGGCGTCGGCGGGCAGCAGCGTCACCGCGCTGGGCACGTGGGCGTAGAGCCAGCGGGAGGCAGCGACGCGGGAGACCGGCTGGCGGTAAATGGACGTGAAGGCCCACGCCCAGAGAAAGGTCCCCGCCAGCACCCCGGCCGTCAGCCCCAGGCGCAGCCATCGCCTCCGGCTGTCCGCCGTCGCGCCGGGGCCGCCGTTCAGCCCCCATGCGGCTATCCCGGCGAGGGCCGGATAGATCGGAAGGAAGTAGCGCATCGACTTCACCCATTGGGTTCCCATGTAGAGGAAATAGCCCCCGCTCCACGCCCACAGAAGCAACAGGCCGACCGCGGTGGGGTCCAGCCTCTCGCCCCGGCGGAGCCGTCGGCGAAGGGCCAGCCCCAGCGCCAGCCAGCCGACCCAGGCGGCCCCGCCGAACGGGAGCCCCATCCCCCACAGCACCATGTTTTTGAGGGGAAAGAGGATCGGCGCGCGATCGGTCCATTGATGGCCGGGGGGATAGTCGACTTCCCCGCTGATCAGCGCCTGGATCTCCCGCATGTTCGCCAGCCAGCGGGGATCCGGGCGCACCCATCCCTCGAAGGCGTAGGGCATGCCGACGCGGAAGGCGAGGGCGGCCGCGACCCCGGCCAGGATCCAGGGCCGAAGCCGTCGGGGATCGCCCCAGGCATCGCAGGCGGCCGCCAGGGCCATCAGGGCCATCAGCGGCCAGAGGTTGATCCGGCTGGCCAGGGCGGCCCCGGCCATGGCCCCTGTGATCAGCGCCAGGGACGCGGTGGGGCGGCGGACCATCCGCACCAGCCCCCACAGGGCGACGGTGCTGAAGAACGTGGCCCACGTGTCGGTGGTGTAGAAGTGGGCTTGTTGGATGTTCATCACGCTGAAGGCCATCAGCGCGGCGGCCAGCAGGCCCCCCACCGCCCCCAGCAGCGTCCGGCCGATCAGGAAAGTAAAGAGCACCGTGCCGGTGTCGACGAGGGCCGAGAGGAAGCGGCCCACCAGGGTGATCTCCTCATAGCCGACGGCTGTGCCCGTCTCGAAGGGACAGCGGGCAGCCGATGTCCGGCAAAGGCCCGTCAGCGCCTCGCCGACCCCGCGGGTCAGGATGACGGGGAGATCTCCATATACGAAAAAGGTGTAACCCCGGTTGTAGGGGTTCAGGGGGGAGCGGGCCGTGTCGAAATACTCCGCCAGGCTGTGCGGCCAGCCGAGGGCGGCGGTGACCATGGTGAGGAAGCGCTCATCGGGGTGCAGATGTTGGCCCTCGTCCCAGTTCAGGCCGCTCAGCCGGAGGGCAAGGGCGCAGGCCAGCAGCGCGGCGAGGAGGAGCAGCAGGGCCGCCCGATGCCGATGGGATGTCGCCATAGGCGGTCGACACCTTCCGAAGTAGATGCTGACAATGTTCTGCGCGAGGTCGATGTCCTTCCCCTCTCCCGCTCTCCGCCGCGGACCACTCGTGGATGGGCGTTGCGCGGGAAGGTCCATCGCTCACGCTTTGTCCATTATATCGCGAGGCGGGGGTGCCGCTGGGAGGGCCCGCGGTTATACTTTTGGACGGCGTTGGGATCCCTCGCGGGACGCGGTGGAGATGGCGCACATCCTGATCGACGTCACGGCGGCAGTGCGGCAAGGGGCAGGGATCGGGCGTTACGCCCGCGAACTGACCCGGGCCATCCTGCAGGCCTTCCCCGAACACCGCTACACGCTGTTCTACGCCGGCCCCGTCCGGTTTCCCCTCTTGGAGGCCCGGGTCCCGGGCGTCCGATGGCGGGCCGCCCCGTTGCCGGAGAAGGGGATGGTCTGGCTCTGGCACCGCCTGGGCCTGCCCTTGCCCCTCGAGGCCGTCACAGGCCCGGCGGACCTGGTGTATTCCCCAGACTTCCTGCTCCCGCCGACGCTCCCCGGGCGGCGCACCCTGCTCACCGTCCACGATCTCTCCTTCGAGATCATGCCCGAGACCCTGCCGGAGCCGTTGGTGGCCTATTTGCGGCGGAACGTCCCCCGCGCCGTGCGCCGGGCCACCCATGTGCTGGCCGACTCCGAATCCACCCGCCAGGATCTCATCCGGCTCTGGGGAGTTCCTGAGGAGCGCGTCACCGTGCTCTCCAGCGGGGTGGAGCCCCGCTTCCGGCCCATCGCGGACCCGGCGGCCCACGCCCGGGTCCGGGCCCGGTATGGGCTGGGGCCCTGGCCCTTCCTGCTCGCCGTCGGGACGGTGCAGCCGCGCAAGAATTACCCGCGCCTCATCGAGGCCTTCGCTGCCGTGGTCCGCGAGGGAACCTTCCCCGAGGGCCATCTGGTCTTGGTAGGGGAGAAGGGATGGAAGGCCGAGGGGACCTTCGAGGCGATCCGGCGCTCCGGGATGGCGGACCGGATCCACTGGCTGGGGTTCGTGGCCGACGACGACCTCCCCATCCTGTATTCCATGGCCACCGCCTTCGCTATGGTCTCCCGCTATGAGGGCTTCGGGCTGCCGGCCCTGGAGGCGATGGCCTGCGGGACCCCCGTGGTGGTCTCGCGGACCTCCTCCTTGCCGGAGGTGGTGGGCGAGGCCGGGGTGCAGGTGGATCCGGAGTCCGTGATGGACATCGCGCAAGGGCTGCGGGCGGTGCTGGCGGACCCTGTGCGGCGAGAGGCGTTGCGGAGGGCCGGCCTGGAGCGGGCCCGTCGGTTCACGTGGGAGGCCGCGGCCCGACGCTGGGGGGAGATCGTCGAGCGCCTCCTGAGCCCGCGCGGCCAGTAGACCGCCACGCCGGCCGTCCCTTGTCGATCGCCGTTCCTCTGGCGATGATTGAAAGAAACCCTGTCGCGGAGGGGGTCGGTCCGGATGGCGCGGGCGTTCGTGTTGAGCGGGGGCGGGAACCGGGGCCCGCTTCAGGTCGGGGCGCTGCGGGCGCTGCTGGAGGCCGGCATCGCGCCCGACTTCCTGGTAGGCACCTCGGCCGGGGCCCTCAACGCCGTCGCCTTCGCCGCCGATCCGACCCCGGAGGGGCTGGAGCGCCTGGCCGCGGCCTGGCTCCGGGTTCGTCGCTCCGACATCTATCCGGGGAACCTGTTGACCGTTGTGTGGCGCCTCGCGACCGGCCGGGACAGCCTGTTCGACAGCGGGGGGATGCGACGGGTCCTGCAGGCGAACCTCCCGCCGGGGGTGCGCACCTTTGGGGATCTGCGGCGGCCGTGCTATGTAACGGCGGCCGACTTGCGCACCCAGCGCCTCATCCTCTTCGGCGAGGATCCAGCCACCCCGTTGCTGGAGCCCGTCCTGGCCAGCGCCAGCGTGCCGGTGATCCACCCGCCCGTCCGCTTCCGGGGCATGCAACTGGTGGACGGCGGGGTGGTGGCGGTGGTGCCCATCACCATCGCCCTGGAGAAGGGCGCGGAGGAACTCTACATCCTGGACCTGAGTTACGGCCCCCAGGACCTCCCGCCGCGGCGGGGGGTGGTGGAGATCGCCATGGCCAGTTACCAAACGCTGCTCTACGAGCAGACGCTGGACGATCTCTGCGATGCCCTGCAGAGCCGGGCCACGGTTCACCACATCTGCCTGATGGATTTCCGCGACATCTCGTTCCTAGACTTCTCCCAGACGGCCCCAATGCTGGCGGCAGGCTACGAGGCCATGCGGCGCTATCTGGAGAACCCTCAACCGAACCAGGTCTGCACAGCGGTGGCGTCAGGCCGGCGCACCATGGCCGCCCGGGCCGTCCCGGCCGGGGGCCGCAGCTACACGCCGCCGCGGCGGCGGGCCCTGCTACGCATGACGGCGCCGAAAGGATAAGCCCATCCCAAATAGGGAGGCGTGCGCCATGGCCTACATCGCGGTGGATCTGGGAGGGACCAACATCCGGGCGGCCCGGTGCGACGGGGAGGGGCGGATCGCCGCCCGCGCCCATCGGCCGACCCGTCCGGAGGAGGGGGTGGAGGCGGTGATCGCCCGGATCGCCGAAGCCATCCGGGAGGTCTGGCCGGCGGACGAGCCGGTGGTGGCCATCGGCGTCGGCGCCCCTGGCCCCCTGGACCCGGAGACGGGGGTCGTCTTGGCCGCCCCCAATCTGGGCTGGGAGAACGTCCCCCTGGCAGAGCGGCTCCGGACGCTGTTCGGGGTCCCTTGCGTAGTGGGCAACGATGCCAACCTCGCCGCGCTGGGGGAGTGGGCCTATGGGGCCGGGCGCGGCCATCGCCATTTGGTGTATCTGACCATCAGCACGGGGATCGGCGGGGGGGTGATCACTCACGGTGTGCTCCTGGAGGGGGCGCGGGGCCTGGGGGCCGAGTTGGGGCATATCGTCGTTGAGGCCCGTGAGGGCCCCCGATGCGGCTGCGGCCAGACGGGATGTCTGGAGGCCATGGCCTCGGGGAGGGCCATCGCCCGTATGGCGCGGGAGGCGTGGGCTCGGGGAGAGCCGGTGCCCTGGCCGGACCCCGCCGCGGTCACGGCGGCGGACGTCGCTGCAGCAGCTGCCCATGGGGACCCGGTGGCCGAAGCCATCATGGATCAGGCGGCCTTCTACCTGGGGGTGGGGATCGCCAGTTTCTGGCATATCTTCAACCCGACCTTGGTGATCCTGGGGGGCGGGGTGATGCGGGCGGGGGACTGGTTCCTGGAGAAAATCCAGGCCTACGCCCGGGCGCGGGCGATGACCCCGGACTACATCACCCCGATCGTCCGAACGGCCTTGGGGGAGGACGTGGGGCTGCTGGGGGCGCTGGCCTACGCCCGCATGCGCGGCGCGGCGGAGGCGCCCATCTCCTCCTGAAGGCGCGCCCACTCCTCGGGGGTGTTGACGTTCCGCCAGGAGCGGCCCTCGGGATCCACCTGGCGCCACGCAGCCGGCAGGATGTAGCGCACGCGGACGGCCGGGTAGAAGGCGACCACAGCCCGCTGGCCGTGGGCGAGGGCGGCGGCGATGGCGTTGAGGCAGGAGACATGGTAGAAGGCGTGCAGCGGCTCGGGGCCTTCCTGGGCGTCCACCGGGACCACCGCGGCTGCGCCGTGGCGATGGGCGAAGAGCCACTCGGCGACCCGAGGATCGGCCAGCGGGAGGTCGCACGCCAGGGCCAAGGCCCACTCGTGGCGGGCCCCCAGCAAGCCGGCCCACAGCCCGCCCAACGGCCCCATGGGAGGATGGGGATCTCGAAGCAGGCGAGCGCCCAGGCCGGCGAACGGCCCCGAGTTCGGCGCCACCACAATCAGGTCATCGGTGACCGATCGAAAGCGGTCGATCAGATCAACGATCAGCGGCCGCCCCCGCCATTCCAGGAAGGCCTTGTCCCGTCCCATCCGGCGGCTTTGGCCTCCCGCCAGGATCACCACGCTATACATCCGAAGCGCCTCCCGCCCCCTCCACCCCCGCGCGGGGGCCCTCCGGACCGCCCTTTGACAGATTGTGTTCTTTTTCCCTACTATAAGTATATCCTTTCGTGAGGAGGGGAACGATGTTCGGACGGCCCAAACCGGAGAAAGCGCCGGTGGGGCCCAAGGCCCCGGCGCCGGGCGCCTCGGTGGAGACCGTGCTGGGGCCCACCTGCGTCTTCAAGGGGGCCCTACAGGGGGACGGCACCATCCGGGTGGAGGGGATCTTCGAAGGGACCATGGAGATCAGCGGGAACCTGATCATCGGGGAAAACGCGCGGGTGCGGGCGGAGATACGGGCCACCAATGTCTCGGTGGCCGGCATGTTGATCGGGAAGATCCAGGCCTCGGGCCGCGTGGAGATCCTTTCCACGGGGAAGGTCTGGGGGGAGATCCAGGCGGGCACCCTTACCATCGACGAGGGCGGCTATTTCCGGGGCCAATCCCTGATGCCAGGGGCCGAGCCCGAGTTCCCCATGCTGGAGGCCCCCCGGCCGGAACGGGGAGAGCGCGTGATCGACGTGGAAGTGGACGAACCCTCCGGCAGCGGGTGAGGGCGCTGCGGCGGTCCCAAAGGGCGCGCGGGCAGGCAGCATCCGATCCGGTCGGCCCGGGCGATGGGGAGGAAGCGATGCCGGTGATCGCCGTCGTCGGGGCGTTGTGGGGAGATGAGGGGAAGGGGCACCTGGTCGATTATCTGAGCCGGGATGCCGAGATCGTTGTGCGGGTGCAGGGCGGGGACAACGCCGGGCACACCGTGGTCAACGAACACGGGACGTTCCGTATGCACCTGGTGCCCTCGGGCATTTTCAACCCGCGCACCACGTGTCTGATCGGGGCGGGGACGGTGGTGAACCCCGACACCTTGCTCCAGGAGCTGGGCGAACTGGAGGCGGCGGGGGTCGACACCGGCCGGCTCCTCATCTCCGACCGGGCCCATCTGGTTTTTCCTCACCACCGGCGGCGGGATGAGTTGGAGGAGCGCGGGCGTGGCGATCGCCCCCTGGGCACCACCCGCCGGGGGATCGGGCCGGCCTACAGCGATAAGGCCGCCCGCATCGGGGTGCGGATGGGCGACCTCCTCCACCGGGACTGGCTGCACCGACGCTTGCAGCAGGCCCACGCAGCCCTTGCGGCGCGCCTGCGGGCCTTGGGGGAGGAGCCGCCTCCTCTGGAGGAACTGATCGAGCGGTGCGAAACCTGGCGGGAGCGCCTGAAAGACCGAATCGTGGACACTATCCCGCTGCTACAGGCGGCGATCCGGCGCGATGCCCGCGTCGTGCTGGAAGGCCAACTGGGGGCCATGCGGGATCTGGACTGGGGGATCTACCCCTATGTGACTTCCTCGAACACCCTGGTCGGCTACGCCGCCGTCGGCGCCGGCATCCCCCCACAGGCCATCCGCGAGGTGATCGGGGTGGTCAAGGCCTTCGCCACCGCCGTCGGCGAGGGCCCACTGGTCACCGAGGTGCACGGGGAGCTGGCGGAGCGGCTGCGCCGGGGCGGCCCGCCCGAGGGCTGGGAGTTCGGGGCCACCACCGGCCGGCCCCGCCGGTGTGGCTGGCCCGACGGTGTGGCCCTGCGTCACGCCGCGTGGTTGAACGGCTTCACCGCCCTGGCGGTCACCAAACTGGACGTCCTGGACGGCCTGGAGGAGATCCGGCTCTGTGTCGGCTATCGCCTGCCCTCCGGCGAGGTTCTTACCCACGTGCCGGACACCCCGTATCTGGAGCAGGCGACCCCGGTTTACGAGCGGCTGCCCGGCTGGGCCGGACCCACCGCCGATGCCCGGCGCTGGGAAGACCTGCCCGAGGCCGCCCGTCGCTATCTCCAGCGCCTGGCGCAACTGGCCGAGGCGCCGGTGCGCTATGTCTCCGTCGGCCCAGGGCGCGATCAGATCATCGAAGTGGGTCCATAACCGATCGGTGCCGGCTGATTCGGCCGGCGCTGCGTTTCAGCGGATCCTTCCGCAGCAGGGGGCGGGATGTTCGACCACCGGACGTATCTTTCCCCGTTCACGTGGCGTTACGGCAGCCTGGAGATGCGCCGGCTGTGGTCGGAGGCCCACCGCCGGCGGCTGTGGCGTCGGGTTTGGATCGCCCTGGCCCGGGCGCAGATGGCGGCCGGCCTGGTGCGCCCGGAGCAGGTGGCCGACCTAGAAGCCCACGCGGAGGCCGTCGACCTGGAGCGGGCGGAGGCCCTGGAGGCCGAACTGGGGCATGACCTGATGGCCGAGCTCCTCACCTTCGCGGAGCAGGCCCCGCAGGGCGGCCCGATCCTCCACCTGGGGGCCACCTCGGCCGACATCGAGGACAACGCCGATGCCCTGCGGCTGCGCGAGGCCCTCGGCCTCATCCAGGCGCGCCTCGGGGAGGTCTTGGAGACCCTGGCGGAGGCCATCGAGCGATGGGCCGGGACGCCGTGCATGGGGTGGACCCATCTGCAGCCTGCCGAGCCGACCACGGTAGGCTACCGCCTGGCCCTCTACGGGCAGGACCTTCTGATGGACTGGGAGGAAATCGCGCGTTGCCGTGCCGCGGTCCGGGGTAAGGGCTTCAAGGGAGCAGTGGGGACAGGGGCCGCTTACGCGGCGCTGTTGGCAGGAACAGGGGTTTCGCCGGCCCAGATGGAGGCCCAGGCGCTGGCATCGTTGGGCTTGGAGGCTTTCCCCGTGACCGGCCAGATCTATCCGCGCAAGCAGGACTGGCGGATCCTCTCCGCCCTGGCCGGCCTGGCCCTCTCGCTTTACAAGATGGCCTTCGATCTGCGCCTTCTGCAGTCTCCGCCCGTCGGCGAGTGGGCGGAGCCCTTCGGCGCCCGCCAGGTGGGCTCCTCGGCCATGCCCTTCAAGCGTAACCCCATCCTCGCCGAGCGGATCAACGCCCTCGCCCGCTACCTGGGCGGGCTGCCCCAGGCCGCCTGGGAGACGGCGGCCCACTCCCTCCTCGAGCGCACCCTGGACGATTCGGCGATCCGCCGGATCCTCCTGCCGGAGGCCTTCCTGGCGGCCGACGAACTGTTGCGCTTGGCCCTGCGGGTTCTACGAGGGCTGCAGATCCATGAGGAGGCGCTGCGGCGCAACCTCGAGCGGTATGGGCCTTTCGCCGCCCTGGAGCCCATCCTCATGGCCGCGGTGCGGGCCGGCGCGGACCGCCAGGCGATGCACTTGCGTCTCCGGGACCATGCCATGGCGGCGTGGGCGGCCGTGCAGGCCGGCGAGCCGAACCCGCTTCGCGCGCGGCTGGCGGCGGATCCCGAGGTCACGCGCTGGCTGGAGCCCGGGGCGCTGGAGCGCCTCATGGACGTGGGATCCTATGTGGGGGATGCGCCGGAACGGGCCCGGGCGATGGCCCGGCGCATCCGCGAGGCGATCGCGGGGACAGAGCGGACTGCTTCCGAGACGGAGTGAGCAACGATGGCCCACAGCGAGCGGTATGCGCTGCTGAGCGTGACGGACCGGACAGGGCTGGCGGCCTTCGCCCGGGGGCTGGTGGCGCTGGGCTGGCGGTTGCTGGCCACCCGGGGGACGGCTCAGGCGTTGGCGGCGGAAGGGATCCCGGTGACCCTCCTGGAGGAGTGGACGGGCCTTCCCGAGATCCTGGGAGGTCGGGTGAAAACCCTGCATCCGGCGGTGCACGCCGGCCTGCTGGCCCGCCCGACCGCCGAGGACATGGCGGAACTGGCGGCGAGGGGCTGGAAGCCCATCGATCTAGTGGCCGTCAACCTCTATGCGTTTGAGGAGGCTGTCGCCCGCGGCGTCTCCCTGGAGGAGGCAGTGGAGGCCATCGACGTCGGCGGGGTGGCCCTGCTCCGAGCCGCGGCCAAGAACTTCGCCCGGGTGATCGTGTGCAGCCACCCTGAGGATTACCCTCCGGTTCTGGAGGCCCTGCGGGAGCGCGGCGAGGTGCCCTTCGAGATGCGCCGTCGCCTGGCGGCCCAGGCCTTTCAACGGGCCGCCCTTTATGATGTCGCCATCGCCCGCTTCCTGGCCGGGGCCGAGGAAGCGGAGGGGTTGCCGGAAACACTGCTCCTGCTGGCCCGCCGTTCCCTCGTCCTACGGTATGGGGAGAACCCCCATCAGTCCGGCGCCTTCTATCACGATCCGTGGCGGGAACTCCCTTTCGAGACCCTCCAGGGGAAAGCCCTCTCTTACAACAACCTGCTAGACCTGGAGGCGGCGTGGCGGGCGGTCCAGGACCTCCCGGCGCCGGCGGCGGTCATCGTCAAGCACAACAACCCATGCGGCGCGGCGGTGGGGGAGACCCTGGCGGAGGCGTTTCGGCGTGCCCTGGCGGCCGATCCGGAGAGTGCCTACGGGGGCATCGTGGCGTTCAACCAGGAGGTCGACGCGGCCACCGCGGAGGCCCTTCAGGGGCTGTTTGTGGAGGTGATCGCAGCCCCGGACTACCGGCCGGAGGCCCTGGCGCGCCTGGCGCCCAAGAAGGCCTGCCGGGTGATCCGGATGCGCCGAGACCCCACGGCGCCCTGGGAGATCCGAAGCGCCCTGGGCGGCTTCCTCGTTCAAACCCCGGATCGCAGTTCGGAGGACCTGGGGGCCTGGCGGGTGGTCACCCGGCGGGCCCCGGACCCTCGGGAGTGGGCGGACCTGCAATTCGCCTGGCGGGTGGTGCGCCACGTCCGCTCGAACGCCATCGTCCTGGCCCGGTCGGGGCAGACCGTGGGCATCGGGGCCGGGCAGATGAGCCGGGTGGACGCGGTGCGGATCGCCGTGGGGAAGGCGGGGGAGCGGGCCCGCGGGGCGGTGATGGCCTCGGATGCCTTCTTCCCCTTCCCGGATGGGGTTGAGGTCGCCGCGGCCGCTGGGGTCACCGCCGTGATCCAGCCCGGGGGCTCCCTTCGAGATCCCGTTGTCATCGAGACAGCGGACCGTCACGGGCTGGCCATGGTCTTCACCGGGACGCGGCACTTTCGGCATTGAGGGGGAAGGACCTCCCCTCGGGGCAACGCCGCGACGGCGCTTATCATTATTTAGGAGATCGATTATAATAGACCCTGGAGGCCCGGCATGGCGTTCACCGTCAAGGATTTCCAGGATCTGGTCCGTTTGCTGGAGCAGCATGAGGAGTGGCGGCGTCAGCTCCGGCGCCTGCTGCTTACGGAGGAGTTTTTGGAGCTTCCAGACCGCTTGGAGCGCACCCGCAAGCAGACGGCCGAGCAATCCCGCCGGCTGGAAAGGGCCCTGGCCGCCCTGAGCGAGGCCCAGGCGCGGACGGAGGCAGCTTTGTCCCGCCTGGCCGAGGCCCAGGGGCGGACGGAGGAGCGCTTGGCGCGCCTGGAGGAGGCGCAGATCC
>NZ_PSLG01000076.1:0-9307 GCF_040289485.1 Thermoflexus sp.
CTCTACCTCCCCGTCATCGAAATCCAAGTCATCCACGCCCCGTAGCCCCGCGGGGGCAGGAACCCCAAAACCTGCCCCCGCCCATCTCTTCCCTATGGGATGGGAACAGCCTCCCGGGCGAGGCGGGCGCCCTCCCGCAACGCCAGGACGTTGCGCGCCATCAGATCCTGATAGGGACTGAACATGTGGGTCTCCAGAGCCCGCTCCACATCCTCTCACCATCGTGCGGGCCATCTGTCCGCCCGTCATCCCGTAGTTGGCGTTGTTGATCAAGATCATGGTGATGTTCTCGCCGCGGGCGGTCGTGTGCACGATCTCCCCCACCCCGATGGAGGCCGGAACCCCATCTCCCTGGGTCGGTGAAGCCGATGCGGTCGGGGAGCATGCGCGTGATGCCCGAGGCCATCGCCGGCGCTCGGCCGTGAGGGGCCTCCCCCAAACCCATGGCCAGGGATCTGCCATCGGCTTCCCCTGTATGGGGAAAGGGATGACAATGCATCCCAGAGGGATCGGACAAGAGGAGAGCCCGAAGACCACGACGGGAGCCCGCGATGTCAAAAACGGTCCTCGTGCTGATGGTTGGACCCCTGGGCGTCCATCCGCTGGAGCAGCAGATGGGCCGCGTGCTCCGGGCCGCCGCCCGGGAGACCCTCCGGCGGATCATGGCGACCGGCCGGATCGACCGGGTCATCGTCGCCGCGCCCGATCCGGCAGGGCTGGAGCCGCTGGAAGGCGAGGGGCCTGACGTGCGGCTGGATGTGGATCCGGACCCCAGGGGGTTCGTGTTCGGCACCCGTCTGGCCGACCTGATCGACCGCCACCGGATCCCCCGCCTGCTCTACATCGGGGCCGGCGCCTCCCCCCTGATGTCCACCACAGACTGGGCGGAGGTGCTGGCCGCCTTCGCGGAGATAGGGGAAGGGGTGCTGACCAACAACTTGTACTCCAGCGACTGGATCGCCGTGGCGCCGGCGGCGGCCGTCCTTCGTCACGTTCATCGGCTGCCCACAGACAACGCGATGGCCTGGGTGCTCCATCGGGAGGGAGGGCTCCCGGCGCGGGTCTGGCCCTGCTCGACGGCCTCGCTGCTGGACCTGGACACGCCGGTGGACGCGCTGATCGCCGCGCAACACCCCCTGGCCCCGGAGGCCCTGCGGGAGGCCGTGGTGGAGGCCGGCTGGGACGCCTCTGCGGTGCGGCGGCTGCAGGAGTTGCTCCGCACGCCGGGAAGTCGCCTGGTGATCGCCGGCCGCGTCCCTTCCTGGGCCTGGGCTGCTCTGGAGCGCCACGCTCAGGTCTGGACGCGGGTGTTCAGCGAGGAGCGCGGCATGCAGGCCAGCGCCCGCATGCTCCGCGGCGAGGTGCGCTCCCTGGTTTACGCGTACCTCCAGGCGGTCGGCCCCGAGCATTTCTTCCAGACGCTGGCCGAACTGGCGGACGGGGCGCTGCTGGACATCCGGGTGTGGATGGCCGCCGCCGGCCGCTGGCCGGATCCCGTGGACCGCTATGCCGCCGACCTCCGGATGCCGGGGGCGATCCGCGACCCGGTCATCCGCGCCTGGGTGGAGGCCGCCGCCCGCGCCCCGCTGGCCCTGCTGCTGGGCGGCCACACGCTGGTCTCCGCCGGCCTGGTGGCGATGCTGGAAGCCGCCATGGGGATCCCCCGCCTCCCCCTCGCGTGATATAAAATTACGGTAGCCCGATTCCGGGATCCGGAGGGTCGGGCGATGCCGCGCTGGCGGTGGTGGGCGTGGGGATTGGCCATGGCCGTGCTGGGGATGGGGGCCCTGTGGGAAGGCCTCCACCGTCTGCCTCCCCGTTACGTCGCCCGGGTCCTTCCGGAGCCCCTCCAGCTGTGGTTCTGGCCTGCCCATCCGGACCGAGTTCCCACGCCCATGGCCACCCCTCCCGCCGACTGGCTCGCTGCCTGGCTGACGCCCTCGGCCGGAACTCCGCAGCCGTCCCCTGCGCCCTCCATCCCGCGCATCCCCTCCCTCCGTCCCCCGACGGCCCCGCCCCCTCTACGCCCCACGGTGACCCGGCCGGCCCCGACGCCCACGGTCACCCCGGCGCGGTTCCCCGGACCCACCCAGGCGGCCCGCAACACCCCCGCTGCCCTGGAGCAGGCCGACGTCCTGCTGTATGGCGTGCGCCATGCCTTCCAAACCTGGAACAACTGCGGGCCGGCCACCCTGGCCATGGCCCTGAGTTTCTACGGGTGGCCGGGGACCCAGAAGGAGGCCGCCGCCGTCCTGAAGCCGGACCCTGAGGACAAGAACGTCTCGCCGGAGGAGATGGCCGCCTTCGCCCGCCGCCTGGGGCTGGGGGCGAAGGTGCGGGTGAACGGAACCCTCGACCTCCTCCGGCGCCTGCTCCGGGCGGGCTTCCCCGTCATCCTCGAGACCGGCTTCGAGCCGGACCCCAAACAGGGGTGGATGGGCCACTACCGGCTGCTCATCGGCTACAGCGAGCGGGCAGGCCAGTTCATCGTGATGGATTCCTACATGGGGCCGAACCAGGGGGTGCCGGCGGAGGAGGCGGACCGCTACTGGCGCCATTTCAACCGGACCTATGTGTTGATCTACCGTCCGGAGGAGGAAGGCCGGCTGCGGGAGGTGGTCGGGCCGGACTGGGAGGACGATCGGCGGATGTGGGAAGGAGCGCTGGCCCGCGCCCAGCAGGAGATCCAGGCGAACGCCCAGGACGCCTTCGCCTGGTTCAACGCCGGGGCGGCGCTGCTCCGCCTTGGCCGGCCGTCGGACGCCGCGGCGGCCTTCGATCAGGCCCGCGCCCTCGGGCTGCCCTGGCGGATCCTCTGGTACCGTTTCGAGCCCTTCGAGGCCTACCTCGCCGTCGGACGCTACCGCGAGGTCATCGCCCTGGCCGACGCCAACCTGCGGGTGACGCCCTACGTCGAGGAGTGGTATGACTTCAAGGGCCAGGCCCTGCTGGCCCTGGGGGATCGGGAGGGGGCCCGGGCGCTCTTCCAGCGGGCCCTGCGGTTCAACCCCAACTTCGCCACCGCCCGCGCGCACCTGGCCATGGTCTCTCCGTGAGACAGATCACCGCGTGTCCGCGCCCTGCAGCCAGGCCCCCAGGGCGATCAGCCACCCGCCGATCCGGCCCCGAAGGCCCCCCGTCTCCTCGCCCGCTGCCAGACGGGCCAGCGCCTCGGCGCGCGCCCGGGCGTGCGCCTCCTGCTGATACCAAGAGGAATCGGACAAGTCCGCAGCCATAGAAAGGGCTGGGGCCCCATGGGGTTGAGCCCGTGCCCTGGGGCAGGCTCTCCCCACCGGGCCTCGAAGCCGGTAAACTGGAACCACAGTTTCCTGCGGGAGGTCACGATGGAGAGCGCGCTCACCCTGCTGGTGCTTTTGGCGTGCGGCGGCCTGATCGCGTTGGCCCTGCTGGGCTCGATGATCCGCATCGTGCCCGAATACCAACGCCTGGTGGTCTTCCGCCTGGGCAAGGTCATCGGGGCCAAAGGGCCGGGGCTGGTGCTCCTGATCCCCATCGTCGATCGGGCGATCACCGTGGACCTGCGGGAGCAGTTCCGGGAGATCCCCCAGCAGACCTCCATCACCAAGGACAACGCCCCCATCGGCATCGACTTCCTGATCTATTGGCGGGTGGTGGATCCTGTCCAGAGCGTGGTGCAGGTGCGAGACTTCGTCTCGGCGGCGGTGGGGATCGCCACCACCACCCTGCGGGCGGTCATCGGCGACATCCTGCTGGACGATGTCCTGGCCAAGCGGGAGTACATCAACCAGGCCCTGCGGGTGAAACTGGACGAGGTGACCGAGCGCTGGGGGGTGAAGGTGACAGCGGTGGAGATCCGGGAGATCCAGCCGCCGCGGGATGTGCTGGAGGCCATGACCCGGCAGATGTCGGCGGAGCGCAACCGCCGCGCCCTGGTGACCGAGGCCGACGGCAAGCGGGAGGCGGCGGTCAAGGTGGCGGAGGGCGAGAAGCAGGCGGCCATCCTGAAGGCCGAGGGGGAGAAGGAGGCGGCCATCCTGCGGGCGGAGGGCGAGCGCCAGGCTCAGATCCTGCGAGCAGAAGGGTTCGCGATGGCCCTGGAGCGCATCTTCGCCGTCGCCCGCACCCTGGACGCCAACACGATGACCCTGCAATACTTGGAAGCCCTCAAGGCCTTGGGGGCCAGCCCGGCCACCAAGTTCGTCTTCCCGATGGAGTTCACCCGGCTCATCGCCCCCCTCTCCACCCTGGTCGGCAACGCCGGATCCGGGGTCTCCCCGGAGGGGGCCCAGCCGTCCGCATGAAGCCCAGGGCCCTGCGTCGGGGCTCGCACGAGGAGAGACCCGTGGCGGCACGCATCCTGGACGGACGGGCGATGGCCGACCGCTGGCGGGCGTGGGTGAAAGCCCAGGTGGCCGCCTTCCGGGACCGCACCGGACGGGTCCCCGGCCTGGCGACCATCCTCATCGGCGACCATCCCGCCTCACAGAGTTACGTGCGGGCCAAGCAGCGCGCCTGCGCGGAGGTGGGCATCCGCACCCTCCACCATCATCTGCCTGGGGAGGCGGACCGTCGGACGGTGCTGGGGCTGCTGGGCCGTCTGGCGGACGATCCGGAGGTCCACGGGATCCTGGTGCAGTTGCCGCTGCCGCCCCACCTCGATGAAGAGGAGATCCTGGGGGCGATCCCCCTGGAGAAAGACGTCGACGGGTTCCATCCCTGGAACATCGGCCGCCTGGGGCTGAAAGGGCGGGATCCGTATTTCGTCCCCTGCACTCCCCTGGGGATCCTGACGATGCTCCAGGAAGCGCAGATCCCTATCGCCGGCCGCCGGGCGGTGGTCCTGGGGCGCAGCCGGATCGTGGGGCTGCCGATGGCCCTGCTGCTGTTGCGGCTGGACGCCACGGTCACTGTCTGTCATTCCCGAACCCCCCATCTGGCCGAGGTGACCCGCCAGGCGGACCTGCTGATCGTGGCCGCCGGCCGGCCGGGCCTGGTGCGGGGGGAGATGGTGCGGCCCGGGGCGGCGGTGATCGACGTGGGGATCCATCGGGTGCCGGATCCCCAGGCCCCGGGAGGTTACCGGCTGGTAGGGGACGTCGTCTTCGAGGAGGTCATCCAGGTGGCGGGTGCCCTCACCCCGGTTCCGGGGGGCGTTGGCCCGATGACCGTGGCGATGCTGTTGGTCAACACCCTAAAGGCCGCCCAGCGCCAGGTGGAGGGATCGGCCTCCCCGTGGCCCGAGCCGCCTCCGGCCACCGCCCCTCTTTGACAGCCCGGCCGCATCGATTTAAAATCGCCCCGAAGCGACGTGGGGAGTCCGCGGGCAAGCGGGCTGAGAGGGCGCCTTGCCGGCCGCCGGCCGGCCCCGGCGCCGACCCATTGAACCTGATCCGGGTCATACCGGCGGAGGGACTGTCGCTGGGCTTCGCACCCCTCGCCCGTCCGTCGGCGGGCGTTTTTTGTTCCCCCCACGCCGCTTCGCCCATCCCATCCGTTCCGGAGGTGTGCCATGGCGCTCCGAAAGGCGTGGATCCGCGCGCTCCCCCGCCTCCAGGCGCCCCCCGAGTGGGGCATCGAGCCGGTGCCTGTCGAAGCCCGACGGCTGGGGTTCCTCGATTACGCCGTCCTGTGGGGAGACCTCGGCGTGGGGTTGTTGGTGATGGCTGCGGGCGCCCTGCTGGTGCCCGGCCTGGGCCTCCCGCAGGCCTTGCTGGCCATCCTCCTCGGGACCCTGCTGGGGAACCTGCTCCTGGCGGCCACCGGTTACATCGGCAGCCGGACGGGCGCTCCCACCATGGTGCTGCTCCGCCCCTCCCTCGGGCGCTGGGGCTCTTTCCTCCCTACCGCCCTCAACGTGTTGCAATTGATCGGCTGGGGCGCCTTCGAGATCATCGTCATGGCTCAGGCGGCGGACCTCATCAGCCGCCGCTTCCTCGGCTTCTCCAACTATCCGTTCTGGGCTGTCCTCTTCGGGCTGTGGTGCACCCTGATGGCCATCGGCGGCCCCCTGGTGGTGGTGCGCCAGTGGCTGGAGAAGTTCGCGGTGTGGCTGGTGCTGTTGACCACCCTCTGGTTGACGATCCACCTGGCGACCACCTACGACCTGGGCGCCGCCTGGCGGCGGCCGGGGACCGGGGAGATGCCCTTCTGGCTGGCCGTCGACCTGGTGGCGGCGATGCCGATCTCCTGGATGCCCCTGGTGGCCGATTACAACCGCTTCGCCCGGCGGCCCGGGCCGGCCTTCTGGGGGACTTACATCGGCTACCTCATCGCCAACGTGTGGTTCTACGCCCTGGGAGCCCTGTTGCTCCTCACCGCCCAGACCGGGCAGTTGGTGGAGGCCATCGGGGCGCTGGCCATCGGGTGGATCGCTCTCCCCATCATCCTGGTGGACGAGACGGACAACGCTTTTGCGGACATCTACTCGGCGGCGGTCTCCCTGCAGAACATCTGGCCACGGGTCCGGCAGGCCCTCTTCGCCACTCTCATCGGGGGGATCTGCCTGATCCTGGCCCTCACCATCCCCCTGACCCAGTATGAGAACTTCTTGCTGCTCATCGGGACCGCCTTCGTCCCGTTGTTCGGGGTGCTGGTCGCCGATTACTTCGTGCTCCGCCGATCCTACACGGAGGAGGATCTGTATCGGCCGGCCCCGGTGCGGCCGGAGGGGCTGATCGCCTGGGCCTTCGGGGTGGCGACGTATCAGGCCCTCACCTGCCTGGCCCCCTCTGTCGGCGCCACCTTCCCGACCTTCTTGGTCTCCTTCCTGCTCTACCTGGGGATCGCCCAGGCCCGCCGCTGGCTCCTCCGCCCCCGGTCGGCGACCCCCTGAGGGATCCGGAGGAATCCGATGGGACGCGCTCGGGATTTCTGGGAGGCCTGTCAAGATCTGGTCCGGATCTGTGAGGCGCACCCCTTCGTGCAGGGGATCGCCTCGGGGGCGCTCCCGCGGGAGCGCTTCGCCTTCTACGTAGGACAGGACGCCTTCTTCTTGGACGCTTTCGCGCGGGCCTACGCCCTGGCCTTCGCCAAGGCGCCCGATCGGGAGGCGATGGCCGACTTCCGGGCGCTCCTGGAAGGCACCTTCGAGGAACTCCGGTTGCACCAGGGATACGCGGCCCGCTGGGGGATCTCGCTGACCCCCGAACCGGCCCCGGCCACCCGGGCCTACACGGACTTCCTCCTCCGCGTGGCGGCCCTGGAGCCGGCCGGGCACATCGTGGCCGCCATGACGCCCTGCATGCGCCTGTATGCCCACCTGGGCCGGACCCTCCGCCCCTTCACCGACCCCGCCAGCCCCTACCGGGAGTGGGTGGAGACCTACGCCAGCGAGGCCTTTGAGGCCCTGGCCCGCCGGCTGGAGGGGCTGCTGGACCGGCTCCCAGGCGAAGAGGCGGTTCAGCGGGACCTTTACCGCACGGCCATGGCGCTGGAGATCCGGTTCTTCGACGCGGCCTATGGACGGTGACCGGGAGGATTGTCCGCTGCCTGCGGGAGCGGCGCCCGCACCAGGCGCCGCTCCCGCGCCGCGTCCTCCAGGATCATGGCCGCCGCCCGCCGGCCCAGTTCCACCGCGTAGTTGGTCCCCCGATCCCACGGATACACCTGGCTCATGCTGGCGAAATAGAGGCCAGCCAGCGGCGTGCGCACCGCTGGGATCATCCGCGAGTAGTTCACGGGGACCACCGGCTGGGCATAGGGCTCGCGGAAGACCCAGTAGCGCCGGACCCACTCCGGCCGGAACGCCGGGTTGAACCGGGGCAGCGCCGGCAGGAAGGTGCGCAGCAACGCCTCGGGGGACATGGAGAAATACGGATGCTCCGGCGGGAGGTAATCCCCACAGTAAACCAGATGCTCGCCCCCATAGTGCTCGGCCGGGATGTAGTTCGTGTGCTCCACCAGGGCGAGGAAGGGAAAGCCTGCTCGCTTGGGCAGGTTGATCCAGTAAACCCCCTGGGTGAGCGGGCGATCCAGGGCCAGGATCAGGACCACCGCCCCCAGGGCCTGCAGGTGCAACAACTGGCCGGCATACGAGGCCGGCAGGGCCGGGACCAGACGGACGAGCAGGCGCGGAGAGGTGGTCACCAGGACCGCATCGTAAACCACCGCGCCGTCCGCCGCCTCCACCAGCCACCCGTCCCCTTCGGGCTCCAGCCGGAACACTGGGGTCGCCAGGCGCACCTCCCCGCCCTGCGCCCGGACCCGATCCACCAGGGCGTCGAAGAAGGCCTGGAAGCCGCCTTCAAAGGTGCCCAGGCGGGGGCTGCGCTTGTGGATGCGGGCCCAGAACCAAGCCATGTTCACTTCCGTGTAGGCCTCTCCGAACTTCCCCTCCAGCAGCGGCTGCCAGATCCGCTCATAGGCCCGCCGGCCCATATGGCGCGGCAGCCATTCATGGGCGGTCACCCGCTCCAACGGCTCCCAGCGGAGGGTCAAACGCAGATAGGCAATGACCAGCCCCATGCGCAGTTTCTCCGGCAGGGAGAGGCCGGGGAACTGTAGCACCGCCAGCGGGCTGTCGAAAGGATACGGACGCTCGTTATACCACACGGCGGTGACCGGCCGGAGGAACCGCACCCGATGGCTCAACCCCAGTTCCGCGATGAGCCCCAGGATCGCCCGGTCGGAGGCGAACCAGTGATGGTAAAACCGCTCCAGGGACCAGGACCACCCCTCGGCTTTGAAGCCCGAGGCCAGGCCGCCTGCCTGGGGCGCGGCTTCGTAAACGACCACCTGGGCCCCGTGGCGGGTCAGGTCGTAGGCGGCTGCCAGGCCAGCCGCCCCGGCCCCCACGATCGCCACCCGCAACGCCATCGGCTGCCTTCCTCACATTGCCTTTCCCGCCGGGAATCGGCGGGCCATTGGGGGTATTATAGCCTGGAGCGCCACCCCATTTGCCGGAGAACGCTGATCGACATGCGCTGGATCCGAGTGGCGGGCCTCCTGATCCTGGGCCTCGCGATCCTCCCACTGGATCCGGAGAGCGCCATGGTGGCGTCGTGGATCCGCGCGGGCGACCGCCTCTGGGCCGAGGGCCGCGGGCTCTCGGCACGCCGTTTCTACGAGATGGCGCTGGCCCGCCGCCCGGAGGACCCCCGGGTCCTGCACCGAATGGCCCGCCTGCAGACCGCCCTGGGCGAAGAGGAGGCGGAGGCCCTCTGGCGCGCGGCCATGCGCCAAGGCGACCCGACGGCGCTGCGCGGCCTGGCCGAGGTCGCCACCCAACGAAGGGATTGGCCCACCGCCTGGGCCCGATGGCAGGCCTGGGCGGCCCAGGCGCCGGAGGACCGCGAGGCCTTTGCCCGCTGGGCGGAGGCCGCCCTGG
>NZ_PSLG01000077.1:0-9300 GCF_040289485.1 Thermoflexus sp.
CCACCCCCCCGCCCGACCCTGCGGAGATCGGGACCCCGGTGGTGGTGCAACCGTAGCGGCGCCGCGAGGCTTCCCAAGAGAAAACCATTCCGGTCGCCGGGCCCTTCCTCACGAAAGGGAGGGCGCTACTCCCGCGAGACGCGGCGGACGATCTTGACGCGCCCGGCCAGGGGGCGGCCCCGCGCGCCCTCCTCCCCGCCTGGCTTCCCCTTCCCCTTGGCGGCCAGCATGCGATCCCGCTGTTGGGCCTCCTCCAGGGAGAGGCCCTCCAGGACCGCCTGGCGGGAGAGACGGATCTTGCCGTCGTCTTCGATGTGGGTCACCATCACCAGGATCTGATCGCCCACCTGCACCACGTCTTCGATGCGGTTGACCTTCTGGTCAGCGATCTGGGAGATATGGACCATCCCCACGGCGCCGGGCAGGATCTCCACGAAGGCCCCGAAGTCGGTGATGCGGATTACCTTGCCCAGGTAGATCTTGCCCACCTGGGGCTCCTCCGCGTAGGCCTCGATCTTGAGGCGGGCGCTCTCGGCGTCGGCGAGGCTGGTGGCGGCGATGTAGACCGTTCCGTCCTCCTCAATGTCGATCTGGGTGTGGGTCTCCTCCTGGATCTTGCGGATGGTCTTGCCGCCCGGCCCGATGAGGGCGCCGATCTTCTCCACCGGGATGTGCACGGTGAAGATGCGCGGGGCATGGGGCTTCAGCTCCGGCCGCGGCGCCGGCAGGACCTCCAGCATCTTCTCCAGGATGTAGAGCCGGGCCTCCCGAGCCTGGGCCAGAGCCTCCGCCAGCACGTGGTAAGGGAGACCCCGGATCTTGACGTCCATCTGGAGGGCGGTGATGCCGTCGGCGGTGCCAGCCACCTTGAAGTCCATGTCGCCCAGGTGGTCCTCCATCCCCTGGATGTCGGTGAGGATGACGTATTTCCGCCATGTCTCGTCGGCCGTCACCAGCCCCATGGCCACCCCAGAGACCGGCTTGCGGATGGGGACGCCGGCGTCCATCAGCGCCAGGGTGGATCCGCAGACGCTGGCCATGGAGGTGGAGCCGTTGGAAGAGAGGACCTCGCTGACCACCCGGATGGTGTAAGGGAACTCCTCCTCCGGCGGGATCACCGGGAGCAGAGCCCGCTCGGCCAGGGCGCCGTGGCCGATCTCCCGCCGCGAGGCCCCCCGCAGCACCCGGACCTCGCCGGTGGAGAAAGGCGGGAAGTTGTAGTGGTGGATGTAGCGCTTGGTCTCCTCGGGGGCCAGGGTGTCCAGTTCCTGTTGCTCGGCCAGGGTGGCCAGGGTGACGACGGAGAGGACCTGGGTCTCGCCCCGGGTGAAGAGGGCCGACCCGTGGGCCCGCGGCGCCACGTCCACCTCGCACCAGACCGGGCGGATATCCCGCGGCCCCCGCCCGTCCGGCCGACGGCCCTCCTCCAGGATGCGCCGGCGGACCTCCTCGCGCAGCGCCTCGTGGAAACTCTCCTTCACCTGGGCCTGCTCGTATTCCGAGAGGGCCTGCAGGATGTCCTCCTCCAGTTCGTCCAGCGCCTCGTTCCGCTTGTCCTTGTCGAAGTAGGTGTCCAGGATCTCGGCGATCTGGTGGTCCAGGCGGGCCCGCACGGCCTGGCGGACCTCCTCGGGGACGGCGAAGGAGCGGTAGGAGGCTTTGGGTTTGCCGATGGCCGCCCGCATCTCCTCCTGGAGGGCGATCAGGGGCTGCATCGCCTCGTGGCCCAGGCGGATGGCCTCCACCACCAGGTCCTCGGGCATCTCGTTGGCCCCCGCCTCTACCATCAGGACCGCATCGGCGGTCCCGGCCAGCCGCAGGTCCAGGCGGCTGTGTTCCATCTGACTGACGGTGGGGTTGATCACGAACTGGCCGTCGATGTAGCCGACGCGAACGGCCCCCACCGGCCCGAACCAGGGGATGTCCGAGATGGTCAGGGCGGCGGAGGCGGCGATGATGGAGGGGATGTCCAGGTGGTATTCGGGATCCGCTGAGAGGCTGGTGAGGATGACCTGCACGTCGTTGTGCAGGTCCTTGGGGAACAGCGGGCGCAGGGAACGATCCACCAGGCGGGCGGTGAGGATGGCGTTCTCCGAGGGCCGCCCCTCCCGCCGGTGGAAACTGCCCGGGATGCGGCCCGCCGCATACAGCCGCTCCTCGAAGTCCACGCTCAAGGGGAAGAAATCGATGCCCTCCCGCACCTCCTTCGCCATGGTGGCCGCGGCCAGGATCATCGTGTCGCCGACGCGGACGATGACCGCGCCGTTGGCCTGCCAGGCGAAGTATCCGGTCTCGATGACGATCTCCTTGTCTCCGACCAGGGTCCTGAAAACCTCTCGCTCTCGCCTCACGGCTGAACCTCGCTCTCATCAAAGATAAGGGTGCGGCCCCCTCCTCAGTTGAAAAAAACGCGTAGATGAGGGAGCCCTCCATCTACGCGTCCGTGCAGGGTCGCCCTGGCCCGAGCGCGGCTCATTTGCGCAAGCCCAGGCGCTCCAGGACCATCCGGTAGCGCTGGGAATCCACCCGGGCCAGATACTCCAGTTGGCGCCGGCGCTTGCCCACCAGTTTGAGCAGGCCCACCCGCGAGTGCTCATCGTGCTTGTGCTGCTTCAGATGCTCGGTCAGGCGGTTGATGCGCTCGGTCAGGATGGCGATCTGCACTTCCGGCGAGCCGGTGTCCGTCTCGTGGCGCCGGAACATCTCGATCAACTGCTGCTTCTCTTCCTTGGAGAGGCTCACCGCACCTTCCTCCGTCCAGGGGGAGTTGGGATGCCTGCCAGGTCCAAGCTATATATTGTAATCGGATCCGAATCCGATGGCAAACAGGGCCACCAAAGCCCCGGCCGCCAAAGCCCGCGGCGCAAGCCCTGCGAGCGGACGTTCGTCCGGTCGGGGGCGCGGCTATAATGGACCGGGAAACTCCGCCGTGGAGGCCGCGATGGATTTCCGGCTGAACGACGAGCACCGCATGGTGCAGCAGATGGTGCGGGAGTTCGCCGAGCGGGAGGTGCGGCCGGTCATCCAGGAGCACGACCGGGCCCAGAAGCCGATCCCATGGCTCTTCGAACGGATGGCGGCCCTGGGGCTGCTGGGGATCTGCATCCCGGTCAAATACGGGGGGGCGGGGATGGATTACATCTCCCTCGGGCTGGCCTGCGAGGAGCTGGAGCGGGTGGACAGTTCCCTGCGGGTGGTGATGTCGGTCCACGTGGCCCTCAACTCCCTCTCCCTCCTGCAATGGGGCACCGAGGAACAAAAACAGCGTTACCTGGTCCCCCAGGCCCGGGGGGAGAAGATCGCCGCCTACGCCCTCACCGAGCCCGGCGCCGGCTCCGATGCCGCGGCCATCCGCACCACCGCCAGGCGCCAGGGCGATGTCTACCTCCTCAACGGAGAGAAGACGTGGATCAGCCTGGCCGACCTGGCCGACCACTTCCTGGTCATCGCCAAGACGGACCCTGAGAAGGGCCACCGGGGGATGTCGGCCTTCATCGTGGAGCGGACCTTCCCCGGCGTCAAAACCGGCACCATCCACGGCAAACTGGGGGTACGGGCGGGCAACACCGGCTGGATCGTCTTCGAGAACACCCCGGTGCCGGCCGAGAACCGCCTGGGGGAGGAGGGCGAGGGGTTCTACATCGCCATGGCCGCCCTGGACAACGGCCGCTACACGGTGGCCGCCGGGGCCACCGGCCTGATCCGCGCTTGCCTGGAGGCCTCCGTCCAATACGCCAACCAGCGCACCACCTTCGGCAAGCGCATCGGGGAACACCAGTTGGTCCAGGAGATGATCGCCAAGATGGCCGCCAACTACGAGATCGCCCGCCTCCTCTACCTGCGGGCCGGCTGGATGAAGAACATGGGGCTGCGCAATACCCGCGAGACCAGCCTCGCCAAATGGTTCGCCACGGAGGCCGCCGTCCAGGCCGCCCTGGACGCCATCCAGATCCACGGGGCCTACGGCTACAGCGACGAATACGATGTGGAGCGCTATCTCCGGAACGCCAAGGGGGAGGTCATCTACGAGGGCACCAGCCAGATCCACACCCTGATCCAAGCCGAGTATGCCCTGGGCTACCGTCGGGACCGCCCGCTGCGGTGCGAGCTCCCCGCCTACGACCCGGAGGTCTGGCGCGCCGAGCCCGCCCCTGCCTGAACACCCCCTGAACACTCCCCGAGGACAATGGCCCGGGGTTCGGAAACCGCTCGCGGATTCACCCGCGTCGTTTCGGGAGGCGCCGATGAACATCGTGGTGCTGGTCAAGCAAACCCCCGACACCGCGGCGAACCTGACGGTGGACGCTTCCGGCCGGGTTTCCTGGGGCGACGCCCCCCTCATCGTCAACCCGTGGGATGAGTTCGCCATCGAGGAGTCCCTGCGCCTCAAGGAGAAGTTCGGCGGCAAGGTCGCCGCCATCACCATGGGCCCGGAGTCCGCCAAGGAGGCCCTGAAGCAGGCGGTGGCCATGGGCTGTGACGAGGCCATCCTCCTCCATGACCCTGCCTTCGAGGGCTCCGACGCCGTGGTCACGGCCACCATCCTCGCCGCCGCCGTCCGCAAACTCGGGGCCGTCGACCTGGTCTTCATGGGCAAGGAGAGCGTGGACGGGAACTCCGCCCAGGTCCCGCCGGCCCTCGCCCGCCGGCTGGGCTGGCCCCTCCTGGCCTACGTGGGGAAGATCCGGGAGGTGGACCCCGCCGGGCGGTCCATCGTGGTGGAACGCATCCTGGAGGAGGGCCGCCAGGTGGTGCGCGCCCCCCTCCCCGCCGTCCTGTCGGCCATGCAAATGAATGAGCCCCGTTACCCCTCCTTCATGGGTATTCGGAAGGCTGCCCGGATGGCGATCCCCATCTGGACGGCGGCCGATCTCGGGCTGGCCCCGGACCAGGTGGGCGCCGCGGCCTCGGCGGCCCGCTGGCCCGCCATCTTCGCCCCGCCCAAGCCGGAGGTTCGGTGCGAGTTCATCCAAGGGGAATCGCCCGAGGAGATCGCCCGCATCCTGGTGGACCGCCTGCTGGCGGAGAAGGTGCTGTGAACCCATCCGTCGGGAGGGCACGGATGAGCGGCATCTGGGTCTGGCTGGAGCAGTTCCAGGGGCAGGTCCCCTCGGTTTCGTGGGAGGCCCTGGGCGTGGCCCGGCGGCTGGCCGAGGCCATGGCGGGGCCCGTGACGGCCGTCCTGCTGGGCCACGGGGTCGCCGCACGGGCCGAGGAGGCCATCGCCATGGGCGCCGACATGGTGCGGGTGGCCGAGCACCCGGACCTGGCCGACTTCCGCCTCGAGCCCTATCTCGCCGTCCTTGCCCCTATGGTCGCGGAGGCCCAACCCCAGGCCGTCCTGCTGGGGGGCACCGCCCGGGGCCGGGAACTGGTGGGAGGGCTGGCCGCTGAGCTGGGGACCGCTGCCCTGATGGACGTGATCGAGGTGAGTGTGGAAGACGGGCGGATCATGGCCGTCCGGCCGATCTATGAGGGGAAGCTCTTCGCCCGCGTCACGGTGGAGCGAGGACCGGCGCTTCTGGCGATCCGGGGGCGGGCCTTCCCCAAACCGGAGCCCGACCCCTCCCGCCGGGGGGAGGTGATCGCCGTCCCCGTCGACCTGGAGGCCTCCGGGTTCCCCACCGAGGTGCTGGAGTGGATCCCGGAGGCAGCCGGAGAGATTCCCCTCAACGAGGCCCGCATCGTCGTGGGGGGCGGGCGGGGTGTGGGAGGGCCGGAGGGGTTCGAACCGCTGCGGGAACTGGCCCGGGCGCTGGGCGCTGCTCTGGGCGCCACCCGCGCCGTGGTCGACGCCGGGTGGATCCCCTACAAGTATCAAGTGGGACAGACGGGCAAGACCATCAGCCCCGATCTCTACATCGCCTGTGGGATCTCTGGGGCCATCCAGCACCTTTCCGGCCTGCGGGGGGTGAAGGTCATCGTGGCCATCAACAAGGACCCGGAGGCGCCCATCTTCAAAGTCGCCCGCTACGGCGTCGTGGACGATCTCTTCAAGATCGTTCCCGCCCTCACGGCGGAGCTGCGCCGCCGCGGGCTGGCGAAGGTATAGGCGAAGGGGCACCCCGCGGGCTCCCCGCCTACGGCCCGGGCTCCACCAGGAACAACGGCAGCCCACCTACGGCCGCCTCTCCCCGCTTCTCCCGCCCCGGGTTGCACCAGGTGGGGGTGTTGTAATTCGTGGCCGGGGGCAGGGTGAAGGTGTAAACGCCCCCGGCCGGCGCGACCAGGGTGGCCGCTCCCGAGCGGACGTCGTAGACCACCCCGCTGGGCGCCGCGGCGGTCACGGTGATGACCGCCGGCTCGTTCATGCGGGTCCAGGCCAAAAGCACGCGGGCCCCGTCGGGCCGCCGGAAGGCGAACCATTCCACCCGGCCGGTGCACGCCCCCCAATCGGTGGCGCCGCCGGTGGACCGCCAGCGCCACAGGGGCGTCGCCCCCTGCAGGTGGGCCGCCACCAACCGGTAGGCGGCCGCCGCCGGGCGGGCCCCCGCATCCGAAGGGTAACACGGCGCGGGGCTCGGGTTGCGATACAGGCCGAAGGCGTCCCGGGCCTCCGGGCCGTTCCCGCAATCGTCGTGGAGCATGAAATGGAAAACGACCCGGGCCCCCAGCCACAGGGCGTAGGCGGCGCTCTGCACCACGTAGGCGGCCTGCTCTTCTCGCGTCCCGCGGTAGCCGCTGTCCGGGTCCCACGTGGGCCCCGGATAGTCGTCCCACACCGGCAGGCCGCTCTCGTTCACCCACAGTTCCTTGTTCAGGCGGAAGTCTCGCAGCGTCGCCGCGGCCTGGTTCAGATACCGGAAGGTCTGCCAGGCGTAACTGTAACTGTGGACCGGGAGGATGTCGAAATACCAGCCGTAGGCATCCCGCAGGGCGGGATCGGGATCGTTCTGGAGGACAGTGAGGACATCGCGGAGCCACCCGGGCTTCTCAAAGACGGCCAGGCCGCCGAAGAGGATGCGGGCCTGCGGATCGGCCTGGCGGATGGCGAGGGCGGCCACCTTCAGGAGCCGAGCGTAATCCGCTGCGCTCCCGCTCCAGAAGAACGAGAGGTCCGGCTCGTTCCAGATCTCCCAGTAACGTACCCCCCGCCCGGCGGGCCAGCCGGCCACTTCGCGGGAGGCGGCGCCCCCTGGCCGGTAGCGGTCCGCCGCCTGAAAGACGAACATGGCCCAGCGGTTGGCCGGATGGATGGTCTTGCCCGGGCCGGGATGATCGGTGCCGTCCGCGAAGACCGGCGCGTAGAGGCCGGCCGGAGGGTTGGCGGCGGCGATGGCGATGGGCCCCCCGGCGCGCCGGCGGAGGGGGGAGCCCCCGATCGGCGGCCGGGCGGGGGAGCCCGCGGCGGCGTAGAAGGCGGGGGTGCCCATCAGGATCAGGGAGACCTCAAGTCCCTGGGCCAGGACCTCCTTCAGGGCGGCGTCGACATGCCCCCACGAGAACACGCCGGGCGTCCCTTCCACCCCGCTCCAATAGAGGGGCCAACGGTCCCAGCGGGCCCCCAACTCCCGGGCCCGCGCGAAGCGGGCGGCGTCGGCCGGGATCTCCGCTGAGGTGATGAAGACCAGGCCGAAGGAGGGGCCCGACGGCGGCAGCCCTTGCCGGGCCACGAGGGGCAGAAACACCCGGAAGGGAGCCCCCTGGCCGTGGGCCGGCAGAGGGACGACCCCCAGGCTTCCGCCCACCAGGATCCCGACCAGCACCCCCAGACATCCTCTGAGACGGCGCATCGCCCAGCTTCCCCCCGATCGCAGCGGATCGGGTCTCTGGAACCCGTGTCCACCCGCCGATCCCGCTTATGATAGCATACAGAGGCCTCAGGAGATGGGGAGGCCATAACCGAGGATGGCGGCGAAACCCACCGTCGCGCTGGTGCATTACACCGCGCCTCCGGTCGTTGGCGGGGTCGAGCAGGTGCTGGGCCGCCAGGCCGACTTCCTGGCCGAGGCCGGCTACCCGGTGCGGGTGATCACCGGGGAAGGGGGGCTGGGTCGGCCGGGCGTGGCCGTGGTGCGGATCTCCTTGCTTTACGGCCGTCATCCGGAGATCGCCCCGCTGCAAGCGGCCCTTGCGCGCGGGGAGCGCCCGGCCGCCTTTGCCGCGATGCGGGCGCGCCTGCGGGCGGCCCTCTCCCAGGCCCTCCGCGGCGCAGACGTCGTCATCCTCCACAACGTGTGCACCATGGACAAAAACCTGGTCCTCTCCGCCGCGCTCTGCGATCTGATCGGTGCGGAGCCCCGGCGTTGGATCGGGTGGCATCACGACGCGGTGATCCTGCGGGAGCGGTCGCCCCGCGTCCCCGAGGAGCCGTGGACGCTCCTGTTCCGGCCGTGGCCGGTGATCCACGTCACCGTCTCCGAGGCCCGCCGCCAGGCGCTGGCCGCCGCCTGGGGGATCCCCCTGGAGCAGATCCACGTGATCCCCAACGGGGTGGATATGGGTGCGTTCTTCCGCTGGACCCCCCTCGCCCGCCGGCTGGTGGAGGCCCTGGGCCTCCTGGAGGCGGACGTCATCCTGCTGACGCCCGTGCGCATCACACGGCGCAAGAACCTGGAGGCGGCCCTAGAAGTGCTGCGGGCTTTGCGGTCCCGCACTGGATGGGACGCCCGACTGGTGGTCACCGGTCCGCCCGGCGCCCACACCGTCGACAACCTCGCCTACCTGGAGGCGCTCCGCCGGCAGCGGGCGGCGTGGGGCCTAGAGGGGGCGGCCCATTTCCTGTGCGAGCACAACGGCGGGGAAGGGTTGCCGGAGGAAGCCCTCGCCGACTTCTACAGCCTGGCCGACGCCGTGCTGCTGACCAGCCGGGAGGAGGGGTTCGGGCTGCCGATGCTGGAGGCGGGGCTGGCCGGGTGCGCTCTCGTCGTTGGCGACATTCCCTCGCTTCGGGAGGTCTGGGGCGATGCCGCCCTTTTTGTCGGTCGGGACGACGCAGGCGCGCTCCACAACGCGCTGGAGGGGCTGATCGCCGATGCCGGTCTGCGCGCGGAGATGGCCGCGCGGGCGCGCGCGCGAGCGCTGGCATACACGCCGGAGCGAATGGTCGCCGGGTATATGGCCGTATACCGCGAGCTGGTCGCCGACCGACCGGCGGATACGGGACCGGCGCCGCTTGCGGAGGATGAGGAGGTCCCGGCATGCGTGTCGTGATCTTCACCCATTCGCTCCTCTCCGACTGGAACCACGGCAACGCCCATTTTCTGCGCGGCATCGCCACTGAGTTGATCGCCCGTGGCCATACGGTGCGCGTTTTTGAGCCGGAGAACGCCTGGAGCATGGAACACCTCGTGCGCGAGC
>NZ_PSLG01000007.1:0-14901 GCF_040289485.1 Thermoflexus sp.
CCTCCTCAACCCCGAAGCCCTCACCGCCCACGGCCTCACCCCCATCACCTCATGACAAACGGAGCGCCTCCGACGGCCCCTCGGCCCTTCTTGACAAATCGCCCGGTTTGGCTATGATAAAGGGCGGAACGAGCGAACCGGAGCGTGAGGGGGATGTTCTGATCGTTGGGCCGTCGGGTCAACGCAGGACTCGCCCGACGGCTTTTTTGTTGAAGGCCGGCCCTGGGGCTGGAGGATCCCCTTCGTCCGGCCGAGCGTTCCATCTAGGTCTGTCGGGAGTCCGCCCCCTGCGGGCTTCAAAAACTTTCTCAAGGAGTTGCAGCAATGGCTGGTCAGCGTGTCAAGGGCACCGTCCGCTGGTTCAACCGGACGAAGGGGTACGGCTTCATCCGGCCCGACGAAGGGGATCGCGACGTCTTCGTCCACTACACCGCCATCGTCGGCCAGGGGTTCCGTAACCTCGAAGAGGGCGAGCGGGTGGAGTTCACCATCCGCGAGACGCCCAAGGGCCTCCAGGCCGAACAGGTCGTCCGCCTGTCCGAGTAACCGCAGCGCCCGATCCATCCACCCGGCGGAGGGAGCCTCCCGACGGAGGCTCCCTCCGCTTTTTCCATGCAGATCGCGGGACGCCGCCCGGATGAGGACGGACCAACGTCCAAGGCCCCTTTTGCCCTCGGAGGCGGGAGGGATCAAAATACGAACACACGATCTGCACGGTGGGGTGCGGGGATGCCCATTCGGGTTCTGGACCCGGATCTGGTGGCCCAGATCGCCGCGGGGGAGGTGGTGGAGCGGCCGGCCTCGGTGGTGAAGGAGCTGATGGAGAACGCCCTGGATGCCGGCGCGTCCCAGATCGAGGTCGAGATCGAAGGCGGCGGGCAACGGCGTGTCCGGGTGGCCGATGACGGCGAGGGGATCCCCGCCGCTGAGGTTCCGCTGGCCTTCGCCCGCCACGCCACCAGCAAATTGACCTCCCCCGAGGATCTCTTCCGCATCACCACCCTGGGGTTCCGCGGGGAGGCCCTGGCAGCCATCGCAGCCGTCTCCCGGGTGACCTGCCGCACCCGCGCCGCCGGCGAGGCTTTGGGCGTTGAGGCCCGGATCGAGGGCGGCCGGCTCCTGGGGCATCGACCCATCGCCCGCCCGCCAGGGACGGAGATGATCGTGGAGGACCTGTTCTTCAACACGCCGGCGCGGCGCAAATTCCTGCGCCGCGAAAGCGCTGAGCGCCGCTGGATCGATCTCTGGGTCAGCCGCTACGCCCTGGCCTACCCCCACGTGCATTTCCGGCTGCGCCACGACGGCCGGGAGGTCCTCGCCCTGCCGGCGGTGAGAGATCCACGGCATCGGCTGGCGGCCCTCTACGGGGCAGAACTGGCAGAGGTCCTCCTGGCCGTTGCCGGGGCCGAGGGGGCGCTGCGGGTTTGGGGTTGGATCAGCCCCCCCGACCGACATCGGCCCGATCGCCAGGAACTGGCCTTCTTTGTGAACGGACGATGGGTCCACGATCGGATGCTCCCTGCGGCGGTGCTGCAGGCCTATCACACCCTGCTCCCGAGCGGGCGGTATCCCTGGGCCTTCCTGTGGTTGGAGATGCCCCCCGATCAGGTGGACGTCAACGTCCATCCGGCCAAGATCGAGGTCCGCTTCCGGGATCCCGAGGGGATCTTTCGGCTGGTCCACGGGACGATCCTTCAGGCCCTGCGCCGGGAGACCTCCGTCCCCGTGGCGCACCTCCTTCGCCCGCCGGCCGCCCCCGCCCCGGGGCTTCCGCTGCCGGCGGGGTCAGCCGCGCGTCCCGCCGAGGCGATCGGGGTCGAAGGGGCCGGAGGGCTTCCGCCGTTGCGAGTGGTGGGGCAGATCCAGGCGGCTTACATCATCGCCGAGGGGCCAGACGGCCTCTATGTGCTGGACCAGCATGCCGCCCACGAGCGGGTGCTGTTTGAAACCCTCGGCGCCCAGCGGGCGGAGGGGCCGCTCCCGGCGCAGCCGCTGCTGGAGCCCCTGCTGTTTGAAGTATCGCCGGAGGAGATGGACCTTCTGGAGGAGAGCCGGGCCGCGCTGCAGGAGGTGGGCTTCCTCCTGGAGCCCTTCGGGCCCCGGGCCGTGCGCGTGACCGCCGTCCCGGCGGGCCTGCCGCCCGGGGCGATCGGGCCCGCCTTGCAGGACGTGCTGCTGGACCTCCGGGAGGCCCGCCCGCCGATGGCGGGGAGGTTGGAGGAGCGGCTGCTGCGCATCATCTGCAAACGGGCGGCCGTCAAAGCCGGGCAGGTCCTCAGCATGGAGCAGATGCAGCACCTGGTGCGCGCCCTAGAGCGCTGTGCCATGCCTTGGACCTGCCCGCATGGCCGGCCGACGATCCTGCGGTTCCCGCTGGGACAGTTGGCCCAGCGGTTCGGCCGGGAGGATTAGCCGCCGGCGATCACGGGCGCCGGCTCCGCCCCCACCCGGGTGGGGTCTTGCGGGGGCCCGGTGCTGTCGGCGTGCCGGCGGGCGCGGAGATGGCTTTCACCGTGGGCTTCTCCTTGGCGGCGCGCATGATCGCCCCCAGGCCCCGGCCGCCGGGATGCACGCCATACTGCCGGTAGGCCTGGCCCCAGCCAATCTGGTGGCCCAACGTCAGGGCCTGTTCCAACGTGAGATCGTTGGTGGGGTTGTTGTCGGACCGGGTGGCCAGCACCAGCCAGAGGGCGCGGGCGATCTCGCCGTAGCCGAAGCCCTGGGTGTGCAGGCCCAAGATCTCAGTCAGCGAAACGGTGGAGGTGATCCCATAAGCGGGGAAGGTCTGGCTGACCCAGCGGGACAGCGCCAGGGCCACGGGGTGAACCCGGGTCACGGTCCCGGTCGGCGTCGCCTGGGGCGTTGGCATTGGGTCCTCCGCCCCGGGCGTTGCCCCTGCCACCCGGGCCAGCACCAGCCCCAGGATCAAGGCCAGGCCGATGCCTAACAAACTGCCAACCATTCCGGATCGAACGGATCGCATGGCAAGCCTCCCTCTGGGTTTCTCGGCACCGTGGAGGACGGTGCTGACAACAGGGGTTAAGAATCTCTGACACTCGCTGGTCTGCTAACAAAACCGTTGGGCTGTCCGGAGAGGATACGCGTGACGTTCCTGCCGTCACGAGCGGTTTCATAGGAGGATGAGGGATGGGTCTGCTCACCCCTCATCCGGATGAGAAGCGCTGGATCGCCCGGGCCCGCCAGGGGGACCCCGAGGCCATCGCGGCCCTTTATCGGCATTACGCCGATGGGATCTACCGCTATCTTTTCTACCGCCTGGGCGATGCGGAAACGGCGGAGGATCTCACAGCCGATGTGTTCTTGAAGATGATCGAAGATCTGCCGCGATACGAGGAACGGGGGCTGCCCTTCGGCGCCTGGCTGTTCCGCATCGCCCGGGCCCGGTTGATCGATCACTGGCGTCGGCAGCACCGGCATCCCACCGCCGCCCTGGAGGACACCGAGACCGGCCCGTATGTCACGCGGGAGGTCCCTGAGGATGCCATCGACGCCTCTGAAATGATCGAGCGGGCCCTGCGGGTGCTGACCCCCGAGCAGCGGGAGGTGATCACCCTGCGCTTTCTGGTTGGGATGAGCCTGGAGGAAGTGGCCCGCGCGATGGGCAAGACGGTCGGCGCGGTCAAGGCCCTGCAGCATCGAGCGCTGGGCACGTTGGCGCGATATCTGGAGAAGGCCCGCTGATGGTCCGAGAAACCGAAATCTGGGAAGCCGAGTTGCTGGAGCGTTGCCTCCGCCGCCTGGAGGATGGAGCCGACTTGGAGACCTGTCTGCGGGAGATCCCGGAGGCGGCGTCCCTGCGTCCGCTGCTCGAGGCCGCCCTGTGGGTACGGCGCGGGCAACAGGTGGCGCTCTCCCCGGCCGCTCGGGAGCAGCTGATCCGCCAGGGGCAGGCCTGGACGGCCCAGAGGCAAGCCGCTCGCCGGGCCGTTCCGATGTTCCGCTGGGCCCTGGCGCTAGCCGCCTTCGCCGGGTTGCTCCTGGGGATCCTGGGCCTGGCCGCCGCCGCCGAGGCCAGTCTGCCCGACGCGCCGCTCTATCCGTTGAAGCGGGCGGTGGAGGCGGCCCTCGCGGCGTCCATGCCCCCAGAGGAGCGGGCCCTCTGGCTGGCCGAACGCCGCTGGTCGGAGTTCGAGGGGGCTGCCGCGCGGGGCCGGTGGTTCCCGGCGGTTGCCGAGGAGAGCCTGCAGCATCTGGAGGAGATCGCCCCGCGTCTCTCCGAGGGCGCGCCGGCCTGGCGCGGCCGCGCCCAAGCCCTCTACCGACGCCAGGGCGCCTTCCTAGAGCAGGCACTGCGGGCGGCCCCGCCGGCCCTCCAGGCGGCGCTGGCGCATGCCCGCGTCCGTTGGGATGGGCTGTCCCCCCACTTTGTGCCCTCCGGCGGGGACGCGGAGACCGGGCCGCCGACTCCCGTGGCCTCCCCGCCGTTGACCCTCACGCCGGAACCGACGCGGGAGATGCGTGGATCCCCGCCCACGCCGTCCGGTGGGGAGAAGCGGGAGACGCCGCGCCCGAAGCATACCCCGCCCGGTCAGGAGAAGCGACAGACGCCCCGCGCCCCGCCGGGCCTGCAGGATCGCACACCTCCCGGCCGTGAATCCAAGCCCCCGCCGGGCCCTAAAGCCACCCCCCCTGGCCGTCAGAAATAAGCCCGGCCTTGGTTTGGACCAAAACTTGACAGGCCCGGGGGGGTCTCGTATGATGTTTACAAAACGCTGACGGGACCCATAGAAATGCCGACCATCGGATCGCGCTGGCACTGCATCTGTCCTGGGCGGGGGCGTTAACGCCACCCGCCCGGGGTGAGGATCCGGACAGGATCCTCCCTCCCGCCGCCGAAGGACCAACCGAGTCGGTGGGTGGCCGACGCCCCCGCGCCCCCTTTGGGTGTTGAGGCCTCCGGCCTGTTCGCAGCCCGCCGAAGCGCGTTGGTCCTTTTTCTTTGTCCATACACCGTTTGGACGGGGAGCCGTCATGGTAAAGACCTTGCCCAGGATGCAGCAGGAGACGGCCCGGGATCTCTTCGAGCTGATCGGCAACACGCCCTTGGTGCGGTTCCAGCGGATCGCCGCTCCCTTCGCGCCCGTGGAGATCTATGCCAAGGCGGAGTGGTATAACCCGGGGGGCTCGGTGAAGGACCGGCCGGCCCGGGAGATCCTCCTGACGGCGGAGCGGGAGGGCCTGTTGCGGCCGGGGAAGGTCATCCTGGACGCCACATCGGGCAACATGGGAATCGCCTACGCAATGCTGGGGGCGGCCCGGGGGTATCGGGTGACGCTGTGCATCCCGGCCAACGCCAGCCCCGAGCGGCTGCGCATCCTCCGGGCCTACGGCGCCGAGCTGATCCTGACGGATCCCTTGGAGGGCACTGACGGGGCGATCCTGGAGGCCCGCCGCCGCTACGAGGCCGACCCGGAGCGCTATTTCTACGCGGACCAATATAACAACCCGGCCAACTGGAAGGCCCATTACCGGACCACGGGGCCCGAGATCTGGGCGCAGACCGAGGGACGCGTCACCCATTTCGTGGCCGGCCTGGGGACCAGCGGCACGATGATGGGGGTCGGCCGCTGGCTGAAGGAGCAGAACCCACGGATCCATCTGATCGGCGTGCAGCCCGACGGGCCCTTCCACGGCCTGGAGGGACTGAAGCACATGGAGACGGCGATCCGGCCGGGCATCTATGACCCGGACCTGATCGATGAGATCCTCCCGATCTCCACGGAGGAGGCTTACGCCATGGCCCGGCGTCTGGCTCGGGAGGAGGGGCTGTTTGTAGGGATCTCGGCGGGCGCGGCCATGGCGGCCGCCCTCAAAGTGGCCGCTCGGCTGCGGGAGGGGGTGGTGGTCACCCTCTTCCCCGACGCCGGCTACAAGTATTTGAGCGAGCCCTTCTGGTTTGAGGAAGAGGTGACGGGACGGCCCGCGGGCCCACTGCCGCGATAGGCCCAGGGAACCCAGCGATCGTCGGAGGGGAAGATGGCGTTGCGGCTGCGTCGGGAACACGCCGCTCAGATCCAGGCCCACGTCGAGGCCGGGTATCCGGCCGAGGCGTGCGGGATCCTTCTGGGCCGCGAGGTGGACGGCGTCAAGATGGTCGAGGGGTTGCACCTGGTGCCCAACCGGTGGGCCAACCCGGAGGAGCAAACCCATCGCTTCTTCATCCCGCCGGAGGAGGTGCGGACCGCCGAGGCCCTGGCCGCCCGCCGCGGCCAGGAGGTCCTGGGCTTCTTCCATTCCCATCCCGATCATCCGGCCCGGCCCTCGGCCTTCGATCGGGAGCACGCCTGGCCCTGGTATGCGTATCTCATCATTTCGGTGGAAGGGGGCCGCGCCGTCGACTGGCGCGTCTGGCAACTGACCGATGACCGCTCCGCCTTCGAGGAGCAGGGCCTGGAGATCGTGGAGGACTCGGGATGAGCGCCGCGCCCCCGAGCCGGGGGCAGGTAGCCGGATCTTCTGCAGGAGGTGAGACGGATGGCGGTGCAAATCTTGATCCCGACCCCGCTGCGAGCCTACACCAAGGGAGAGAAGGTCGTGTCCGTGGAGGCTGGGACTGTGGGGGAGGCCCTGCGGGCCCTGACCGAGCGCTATCCGGAGCTCCGGCGGCACCTCTTCAACGAGGACGGCCGCCTGCGTTCCTTCGTGAACGTTTATCTCGGGGACGAGGACGTGCGCTACCTGCAGGGGGAGGAGACCCCCATCGCTGACGGCCAGACCCTGAGCATCGTCCCCTCGATCGCGGGAGGTAGCGGATGGCGGAGCGGAAGGTGGATCACACGGCCTTGAAGTTCAACCAGGCCTGTATCATCGCCCTCAACCTGCTGGCCTGGATCCTGGATCGTCCGGAGCTGGTCGCCTTCGTGGCCCTGGTGATGCTGGTGGGGACCGCCCTCCCGGGGGCTGCCCTCTTCCAGCAGATCTATTTCCGCCTGTTGCGGCCGTGGGGCTGGCTCCGGCCGCGGGTGTTGACGGACAACCCCGAGCCGCACCGGTTCGCTCAGGGGCTGGGCGGGGCGGTCCTCGCGGCGGGGGCGGCGGCGCTCTTCCTGGGCGCCCTGGCGGCCGGCTGGGCGCTGACGTGGGTGGTCATCGTGTTGGCCGCCCTCAACCTCTTCTTCGGCTTCTGCGCCGGTTGCTTCGTCTATTATCAGCTGAGCCGCCTGGGGGTCCCGGGCTTCACCGCCCGTCCCATCGAGCGCCGGGAGGTGGAGGGGTGATCGCGCGGGCCTTGGCGGCGGCAGGGATCCTCCTGGCCCTCTGGCTGGCGTGGTGCCTGGTGGCTTGTGCCCAGCGCCGCCTGGCCCGCCCCCGGGCGGGGGAGTGGAAGGGCCCGCTGACCCTGCTGTATTTCTACACGCCCGCCTGTGGGCCCTGCCGTCTGGTGCAGGCCCCTATCCTGGAGACCCTGCGGGCGGAATGGAGGGAGACCGTGGCCATCCGGGCGGTGGACGTAGGCTCCGACCCGGAGATGGCCGCCCGCTATCGCGTCTGGACGGTCCCGACCACCCTCTGGGTGGACGCGGCGGGGACGGTGCGGGCGGTGAACAACGGCGTGGCCACAGCGGAGACGCTGCGCCGGCAATGGCACATGCTGCAACAGCGCCGGCCGGCCGCGATAGTGGAAAGGGGTCGGCCGACGATCGAATCTATGGAAAGGGAGGCGCCATGTTGAACGTGAACGAGGTCGTCTTAACCCATGAGGAGATCCGGCGCTACAGCCGACATCTGTTGATGCCGGAGGTGGGGCTGGCCGGTCAAAAGAAACTGAAGGCCGCCAGCGTCCTGATCATCGGCGCCGGCGGGCTGGGCTCCCCGGCCGCCTTGTATCTCGCCGCCGCAGGGGTGGGACGCATCGGCCTGGTGGATTTCGACGTGGTGGACGAGAGCAATCTACAGCGCCAGATCCTGCATGGCACCTCCTGGGTGGGCAAGCCCAAGCTGGCCTCGGCCAAGGCCCGCTTGCTGGACCTGAACCCAGATATCACGGTGGAGACCCATGAGGTCCTGCTGAACAGCCAGAACGCCCGAGACATCCTTCGGGACTATGACATCATCATCGACGGCACGGACAACTTCCCGACGCGCTACCTGGTCAACGATGCCTGTGTCTTTCTGGGCAAGCCGCTGATCTACGGCAGCATCTTTCGCTTCGAGGGCCAGGCCACCGTCTTCGATGCCCGGGTCGGTCCGTGCTACCGCTGCCTCTACCCGGAGCCCCCGCCGCCCGGCCTGGTGCCTTCCTGCGCCGAGGGTGGGGTGTTCGGGGTGCTGCCGGGGGTCATCGGCGCCATCCAGGCCACCGAGGCCATCAAACTGATCATCGGCCAGGGCGAGCCCCTCATCGGGCGTCTGCTGCTCTACGACGCCCTGAGCATGCGGTTCCGCGAGCTGAGGCTGCGCAAGAACCCGGCCTGCCCCGTCTGCGGTGAGAACCCCACCATTCGGGAGCTGATCGATTACGAAGCCTTCTGTGGCGTCCGGGTGATCGAGGAGCACGTCACCGAGTTCGACATCACCCCGCGGGAGTTGAAGGCGATGCTGGAGCGGGACGGCCAGCAGATCGTGCTGCTGGACGTGCGGGAGCTCCACGAGTGGGAGATCTGCCACCTGGAGGGAGCGGTCCTCATCCCGCTGCGGGAGCTGCCGGAGCAGCTCCACCGGCTCGATCCCACCCGCGAATATGTGGTCTACTGCAAGTCCGGGGCCCGCAGCGCCCAGGCGGCCCGTATCCTTCAGTCGGCCGGGTTGCGGGTGAAGCACCTGCGTGGGGGCATCAACGCGTGGGCGCGCGAAGTTGACCCCAGCATCCCCGTGTATTAAAATGGGGGGCAATAACGGGGGCGCTTCCATAGCCCAGCGCGCACCCCCTAAGGGCCGGGGGGACGGCCGCCGGCGGCCGTCCCCCCGGCGTGTTCCCCCTATGGGCTCTCTTCCACCAGTTCGATGGAGTGGGTGATCTGCGCCACGCCCGGCACGGTGGCGCTCACCAGCCGCACGGCGTCCTCGACCGCCTTGGGGGAGAGCTCCCGGCCGCGCACCCGGTAGTGGACGTGGATCCGCCGGAAGGCCAACGGAGAGTTGGGATCCTGTTCCCCGTGGACGCGCACCTCCAGCCCGGTGACGGCCTGGCGCTTCTTCTCTAGGATGTCGAGGACGTCGGAGGCCAAGTACGCCCCCATGGCGATCGGCCACAGCTCCTCTAGCGTCATGTCCCCCCAGCTGTCCGGCTCTGTGCCGAAGATGTCTATGCCGTGGCGGGTGAAGGAGATCACCACGCTGTGGCGGGTGCTGTCGATCCCGACGAACTGGCGCTTCTCCACCCACTTGACGAGCACTTCGGCCATCGAACCCTCCCGGTATGGCTTCTTAGGGTGCGTCCAGCAACCCCTCCAGGATCCTCCGGAGGGCATCCCAGTCGGGGGCGACGGCGATCGGGGGCGGCAAGGTCTGCATCGCGACCTCCGGATCCTTCAGGCCGTGGCCGGTGAGCACGGCCACCGCCCGCACCTCGGGCCGGTTGGGCACTATGCCCTCCGCCAGGGCACGGCGCAGCCCGGCGATGGAGGCGGCCGAGGCCGGCTCGACGAAGAGGCCCTCCAGCGCGGCGATCATCCGCCACGCCTCCAGGATCTCGGCGTCCGAGACCGCCAGGAAGCGGCCGCCGGACTCCCGGACGGCCTGAAGGGCCTCGGGCCCTCGGGCGGGCCGCCCGATGCGGATGGCCGTGGCCACCGTCTCCGGGCGGTCCACCGGCCGGCCGTGGACAAGGGGGGCGGCGCCTTCGGCCTGGACGCCCAGGAGCCGTGGGAGGGTGGCGATGCGGCCGGCCCGGTGATAGGCGCGGAAGCCCTTCCAGTAGGCAGTGATGTTGCCGGCGTTACCGACCGGGATGCACAGCCAGTCCGGCGCCTCTCCCAGGGCGTCGCAGATCTCAAAGGCCGCCGTCTGCTGGCCCTCCAGACGATAGGGGTTCAGGGAGTTGACCAGGGCCAGGGGGTAATCATCCACCGCACGACGGACCAAGTCCAGGGCTGTGTCGAAGTTGCCCTCCACCGCGAGGACAGCGGCCCCATAAGCCATGGCGGCGGAGAGCTTCCCCAGGGCGATCCGGCCGGCGGGCACCAGGACGATGGCGCGCATCCCGGCCCGGGCCGCGTAGGCGGCCGCCGAGGCAGCGGTGTTCCCGGTGCTGGCGCAGATCACCGCCCGGGCCCCATCGGCGGCCGCCTGGGTGATGGCTGTGGTCATGCCGCGGTCTTTAAACGATCCCGTGGGGTTGAGGCCTTCATATTTGAGGTAGAGACACCCGGCGAAACCCAGGGCGCGGGCCAGCTGGGGGGCCGGGAGCAGGGGGGTATTCCCCTCATACAGCGTGATCGGATCGATGGGGGCGATCCGCAGGAACGGACGATAGGTATGGATGATCCCCCGCCACATGGCGGCTTCCGTCATCGTTTCCTCCTTAGCAGGCAATTATACCCTCCTTCTGGGGCGGAAGGCCCGAGGGACGATGCGCTCGCGCTTGACATAGGGGCTGACCTCTTTACAATAGAAATCGAGCCGGCGACCCCGGAGCGCCGCCGACCTCCTTAGGTTCGTTTGATCTGAACGTCCGCCCGCTGTCCAAAGGAGGTGTGCGATGTGCTGGCGACAACGGGGCTTCCTTTCGATGGCCCTCTTGCTCGTCCTGACCCTCCTCCTGGCAGCCTGTGCCCAGCCCGCCACCCCCGCCCCGGTCAAGAAACTGGAGATCTTCTCCTGGTGGACGGCCGGGGGCGAGGCAGAAGGCCTGGAGGCGATGTTCGCGGTTTACCGCCAGAAATACCCCGGCGTGGAGATCATCAACGCCACCGTGGCCGGCGGCGCCGGGGCCCAGGCCAAAGCCGTCCTCAAAACCCGCATGCTGGGCGGCGACCCCCCGGACTCCTTCCAGGTCCACGGTGGGGCCGAGCTGATCGACACCTGGGTCAAGACCGGTTACATGGAGGACATCACCGACCTGTGGAAGAGCGAAGGGTGGATGGACAAGTTCCCCAAGCAGCTGATCGACCTGGTCAGCCACGAGGGAAAGATCTACTCCGTCCCTGTCAACGTCCACCGCGGCAACATCCTCTGGTATAACAAGAAGATCTTTGACCAGCACGGGCTGAAGCCGCCGACCACCTTCGACGAGTTCTTCCAGGTCGCCGAGGCCCTGAAGGCCAAAGGGATCACCCCGTTGGCCCTGGGGGACAAACTCAAGTGGGAGGCGGCGCACCTCTTCGAGACGGTGCTGGCCGGCGTGTTGGGGACGGAGAAATACCGGGGCCTGTGGACCGGCCAGACGCCGTGGACGGGGCCAGAGGTGGCCCAGGCCTTCGAGATCTTCGGGCGGATGCTGGATTACGTCAACGAGGACCACGCCGCCCACACCTGGGACTCGGCAACCCAGTTGGTCCTGGACGGGAAGGCGGCCATGACCATCATGGGGGACTGGTCCCACGGCTACTTTCTATCCAAGGGCGCCAAGCCCGGCGTGGATTACGGCTGGGTCCCGGCCCCCAACAATCGGGGTCTCTTCATGGTGGTGACGGACACCTTCGGCCTGCCCAAGAAGGCGCCGCACCGGGACCAGGCCATCGCCTGGCTGAAGGTCTGCGGCTCCAAGGAGGGCCAGGAGGCCTTCAATCCCAAGAAGGGCTCCATCTGCGCCCGCCTGGACTGCGACCGGAGCAAGTTCGACGTCTACCTGCAGTCCTCGATGGACGACTTCGCCCGGGACCAATTGATCCCGAGCGAGGTGCACGGCTCGGCGGCACCGGAGGGCTTCGCCACCGCTTTCAACGACATTGTGTTCAACTTCGTCACCAACCGGGACGCCAAGGCGGCCATGGAGGCCCTCCAGAAGGCCTGCGTGGAGAACAAGATGTGCAGGTGACCGGATGGGGAAGGGGCCGGCGGCGCTCGAAAGCGAAGGGCCGCCCGGGCCGGAAGCCCGGGCGGCCCCCGTTTTCGGGGCCCCCATGGTCAGCCCCGCTCCTCGATGGGGATGTATTCCATGTGTTCGGGGCCGACGTAGACGAAGCGCGGCCGGTAGATGCGGTTGTCCTTGCGCTGCTCCAGGGAGTGCGCCACCCAGCCGGCGACGCGCCCGACGGCGAAGATGGGGGTGAAGAGGGCGGTCTCGATGCCCATGGAGGCCATCACGATGCCGGAGTAGAAGTCGACGTTGGGCTGCACGCCCTTCTGCCCCAGCCGCTCGATCATCACCCGCTCGATGACCTCGGCCATCCGCAGCCACTTCTCGGTCCCGGCGCGGCGGGTGACTTCCAGGGCGTATTCCTTAAGGATGTGGGCCCGCGGGTCGTAGGTCTTGTAGACCCGATGGCCGAAGCCGGGGATCTTCTTCTTGCGGGCCAGGGCCCGCAGCACCCACGCCTCCGCCCGCCCCACCTCCCCGATCTCGTGGAGCATATGCATAACTTCCTCGTTGGCCCCGCCGTGGAGCGGCCCCTTCAGGGCGGCGATCCCGCCCACCACCGCCGAGTACATGTCGCTGAGGGTGGAGGTGATGGCCCGCACGGTGAAGGTGGAGGCGTTGCACTCATGGTCGGCGTGGAGGATGAGGATCACGTCCATGACGCGGGCGTAGAAGGGGTCCGGCTCCTCGCTGAAGAGCATGTAGAGGAAATTGGCGGCGTGGCTCAGGTCGGGGCGGGGGTGGACCGGCGGGAGGCCCTTGCGGGCGCGGCCGATGGCGGCCACCACCGTCGCCATGCGCGAGGTGAGCTTGATGGCCTCCCGCTCGTGGGCGATCATCGTGTCCTCTTCCGCGGAGTCGTCGAAGGCCGCCAACATGGAGATCGCCGTTCGCAGCACCGACATCGGATGGAAGTTGTATCGGCGCCCGGCGCGGGAGATGAAGTCGTAAACCTCATCGGGGATCTCCCGATACTGGCGGAGGCGCATCTTGTAGACGTCCAGTTCCTCCTCAGTGGGGAGCTTGTCGTAGAGGAGGAGGAAAGCGGTCTCCTCGAAGGTGGATTTCTCTGCCAGGGTCTCGATGGGGATGCCGTGGTAGATCAGGCGGCCGGCGACGCCATCCACATAACTCTTCACCGACTCCGCGACGATCACCCCCTCCAGGCCCTTGGCGAAGGGGACCTCGCCCGGCTTCCCGATATACTTGACCTCCTGGGGGGTCGCTGTGGTGGTCATGGGAACCTCCTCCAGGATGGGAATCGGCTTTCCGGCGTCGCTGCCCACCCCCACCATGCCCGCGGACGGCCGCATTTTTCTCCTCCTCCCTCCACATCTTAGCCCAAACGGGTCAGGGGGGCAAGGAGCCCGCCCGCGGCGGCCCCGCGGTATAATGGGGGCGGGAGGCTCTTGGGCGAGGCCTCCCGCCCACGGGATCTCCAGATCTTGAGGAGGCAGGCCATGAGCGGCCGCTACGCGTTCTTCAAGGGTCGTATCGTCCCCATCGAGGAGGCGGTGGTCAGCGTGCGCACGCACGCCTTCAACTACGGCACCGGGGTCTTCGAAGGGATCCGCGCCTACTGGAACGAGGAGGATCAGGAACTCTACATCTTCCGCCCCCGCGAGCATTACGAGCGGCTCCTGGCCTCCGCGCGCCTCCTGTTGATGAACTTCCCCTACACGCCCGAGGACCTCACCCGGATCACGGTGGAGCTGCTTCAGAAGGAAGGTTACCGGGAGGACGTCTACATCCGCCCCATCGCCTACAAGGCCGAGGAGGTCATCGGGGTGCGCCTCCACAACCTCAAGGAGGAGCTGACCATCTGGACCACCCCCTTCGGCCACTACATCGAGCGGGAGGCGGCCCATGTGATGATCTCCTCGTGGCGGCGCCTCAGCGACAACGCCATCCCGGCCCGGGCCAAGATCACCGGGGCTTACGTGAACTCGGCCCTGGCCAAGAGCGAGGCCATGCTCAACGGCTTCGACGAGGCCATCGTGCTCACCGAAGACGGTCACGTGGCTGAGGGGAGCGCGGAGAACCTCCTCATCGTCCGCGGCGGCGTTCTGATCACCCCGCCGGTGACCGATGAGATCCTGGAGGGCATCACCCGGCGCACCATCATCGAGCTGGCCCACAACGAACTGGGCGTCCCCACGGTGGAGCGCCGGATCGACCGCACCGAACTCTACTACGCGGACGAGATGTTCTTGTGCGGCACCGGCGTCCAGTTGGTCCCCGTGGCCTCCGTGGACCGGCGTCCGGTGGGCAACGGGGAGATCGGCCCCATCACCCGGCGGCTCCACGACCTTTACTTCGATGTGGTCCGGGGCAAGGTGCCCCGCTACCGGCACTGGTGCGTCCCGGTCTACGCTCCCGAGGTGGTGAAGGCCCCATAGGGGAAGCCATCGCCAATATGAAGAGGGGGCGCCGCAGGGCGCCCCCTCTCTCTTCACGGGGCGGCGCTTTCCTCCAGATACCGCACCAGCAGGCGCACCCCGAACCCGGTGCCTCCCTTCGGGATATACCCCCGGGCCTTCTCCGCCATATCCACGGGGGCGATGTCCAGGTGCGCCCACGGAGCCCCCTCCGGGGCGAACTGCTTGAGGAACATGGCCGAGGTCCCCAGCCCGCCGTAGCGGCCGCCGCTGTTCTTCACGTCGGCCACGTCGCTCCGGATGCGCTCGAGGTAATCTTCCCACAGGGGCATCCGCCAGAGCCGCTCGCCGGTGGCCTCGGCCGCCCGCACCAGCGCCGCGGCCAGCCCCTCGTCGTCGGCGAAAAGGGCGGCGGCCACGTCCTGCCCCAGGGCGATGATCGCGGCCCCGGTGAGGGTGGCCACGTCGATCACCGCCCGGGGCTGGTAGCGGGCGGCGTAGGCCAGGGCGTCGGCCAGGATGAGGCGGCCCTCCGCGTCCGTG
>NZ_PSLG01000007.1:15037-62282 GCF_040289485.1 Thermoflexus sp.
GGGCGGCCGCCGCCAGGGTCGCCCCCAGCACCGCCCCGGCGCCGGCCATGTCTCCTTTCATCGTCAGCATGCCTTCCTCACTCTTCAGGTTCAGCCCGCCGCTGTCAAAGGTGATCCCCTTCCCGACCAGGACCACCGGGCGCTCCAGCCGGCCCTCGGGGGCATATTCCAGAACGATGAACCGGGGGGGCTCCTCGCTTCCCCGGGCGACCGCCAGCAGCGCCCCCATCCCCAGCGCGGCGATCTGCGCCTCATCCAGGACCTGGACGTGCAGGCCGACCTCCCCCGCCAGCCCGGCCACCTCCTCCGCCAGCCGGCGCGGGGTCATGCTCGAGCCCGGCTCGTTGACCCAGTCCCGCACCCGGCAGACGTAGCGCGCCAGGATCTCCGCCCGCCACGCCCCTTGTTCAATGGCGGCCTGTCGGGACGCATCGAACTCCACCAGAAGGAGGGCCTCCGGGCCACCCCCCGCCCCGTCGGCCGTCCTGCGATGGAAGGTGTACAGGCCCAGGAGCGTCCCCTCCACCGTCGCATGGGCCGCCGCCTCTGGGGAAAGCCCGCCCCGCCCAGCGCCGTGGACGACCGTCGCCAGCGTCCGCACCCCCAGGGAGCGGGCCTGCTGGGCGGCCGCCGCCGCCGCGTGGCGGACGGCCTCAGGCCCAAAGCGCGCCTCCGGCCCCAACCCGACCAAGAGCACCCGCGGAGCGGGGATCCGCCCGTCCGTGTACAGGACGAGGGTCTCCCCCAGCCGCCCCCGGAAGTCCTTCATCGCCAGCACCCGGGAGATCGCCCCGCCCAGGGCCCGATCCACGGCCCCGGTCGCGCCCCCTGGGGCTTCCACCCCTTCGAACAAATTGACCACGATGGCATCCGCGGCCGTCTCCTGGATGGCCCCGACGTGCACCTCGATCCGCATCGTCCCCCTCCTGCCTCCCGGAGATGTCCCGCCGGCCACCCCGCCTCGCCCCCGACGCCAGAAAAGAAAAACCGATGATGTGGATCCCCGCCGGGGGCGCATCTCCACACCATCGGTTTCCACAGCGATCGGGGACGACCGCTGTCAGGCCCGTGCTTTGTGCAGGGTCTTCAGACAGCGGGTGCAGATGGCGATCCGGCGGGTCACCCCGTTGATGGTAACCCGCCGCTTCTGCACGTTGGCCAGGAACCGCCGGCGTTCGGCGTGGTTGGAATGGCTCACCGTGTTGCCGAAGGCCGTTCCCTTCCCGCAGATCTCGCACCGCGCCATTTTCCGATCCCCTCGCTCGCCCCAGGATGCGCCCGCAGGCGCGGGGCTTATTTTAGCCCAGGCCGCCCCCGTCGTCAACGGACGCCCGCCATCCCCCCTCCTCCGGCGAGGAGCCCGCCCCACGTGGCCGCAAGCAACAAGACGCTGATGTAGGCGTTCACGTTGAAGAAGGCGATGTCCACCCGGGAGAGGTCGTCGGGAGAGACCAGGCGGTGCTCGTAGACCAGCAGGGCCGCCACCGCGCCGAGGCCGAGCCAGTAGGGCCAGCCCAGCCGCAGGGCCGCCCCCAGGACCCCCAGGAGGATGACCATGCCGAGGTGGCTCAGGCGGGCCAGGCGGAGGGCGGCCGCGACGCCGAAGCAGGCGGGGACGCTATAGAGTCCCTCCCGGCGGTCGAAGTCCACGTCCTGGCAGGCGTAGATCAGGTCGAAGCCGGCGATCCAGAGGGTGACCGCCGCCACCAGGAGCCAGGCGGGCAGGTCTTCCCGCGTCCCGAAGGACCCCCGCAGGGCGATCCACGCGCCCAGGGGAGCCAGCCCGTCGGTGAAACCCAGGATCCAGTGGCTGAGCCAGGTGAAGCGCTTGGTGTAGTGATAGCCGATCAAAAAGACCAGGGCCACGGGAAGCAACGCCGCGCACAGCGGGTGGAGCGCCCAAGCCGCCAGCACCAGGATCAGGGTTGAGATCCCCACGGCCCCCTTCAAGGCCTCCGGGCGGAGGAGGCCTCGGGGTAGGGGGCGGTTGGCCGTGCGCGGGTTGCGGGCGTCGTAGTCGCGGTCGGCCAGGCGGTTCATGCTCATCGCCAGGGTGCGCGCCGCGACCATGGCGACGGTGATCCAGAAGACCTGATCCCAGCGCGGCCGCCCACCGGCCGCCAGCAGCATGCCGATATACGCGAAGGGCAGCGCAAAGACGGTGTGTTCGAACTTGATGGCTTCTAGGAAGATCCGCAGGTGGCGCACCATCCGCCGTCCCCCCAGCGCAAGGTGGTGGCGATCCCCGTGGGCTCCGCGCGGCTAGGGGCGGGTGGAGCCGAGGACGTGGAGAAGCTCGCGCAAGGCGTGGATGACCGCGTCCGGCTGCAGCCCGTCGGGCAGCGGGCGCGGGCCGTGGGCCATGACGGCCCAGATCGCCCGCATCCCGGCCAGCCGCGCGCCCCGGAGGTCCGCCTCCGGCAGGTCGCCGACGACAGCGATGGCCGCCGGGGGAAGGTCCCAGCGCCGGGAGATGTCCAGGAAGAGCCGCGGGTGGGGTTTGCGCAGCCCCACGGCGGCCGAGATCACGATGGGGTCAAAATAGCGCCGCAGCCCGAAGCGCTCGATCAGCCGCCAGGAGTGGTCGGCGTCCCCCGAGTTGGTCAACAGGGCGAGGCGATATCCTCGGGCCTGCAGCGCCTCCAGCGTCTCGTGGGTATCGGGGAAGGTCCGCCAGCAGGCCTCCTGAGGGGCCAGGAAAGCCCGCACCGCCTCCCGGATCATCGCCTCCGGGAGCCCCGCGAAGCCGAGTTCCGCCAGAGCCAGGGCGAAGGTCCCCGTCAGGGGGTGCTCGATCCACTCCTCCGACCCCTGACCGGAGCGTCGTTCCAGCCAGCGCTCCAGGGCGCCGGTGAAGGCGGCGGGGTCGATGGTGAGCCCGTGTCGACGCAGGGCCTCCAGGGCCGCCGCGAGCATCTGCGGGCGCAGCCCCTGCGGGTCGACCGGGAGGTCGATGAGCGTATGGCCGAGGTCGAAGATCAGGCCGCGGACCTGCACCGGACACCTCCTGGCGCGTTCTCGGGCGGGCCGAGGGCCGCGCCCTGTTCATGATGCATTATGGCGGGCAGGCGCCGTTCCGGCCAGCACGCGATGGAGGAGAGGCGGGCTATAATGAAGCCGCCGGCATGGATCCTCGTCGGGAGGCCTGCAACCATGCGCGCCATCCGCATCCACCAGTTCGGAGGGCCAGAGGTCCTGCGCCTCGAGGAAGTTCCCACCCCTTCCCCCGGCCCCGGCCAGGTCCTGGTCCGCCTTCGGGCCATCGGGGTCAACTTCATCGATCTCTACCACCGGACCGGCCTGTATCGGATCGACCTGCCCTTCCCTCCGGGCCAGGAGGGAGCCGGCGAGGTGGCTGCTGTGGGGCCAGGGGTGATGGGCTTCCGGGAAGGGGACCGGGTGGCCTACGCCGGCGTCTCCGGCTCCTATGCGGAATACAACGTGGTCCCCGCCGATCGCCTGATCCCTCTCCCGCCGCGCATCGATTTCCAGCAGGCGGCGGCCGTCCTCCTCCAGGGGATCACCGCCCAGTTCCTGACCCAAAGCACGTATCCGCTGCGGCCAGGGGACACCTGCCTGATCCACGCCGCGGCGGGCGGCGTCGGCACCCTCCTGGTCCAGATGGCCAAGCGCTGCGGGGCGCGGGTCATCGGGACGGTCTCCTCGCCGGCCAAGGCGGAGATCGTGCGGGCCCTGGGGGCCGACGCGGTGATCGTTTACACCGAGCAGGACTTCGAGGAGGAAGTCCGGCGGCTCACGGACGGGCACGGCGTCGACGTGGTCTACGACTCGGTGGGAAAGGACACCTTCGAGAAGAGTCTGAACTGCCTGCGGCCCCGGGGCGTCATGGTGCTCTTCGGCCAGTCCAGCGGGCCGGTGCCGCCGATCGACCCCCAGGTCCTCAACCAGAAAGGCTCCCTCTTCCTGACCCGGCCCGCAATGTGGCACTACCTCCGCACCCGGGAGGAGCTGCTCTGGCGGGCGGGGGAGGTCCTGCATCTGACCGCCACTGGCCAGCTGAAGGTCTTCATCGATTCGGCCTTCCCCCTGGAGCAGGCCGCGGAGGCCCATCGGCGGCTGGCCTCCCGCCAGACGGTGGGGAAGGTCCTGCTGATCCCGTAGGGGCCCGCCGATGGTGTTCGCCGATCCCTCCGGGATCCGTTGGGCGGCCGGCATCGCCCTGGAGGGCGCGGACGGGCGGGCCTGGCCCCCCGAGGCATGGGTCCTTCGAACGGAGGAGGAGGCCGAGGGGGAGGACCGCCACGGGCCCTTCCGGGAGCGCCGCCAGCACTTCCGGGTGGAAGGCTGGACGGCGGTCCGCCAGTGGCGCGTCTACGCGGACGGGGCGGCGGCCGTCCGGCTGATCGTGCGTCGGGAGGCTGGCCCCCCGCTGGCGCTGCGGCGGATGGCGGTGCTCACAGGCCTGCTGGAGGCTCCGTTCCCGCCGACCTCCTGGCGCTTCTATCAGAACGGCTTTCACTCGTGGAGCTTCGCGGGCGCCACCGCAGCGGCCGCCGCGGACCCCCGGACCCGATTGGGGCCCTTCGGGGCGCCGATGGTTTTCGACGTGGCGACGCCGCCGGGGCCCCCGGGGCTGCGGCGCAGCGACCTGGTGGCCGCCCTGGTCCTCGGCCCCCGGGCGCTGATCGTCGGCCAGCTGACCACCGCGGACCAGTTTGTGAAGATCCTCCTGGACGGACGCCACCGGCCGCGGCTGGAGGTGATGGCGGAACTGGACGGCCTCCCGATCGCGCCCGGCGAGGAGATCGCCTCGGAGTGGATCTGGGTGGAAGCGCGGGAGGCCTCTGACCCGGATCCCTTCGGCGCCTACGCCGCGGCGGTGGCCCGGGCGATGGGGGCACGGGGACGGCTCCCGGCGCCCGCGGGCTGGTGCTCCTGGTATTTCTACGAGACCCGGGTGCGGGCGGAGGATGTCCTGGAGAACCTGGCGGCCCTCGCCGGGCGGCGGGATCGGCTCCCCGTCGCGCTGATCCAGATCGACGACGGCTTCCAGGCCGCCGTCGGGGACTGGCTGCGTCCCAGCCCGCGCTTCCCGGAGGGGGTGGCCCCGCTGGCGCAAGCGATCCGGAACGCGGGGTTCACGCCCGGCCTGTGGCTGGCCCCTTTCTTGGCCTGGCCGGAGGCCCCGGTGGCACGGGCCCATCCGGAGTGGTTGCTGCGGGACGAGGGGGGGCGGCCGGTCTCCGCCGGCTACAACTGGTATCGATGGCTGCGGGCCCTGGACCCCACACACCCGGGCGTGACGGACTGGTTGCGGGAAGTGATCCACACCGTGGTGCACCGCTGGGGCTTCCCCTATCTCAAACTGGATTTCCTCTACGCGGCAGCGCTGCCCGGCCGCCGCTACGACCCCCGCAGCACGCGGGCCCAGGCGCTGCGCCGAGGGCTTCAGGCGATCCGGGAGGCGGCGGGCGAGGAGGCCTTCCTGTTGGGCTGCGGCTGTCCCCTCGGCCCGGCCATCGGCCTGGTCGACGGCATGCGCATCGGGCCCGACGTGGCCCCCCACTGGGCCCCGCGCCTGTTCGGCCTGAGCCGTCCGTTCCGCCAGGAGCCGAGCCTCCCGGCGGCCCGCAACGCGATCCGCAACGCCCTGACCCGGGCCTGGATGCACCGCCGCTGGTGGTGGAACGATCCCGATTGCCTGATCCTCCGGGACCGGTCCACCCGGCTGACCGAAGAGGAGGTCCGCCTGCTGGTCACCGCGGTGGCCATCAGCGGCGGCATGGTCCTGGACAGCGACCCGGTGGCCTGGCTGCCGGAGGATCGCCTGGGGCTGTGGGCGGCGGGTCTGCCGCCCCACGGGCGGCGGCCGGAGATCCTGGACCTGCTGGAGCGGCCCTTCCCCCAGGTGGTTCGGCTGCGGGGGACCCTGGGCGGGGAGCCCCTGATCTGGATCGCGTTTCTGAACGGGGAAGACCGGCCGCTGGTGCGGACGTGGTCCCTGGCCGCGCTGGGGGTGCCGGATCCCGCTCAGGGCTTTGCCTTCTGGTCGAGGGAAGTGCGGATCCTGCAAGGCGCATGGACGGTCCGGCTGCCGCCCCACGGGGCGGCGCTGTGGGCGCTGCGGCCGGCCCGCCCTGGGGTGCGCTGGTGGGGATCTACCCTTCGGATCCCCCCCGGCCTGGAGGTGACGACGGCGGTGGAGGCGGAGCGGGCGGGTCGGTGGACGATCGCCCTCGGCCGGAGGGCCCAAGGGGCCGTCTGGCTGGCCCTGCCCGGGTCCCGTCCGTGGGTGCGCTGGGAAGGCCAGCCCCTCGACCCGGCGCCGGTGGGACCGGGGATCTGGCGGGTGACCCTGACAGTCCAGGAAGGCGGCCTGCTGGAAGCCGGATCCGAAACCCCTTGACAGATCGTCCCCTTTCCCCTATAATGAAAGCGCTTTACAAAAGCGCTTTATTCATGGGGCTCCGGCGTTGGGGGCAGGTCCAGGAGGGTGGGTGACATGCCCACGATTTACGACATCGCGCGGGAGGCCGGGGTTTCCATCACCACGGTTTCCCACATCCTGAACAACAAGGGCCGCTTTAAGCCGGAAACCGTGGCCCGGGTGCTGGAGGCGGTGGAGCGGCTGAAATACCGGCCGAACTTCGCCGCCAAGAGCCTGGCCGCCCGTCGGACGAACACCGTGGCCCTCTCTGCCCTGTTGACCCCCGAATCCTTCGACCCCCTCAACCTCCAGTATTTCGGCGCCATCGCCCAGGCCGTCAGCCGTCACGGCTACACCTTCCTCTTGCATGTGAGTCCGGACATGGAGTCCTTCGAGGAGTTCGCGGCCTCGGGGATGGCCGATGGCTGGCTGCTGATGATGGTCCGTCGTCGCGATGAGCGCATCGACCTCCTGCGGGAGCGACAGGTCCCCTTTGTCTCCATTGGCCGTCCCGACGAGCGGGAGGCCATCGATGTGGTGGACACAGACTTCGAGCAGACGGCGCGGCTGGCCCTGGAGCACCTGCTGGCCCTGGGCCACCGCTGCATCGCCTACCTGGCGGAGCCGCTGGCCTTCGGTTTCTCCGCCATCCGCCTTCAGGCGTATCTGCAACTGCTTCAGACCTACGGCCTGGAGGAGAACGCGGAGCTGGTAGCGGAGACGGACGGGACGGAGGCGGGCACCGTCCGGGCCCTCGAGGCCCTGTGGGCCAAGGGGCGGCCCATCACGGCTCTTATCACCCATGATATCCCGGCCCTCACGGCCCTCCAGGTTTTGAGGGGGTGGGGCCTGCGGGTGCCGGAGGAGGTCTCGGTGATCGGGTGTTCGGATTCCCCGCTGGCCGCCCTTGCCGACCCTCCCCTGACGACCATCAACCTCCACGTTGAGGGCATCGCGGAAGCCGCCGTGGAGGCGTTGGCCCGCCGGCTGCAGGATCCGGAGGCGCCTGCTTGCCATGTGCTCATCCCGGGCCGTCTGGTGGTGCGCCGCTCCACCGGCCCGGCGCCGATCCGTTGAGGATGGGAGCGATCGGCCGTCGAAGGATCGCCACACATTGTTGAGATAAGGAGGGAGCCATGCGCCAGCGGGTGAGGTGGGGGATTTTCCTGGTCCTGGCGGTAGGGGCCGCTCTGTCGGTGCGGCCGGCCTGGGCGGCCAGCAACGACAACAACGTCGAATGGTACGGTCTGGGCCACAACAGCCGCGACAGCTTCTACCGGAACCCGACGATGGCTGTCCCGACGGGCCAGCGCATCCATTTGCGCTTGCGGGTTTACCGCTACGACATCACCGGGGCGGTCGTGCGGGTGTGGGACAGCGCGGCCGGCCAAGAGGCCCTCTATCCCATGGCCTGGGAGACCAACGACGCCACCTATGATTACTGGGGAGTGGATATCCCGGCCCGCAGCTACCCAACGGTGCTCTGGTATCACTTCCGTATCTACGATGGCACGGCCGTGGCCTACTACGCGGACGATGGGGCCCGGGACGGCGGATGGGGGATGCCTTACGCCAGCGAACGGGACGCCCAAGCCAACGACTACAACATCACCATCTACGATCCCAACTTCGTGACCCCCGATTGGTTGAAGAACGCGGTCATTTATCAGATCTTTCCGGACCGTTTCTACAACGGCAACCCGACCAACGATCCGACAACCAGCGAGAAGGTCTATGGGGATTCGGTTCTTTTCCACACGAACTGGTTCGATTTGCCCGAGAACCCGCCCCGCGGCCGCGATTTTTATGGGGGCGATCTGGAGGGGGTGTTGGCCAAGATCGATGTCCTGCAGGACCTGGGGGTGACGGCGATTTATCTCAACCCCATCTTCCGCGCGCCTTCCAATCATAAATATGACACGGTGGACCACAAGCAGGTCGACCCTCATCTGGGCTCGTTGACTGTGTTCCAGAACCTGTCGTCGGCGGCCCACAACCGCGGGATGCGGCTGATCCTGGATGGTGTCTTCAATCACACCAGCGTGGCGCATCCCTTCTTCCAGGATGTGGTCGCCCGTGGCTCTGCTTCGCCCTACTGGTCTTGGTATACGGTGTATCGCTACCCGATCCGCTGGTTCGACGACATCAACCGCAACCACCGCTGGGACCCCGGGGAGCCCCAGGTGAACTGGGATAGTCCCCTGCAGGGCATCCTCGGCTCCCCGGATTACGCCAGCTGGTGGGGGTTCGCCACGTTGCCGGAGTGGACGGAGATCCAGGCGGTCCGGGATTACGTCTATGGTGCCCCCGATGCGGTCGCCCGTTACTGGCTGAACCAAGGGGCGGACGGATGGCGTTTGGACGTGGCCGATGAGATCAGCCACGGCTTCTGGCAGGCCTTCCGCCAGGCGGTCAAGGCCACCCGGGCGGATGCCCCGATCATCGGCGAGGTGTGGGGGGATGCCAGCGAGTTCCTGACCGGGCGTGAGATGGACAGCGTCATGAACTATCGGTTGAAGTTCGCCCTGACCGACTTCATCGCCAAACGGAGCATCCCCGCCAGCGCTTTTCACAACCGGTTGCTCGCCATCCAGGAGGATTATCCGCCTCAGGCGTGGTATGCGTTGATGAACCTCCTGGACTCCCACGACACCGCCCGCTTCTTATACGATGCCGGGGGGAGCAAGGCCCGGCTGCGGCTGGCGTTCTTGTTCCTGATGACCTACCCCGGAGCGCCGACGATCTACTACGGGGACGAGGTCGGCCTCACGGGGGCCAACGATCCGGATAACCGGCGGACCTATCCCTGGGGACAGGAGGACATGGCGTTGCGGGCGGACGTCCGACGCCTGATCCGCATTCGATCCCTTTACGCCGCTTTGCGGACGGGGAGCATCGCCCACGGGGTGCTCCTGGATGATTCGCAGGGTCTTTATGGTTACCGCCGCTGGGACGCCAGCAACAGGCTGCTCATCGGGCTGAACAACAGCGACGCCGCCCGCACCTTGACGTTCCCCACCGCAGGGTATCTGGCCGACGGCACGCGGGTGACCGACCTTTGGAACGGCGGCCAATACTGGACCCGCAGCGGACAGGTCGCCGTGCCGGCCCCCGCCACCGGCGGGACCATCCTGGTGGCCGGTACCGCGAACGACGTGAAGGTCACCTTCACCGTCCAGGGCTTCGTCACCGCCTACGGGCAGAACATCTTTGTGGTGGGCGACACCCCGGAGTTGGGATTCTGGGATCCCGCCAAGGCCCGTCCCCTCCAATGGGTGAACACCAGCACCTGGTCTGGCGATGTTTATTTCACGGATTATAGCAAGTGCCGGGGGATCCAATACAAGTACATTGTCAAGAACCCGGATGGCTCGGTGATCTGGGAAGGGGGGTCGAATCACGTCCGCACCCTCCCGTGCTCGGGATCCGCGGTGTTCCAAGACACCTGGCAGCCTTGATCCGGATCCGGCGAACCCGCCAGGGTCCCTTCGGGAAACCCTGGGGGCGATCCCAATAAGATCCACAGGAGGTGAGAGATGGTTCTGCGACGTTTCTACGTCGGGATGGCGGTTCTCGCCTTGCTGGGCCTGCTGCTGGGGGCGTGTGCGCCGGCGGCCACGCCCACCCCCACCCAAGGGCCGACGCCCACCCGAAGCCACGAAGGTCCCTGCTCCTTCGCCGACCCCGGCGCCCAAGGTGAAGATCACCTACTGGGAGCAGGAGAACGAGGAGGTCGATGCCTTCCTGGACGAGCTGGTCGCCGACTTCATGAAGGCCCACCCCAACATCACCGTCGAGCGGGTCCATTACGGCAACGAGGAACTGCGCGATCAGTTCCAGGCCGCCAGCCTGGCTGGGTCGGCCCCTGAGCTGGTCCGGGTGCCCAACGACTTCGCCGGCCCCTTCAGCGCCCTGGGCATCATCGCCAAGGCCACGGAGGTCTTCGACAAAGCCTTCCTGGACCAGTTTATCCCGGAGGCCTTGAATGCCACCCGGGTGAAGGGGGAGATCTGGGGGGTGCCCGACAACTACGGTAACCACTTGATGTTGCTTTACAATAAGGACCTGGTCAAGGAGCCGCCCAAGGACACGGATGAGTTGATCAAGATGGCCAAGGAACTGACCAAGGGCGAGGTCCAGGGCTTCGCCTACAACTTGAACGAGCCCTTCTGGCTGGCTCCGTGGCTGGGCGCCTTCGGGACCTGGCCGCTGGATGAGAACGACAAGCCGACCTTCAACAACGAGGGGACGGTGGCGGCCCTCCAGTTCGTCCAGGACCTCAAGTTCAAGCACAAGGTGGTGCCGCAGGAGTGCGATTACAACTGCGCCGACACCCTCTTCAAGGAGGGCAAGGCAGCCATGATCATCAACGGGGACTGGTCGCTGGGCGGCTATGTGCAGGCCCTGGGGAACAAACTGGGCGTGGCCCCCATCCCCAAGGTGACCGCCACCGGCAAATATCCCACGCCCATGACCGGCGGCAAATACTGGATGGTCTCCAAGGCCGTCCTCCAGAATCCCGCCAAGCTCGAGGCGGTGAAGGCCTTCGTCGCCTACATGACCTCGGCGGACGTTCAGAAGAAGTGGATCCAGAAGTTCAAGCGCCTGCCCTCCCTGAAGGCCCTCAAGGACGATCCCGCGATCCAAGGCGATCCAGTCCTGAAGGGGTCCTTCGAGCAGCTGCTGCTGGGCAGGCCGATGCCCGCCGCCCCGGAGATGCGTTGCGCCTGGGACGCCATGCGGCCCAATCTGGAGGGGGTGATGGCCGGCCAGCTCAAGCCGGCGGACGCGGCGAAGGCCATGCAGCAGGCGGCTGATCAGTGCGTGGCGGAGCTCGGGAAGAAGAAGTAAGCGTCGAGCGGGGGAGGGGGCCTGCCGGGCAGGCCCCCTCCCTTTCCGGTGGGATCGAGGCTGCGGGTCGCCTCCGCTAGAATAGCGGGGGCAATGGTATAAGGGGGGAAGGGATGGGGGCGCTGACGCCGGAGATCATGGCGCGCTCGCTGGCTCAGGTCCTGGGCTTTCTGTTGGCCGTCCTCGCTGGCCTGGCCCTCCTGGAGCTCCACGTGTATTTGCTCGTGTTCCGGAGGCCCCGCTCGCGGCCGGCCGCCCTCTTCACCCGTGCGGTCCAAGTCGGCCTGGCCGGGCTGTTGCTGCTGCTTTTCCTGCGCTTCCTGGATCGTGTCGGCCTCATCGCCGATCTGGCGGCGGCATGGGGGCTGACATCGTGGCTGAGCGCGCCGGAGCGGTTGTGGGCGGCCTGGTCGGCCCGGGTGGGGATGCCATGGGGATGGCTCCTGCCTGCCCTGGCCCTGCTGCTCCTCGGAGGGGCCATCTACGTCGGGGGGGAGCCCCGGCCTTCCCGCCTGGGCTTGGCCTATCTGCTGATCCTTCCGGCTCTCCTGGGGATCAGTTTCCTGATCGTGATCCCCTTCCTCTACGAGGCCCGCCTGGCCTTTTCGAACATGGCCATGTATACCGCCCAGAACCCCGAGTTCGGGCTGCGCTACGGCATCGAGAACTTCATCAAGGTCTTCACCGGACCGGTGGCCAAGGACGCGACCTTTTTCGAGGTCTTCGGCCGCACGGTTCTCTGGACGGTCATCAACGTCACCCTCCACGTGACCGGGGGGCTGATCCTGGCCCTGCTCCTGAACCGGCCGATGCGGCTGCGGGGGCTCTACCGCACCATCCTGATCCTGCCCTGGGCCGTCCCCTCCACGATCACGGCGATGGCATGGCGGAACGAGTTCGACTTCCGCTACGGCTTCTTCAACATCCTCCTCCGCAACATGCAGCAGCTCTTCGCCGACCTCGCCGACCGCACCGCCTCCGTCCCCCTGATCGATGATCTCTTCGCCGGGCTCTCCCAGGCCGTTGGCCCGGTCCCATGGCGCCAGGACCCCACCTGGGCTTTCGTCTCGGTGGTGATGACCAACGTGTGGCTGGGCATCCCGTTCATGATGGTGGTGCTCCTGGGGGGCCTACAGAGCATCTCCCCGGAGTATTACGAAGCCGCCGAGATCGACGGCGCCAGCAAGTGGCAGCAGTTCCGGCACATCACCTTGCCCCTTCTGCGGCCGGTGCTGGTGCCGGCGACCATCCTGGGGACCGTGTGGACGTTCAACCGCTTTGAGGTGATCTACCTGGTCACGCAAGGGGGTCCTCAGGAGAAGACGGACATCCTGGTCTCCTCGTTGTATAAGGCCATCTTCCAGTTTTACCGCTATGGTTTCGGCGCTGCCTTCGCCCTGGTGATCTTCTTCATCCTCCTCCTCTGGTCCATCCTCTATTTGCGGATCACCAAAGGCTTGCGGGGGATCTACGAATGAAGGGGAAGACGATCCTTTCCTCTGTGGTGGAAGTGCCAGCGGCCCTGCCCCGGGCGTGGCCGCGGCCCCGGCTGCGCGCACTGTTCTTCCGGCCCCGGGGGGACAGCGCGGCCAAGCGCCTGCTGATCCATCTGGCCCTGTGGGCCGCCTGCGCCGTCGCCGTCTATCCCGTCCTCCGGGTGGTCACCATCTCCCTGCGGCCGGCCAACAAATTGCTGACCACCAGCCTGGCCATCATCCCCGAGGACGCCACCCTGGCGAACTACATCGAGCTCCTGGTCGGCCGGCCGGGGCGGCCCACCGAGTTCTGCCTCTGGATCTGGAATAGCCTCATCATCACCCTGACCACGGCGACAGTGGGGCTCCTGCTTTCGGCCACGGCGGCCTACGCCTTCTCCCGCTTCCGCTTCCCCGGGCGCAACGCCGGGCTGATCTTCCTGCTGAGCACCCAGATGTTCCCGGCCGCCATGCTGCTCCTTCCCCTCTTCATCATGATCTCCCGCCTGGGCCTGATCGACTCCTACCTGGGCTTGGTCATCGCCTACTCGGTGACCGCCGTCCCCGTCAGCATCTGGATCCTGAAAGGCTACTACGACACCATCCCACGCGATCTGGAGGAGGCGGCGATGATCGATGGGGCCTCGCGGCTGGGGGTCCTCTGGCACATCATCCGCCCCCTCTCCACCCCGGCCCTGGCCATCGCCTTCCTGTTCAATTTCATGAGCGGATGGAGCGAATACATCGTCGCCCGCATCATCCTCCACAAGCGGGAGATGTATACCTGGCCCCTGGGCCTGTGGACGTTCACGGAACAATATACGGTGTTGTGGGGGAAGTTCGCCGCCGCCTCTATTCTGGTGGCGCTGCCTGTCACCCTGCTCTTCCTGTATTCCTCCCGCTGGCTGTTGACCGGCCTGACGCTGGGCGGGACGAAGGAGTAGGCCGGGCTCACTGCTCTGGGGCCGCCGGCGGGCGCGCCCGTTCGGGGGGGCAGAGGAAGGGTGGGCCCTCGCGGCCCGCATGGTAGGTGTAGCGCCGCCCCCCGGCCTCCAGGACGATGCGGTAGCCCGGGGTGAGCACCTGAAGATACATCCGCCCGGGCTCGGGGCACCCGAGGCTGCTGTCGGGCCAGGTCACCGCCTGGGCTTCGACCACCCGGATCTCGGCCTCGGACAGGCCCAGGCGGGCAGCCAGGTCGGCCTTCGCGCGGGCTACCAGCGCCTCCACGGTGGCGGGCATCGTCACGCCTCCCGGGGTCGGGGTCGCCGCCGAGCGGGCCGGCGCCGGCAGGGAGGAGAAGCCGGTGAGGGGGGACTCCCGCATCCCGCCCACGATCGGCGCGCACGCCGCCAGCAGCGCCATCCCCCAAAGCATCCACCGGTCTATCCGCATCTGAGAACCTCCCGGACGTCGGTTCGCACCAGAAAGACGTCCGGGGGCAGCGGACGGTTCCCTCAGTCCTCGTCCATCGCCTTCCGATAACGCTCGACCAGCCCCTGGCGCCCGGTCTCCCGCTCCAGCTCCCGGTAGAAGCCCTCGTCGTAGGGCCGGGTCCGCACCACCACGGGCATGGGAACGGCGTGGCCCAGCAGCAGGGCCTGCTGCTTGGTCTCCAGCCGGGCGAGGACCTCTCGGAGCCGGCTCCCGCCCGGGACCCCGGCCAGGGCCGCCCGCACGTCATCCTCGTGGTCCAGTAGGCACAGGACCCGGGTGCCGATCTGGGAGAGGACCTCCCCGTCGATCTGGCTGGGCCGCTGGTCGACGATGAGCAGGGTGACGTTGTATTTGCGCAGCTCCCGGGCGATGGTCCCGAAGACGGTGTGCTCGGCGATCCCGGGCTGCAGGAACTTGTGGGCCTCCTCGATGACGATGACCAGATGGGGGGGCTCTTGGGCGGGGTCGCCCAGCGCCCGCTCCATGCGGCGCACGTATTCCTCATGGATGCGCCGGGTCAGGTAGTTGGCCACCAGCACATAAGCGGCCATGTCGTTTCCGTAGCGGCCGAACTCCAGGACCACGCTCCGGCCGTTCAAAAGGCAGGAGAGGATCTGCCCCACCGCGTCCTCAGCCCCGGGGACCTGGGGGGCCAGGAAGCCGAAGCGATGGAGGAGGCCCAGTTTCCGCTGCAGCGCCCCCAGGGTGCTGCTGGTGATCAGGTCCCGCTCCACCAGTTCGGCCAGCGGATCCGCGCTGCCTTTGTCTCCCTCCGCTCCCTTCTCCAGTTGTCCGTCGGCCTCCAACAGCGTCCGCAGCCAGCCCCGGCCCAGGCGCCGCCGCAGCATATACAGAGCGCCCACCTGGGTCTCGCTCAAGCCGATGACGCCCCGCAACAACTCCACGTCCTCCGGCTCGATCTGGTCGTAGCCGATGCGGACGGCCAGGTCGTAACGGCTGCCGCGCCGGCGGGAGGATTCCTCGTCGAGGGTGGCGATGGTCACGCGGGCGAAGCACCCCGGCAGTTCCTTCAGCCCCTTGACCGCCCCCTCCTCCCCTCGGGCCGTCCATCCGTATTCATTATGCATGTCGAACACCAGGGCCACCGCGGTGTTGTGGGCGATCACCCCGGCCAGCAGCATGCGGGTGAGGAAGGTCTTCCCGGTGCCGCTTTTGCCGAACACCGCCCCGGAGCGCTCGACGAAGCGGTCAAGGTTCAGCGGGATGCGCACGCCGGGCATGTCCAGGGGCTCCCCGATGACGAAGTAGCGATCCTCCCGCTCCCGCGTCCGGGGCCGGAAGACCCGGTCCACCTCCTCCTCGGTGGCCTCGTAGACGGGGGCGAAATGGGCGGGGATGCTCTTGACCGGGCGGGGGACCGGGCTCCCCTCCTCCAGGACCAGCATGGGCTGCACGTGGATCTCGCCGAAGACCCCGATCCCGGCCACCATCTCCCGGATGAAGGGATCGTCGGGGTCGGGGGGCATGCGGGCCAGGCCCGGGTCGGCGCTGGCCAGCCGGATGTCCGTGATCATGCCGAAGAAGCAGCGACGGCCGCCCCGGACCACCACGTAGCGGCCGACGGCCAGCCCCTCGATGGCGATGCGAGGGTCCAGTTTGACGGCCAGCCCCTCCGAGAGGGAGCCCCCGACGACCAGCCCCAACCGGCGGGCCTCCTCGGCTGGGGGGCGAGGGCGCGGCGGCAAGAACGCCTCCAGTTCCTGGTCCATGCGGGAACCTCCGGGTCACATCGCGCCCACGTCCTCCATCGCCGTCCGGAGGCGGCGCAGGACCTGGGCGAGGCGGATGGGCTCCTCGGCCAGCAGCCGCGTCAGTTCCTGGCCGGAGCGGATGAGAAAGTCCCGCCGGGCCGGGGCAGGGTGGGCCGCCGCCGCCTCCCGGAGGGCCGCCGCCAGCACGTCGTCGGAGGCCTCCCGGGCCTCCACCAAGGTGCGGATGAAATCCAGCCGCTCGGTGAAGCGCCGGATCTGCCCCGGGAGGCAGGTGTAGACCGGCTCGAGCAGGGCCGGCGGCTGTTGGGGGATGCCGTAGTAGGTCCCCCGTTCCCGCAGATACCCCAGGGTCAGGACGCCGATCTCCACCGGGATGTTGCGGTTGTCGATCATGTCCCGCTGGACCTCCCCGGGGGGCGCCTCCTGGAGGGCGACGATGCGGGTGAGTTCGTCCCCGTGCAGGACGAGGTCATAGATCACCCCGATGATGGTGGTCTCCCCCCGTGCGGTCTGGACGAAGGCGCCGAAGGCGGGGATGTCCTCGGCGGTCAGCCGGGAACCCACGCGGAAGAAGCGGGCGGTGGCCTCGATCACCCGGCCCACGAAAGCCGACTCCTCCCGGTTCGGTCGGCGATCCCCCACGGTCGCCATCAGAAGCCTCCCGATGCCGTCAGCCGAGCCACTGCTTCTGCTGCGCCTTGGCAGAGACAAGCCGCCGGATCCCCCGGCGGAGCAGTTCCTCCTGGATCATCTCCTCCAGCCGCTGGCGCTCCTCGGAGCGGATGCGGGCCAGTTCGTGGGCCCGGGTGAGCAGATACGGATAGGGCGCCTCCGCCAGGATGCGGCACTGATCCCAGAGGGCCCGGTGCAGCCGGCGCAGGCGCTCGGGGTCCTGGGCCACCCACTCGGGGATCTCCACCCGGGCCACATGGGGGCGCCCGGGGGTTCCCACGTTGAGGTAGAAGAACAGCAGGCGATGCCCCTCCTGGCCCAGGCTGTCGTTGATCGGCCAGGTCTGGGCGAAGAGGGCCGAGCGCTCCCCGGGGGCCAGCAGGCGGGCGAACACCGTCCGGTCCCGGAGCCGGCCGAAGGGATAATCGTCTGGGCCCTCCGGGCGCCCGAGGGCCAGCAGCCGCAGCACCGCGTGGCCGGTGGGGCGGTCGACATAGCCCGCCAGGGACCCGCCGGTCCCTCGGGCGGCCTCCAAGGCCCCCACCGTCCGGCGGAAGAGCTCCCGGTAGCGCTCCGCCGGGAGCGCCGCGAAGGGCTCCCCCCGGGCCAGGGCCCAGGGCAGGAGCAGGCCATCGGCCAGGCCCACGGGGGGGCCGAAGGGGTCGTCGGCGCGGGCCGCCATCGCCGCCGCCAGTTGCTCCAGTTCCTGGATGTCCCGCTCCGCCTCCAGGTCGTTGAGGGCGCGCATCTCGCCCTCTTCCGTGAACAGATCCTCCTCCCGATACCAGAACAGGACGTGGTGCCAGGTCCGGGGCGGCTCGCCGGAGCCGGGACGCATCTCGATCAGGCCGATGTTGACGACGAAGTAGGGCAGCGGGCCGTGGCGGTCGGGGTAGATCTGGGAGCCGTCGGCGGCGATCACCCGGGCGTGGGGCAGCGCGTCTGGCAGGGGGATGCGGGCGGCCAGGGGCTCTCCCCAGGGGATGGCGCCCCGCCATCCCTGGCGCTGGGCCTCCTGGGCCCGGCGCTGCAGTTCTGGGATCGCCTCGGAGAGGCGGTGGAGCAGGTCCAGGGCGTAGGCGAGGGTGGGCGGATGTTCGCCCGGTTGCTCCCCGGCATAGGCGGCCAGGGCCTGCACATATGGTCTCACCTGCCGCCAGTCCAGCATCCGTTCGGCTCCCGTGGGCGTCTTCGTCCTTTTCATTATAGACCATAGACCGGCTGGGGGAGGCTGGCGTCACCGTCGGGGGTCCGGCTCCCTGGCCCGGAAGGCCTCCAGTTCCTCTGCCTGCTCGGGGTTGAGGGCGCGGGCCAGCCGGAGGAGGGCCTCGAGGCCTTCCGGCGAGACCCGGAAGACGGTCCCGTGGCGGAGGCGGAGGAACTCGAAGTGCTCCCGGGCCCGGGGGATCTGGCGGATCCAGAAGAGGGGGATGGGCTCGTGGAGCCCCACGGCGGGGGCGGGGGCCAGGTCGAAGGTGTTGCCGGGGCCGCCCGCTTCCTCGGCGTAGCCGTCGGAGGCCAGGCGGGCAAAGCCGACGACGCCCTCACCTGGCGGCGTTGGCCACCACCCACCACGCCTGAGGCCGATGGGCCGTCATGGCGCTGCCGTCTGAGGAACATGATAGCGCCGGCGGGCCGACTTGGAGTTCCCAGTTGACAGCCCCCCGTCTTGTGGTAAGATAAGCACAAAGCGGACAATTGAATAGAGCGCGGCACTCATCGAGAGAGGCGGAGGGACCCGGCCCGACGAAGCCTCGGCAACCTCCCGTCGCGCATCAGGGCCGCTCGGGGAGCACGCCGCCCCCCGGGCGGAGCGCGCGGGGCTGGTGCCAAGTCCGGCAGACGGTTCGTCTGGGAGATGAGGTGGCCCGCAGCGGCGACGTGCCTCTTCTTCCCAGAAGAGGCTTTTGTTTTGCCCCGCCCCTCCTCCCGGAGGGGTGTTTTTATGGGCAGGCGTGGGAGGCTGGGGCGAAGCCCTGGCCTGTCCGAACATCTCAAGGGAGGATGGCGATGCGCAATATCGTGGTTTCCGAGGCCGGCGGCCCTTACATCGAGGACCTTCCGGTGGAGATCGTCGAGCGGAAGGGGATCGGACATCCCGACAGCCTGTGCGACGGCATCGCCGAGCGGATCAGCCGCGAATACACCCGGTGGTGCGAGGAGCACCTCGGCGGCGCCCTCCACCACAACTTCGACAAGGTCCAGTTGGTGGCCGGCGAGATCTCCGTGCGCTTCGGCGGCGGGGAGCTGCTGAAGCCCATCCGCATCCAGATCGCCGGCCGGGGGACGCCCTTCTACAACGGGCAGGCCATCCCCATGGAGACCATCGCCATCGAGGCCGCCCGGGCCTACCTGCGGGAGACGATGCGCTACCTCGACCCGGTCAAGCACGTGATCATCGACTGCTTCGCCGGGCGCGGCGCCAGCGAGCTGATCGACATCGTCCATCAGGTCACCGCCAACGACACCAGTTTCGGCGTCGCCCACTGGCCCCGCAGCGGCCTGGAGGAGGCCGTCTACCAGGCGGCTCAGTATCTGAACTACGAACTGATCAGCCAGTTCCCCATCGGCGAAGATGTCAAAGTGATGGGGCTGCGCCAGGGGAACCACGTCATCCTCACGGTGGCCGTCCCCTTCATCGCCACCCGGGTCCGTGATGCCGCCGAATACGAGGAGGCCAAGCGCGGCGTCCAGGAGGCCCTCCAGCGGTTCGTGGCTGGCCTGCCGACCCTGGCCGGGCGGACGGTGCGGGTGGACGTGAACACGGCCGATCACGCCAAGCGGGGGGATTTCTACCTCACCCTCACCGGCACCAGCGCCGAGATGGGGGATGACGGGGCCGTGGGCCGGGGGAACCGCATCACCGGGCTGATCACCCCCTTCCGCTCCTCCAGCCTGGAGGCGGCGGCCGGGAAGAACCCGATCTCCCACGTGGGCAAGGTCTACAACGTGCTCGCCCTGGAGATCGCCCGGGACATCGTCGCCCGCCTCCCGGAGGTCCAGGAGGCCACGGTTTACCTGCTCTCCCAGATCGGGAAGCCGCTGGACCAGCCCCTTATCGCCAACGCCGCCATCCGCGTCCGCTCCGGCCGTCTCACCCCCGGGCTCCAGGAGGCGGTCCGCGCCATCGTCGACGAGCACCTCTCCAACATCCACCAGGTGCGCCGCAAGATCATCGCCGGGGAAGTCGCCCTGTTCTGATCGGACGGGGAGCGGCGGCGGCCGGGGTTCGGGGCGGGGCGATGCCGCGCCCCGGGGCCTCCTCGGTTGGCGGGAGGGTCGGCGGATGGCGAAGGGACGGGGGGGCGGGCGGTGGGGGGTGATGATCGGGGTCCTCCTGCTGGCGGCCCTGCTCCGCTGGACGGACCTGCCTCATCTCCCCTATGGACTGTGGTATGATGAGGCCTATTACGGCCTCGACGCCCTGGGGGTGCTGGGCGGGCGCCTGGCCGTGTTCTTTCCCGAGAACAACGGCCGCGAGCCCTTGTTCATCTACCTGGTGGCCGGCGCCATCGCCGTGCTGGGCCCCACCCCATACGCCCTGCGCCTCACGGCCAGCATGGTCGGCCTCCTGGCGGTGGCCGCCACCATGCGGATGGCCTGGACCCTCAGCCGGCGATGGGCCGTTGGGGCGCTGGCAGGGGCCCTGATGGCCTTCCTGCTCTGGCCGCTCCACCTCAGCCGGGTGGGGTTCCGGGCGGGCCTGTTCCCCCTGGCCACCGCCCTGCTCCTCCACGCCCTCGCCCGGGCGGTCCGCAGCGGGCGTCCGCGGGATTGGGGGATCGCCGGCCTGGTGTGGGGAGGCGGTTTCTACACCTATCTCGCTGCCCGCATGACGGTGATCCCCCTGGCGGTGGCCGGGGCGGTGAGATGGCGGCGGCAACCGGGGCAGTTCCCCCGGCCGGCCGTGGCCGCTTTTCTGGGGTGCGCCTTCCTCACGCTCCTCCCCCTGGGGCTTTTCTTCGCACGCCACCCGGACCATTTCGCCCTGCGCGGGGCACAGACGGCGGCCTTCACCGGCCAACGTCCCTTCCTGGCCGTGGCTGGGGAGCAGGCCGTGAAGGTCTTGGGGATGTTCTTCGTGCGGGGCGACGAGCAGCCGCGTCACAACACCGGCCGCCGGCCGGTCTTCGATCCCCTGCTGGCCCTGGCCTTTGGGGTGGGGGGCTGGCGGGCGGCCCGCGAGGCCCCCTTCACCGTCTTTTGGCTCGGCGCTATGCTTCTTCCCACGTTCCTCTCCACGGAGGCGCCCCATTATCTGCGGGCCAGCGGGGCGTTGCCGGTGGCCGTCTTCTGGGCGGCCCTCGGCCTCTGGACGGCGGCGGAGGGCTTCGCCCGGCGGCTCCGGCGGCCCTGGGGGGTGTCCCTTCTTCTGGCCGCCGGGTTGGGCCTCAGTTTCCCCTGGCACAGCGTGGCTTACTTCGACCCAGCGTGGTGGGGCCGGGCGGAGGTGTGGGGGGCCTTCTCCCTCGATTCCTGGGAGGTGGCCCGGGAGGTCCGGCGCTTTCTGGAGACCCATCCCTCCGGCACGGTGATCCTCTCGGAGCGCTTATGGGCAGGGCGGGCGGAGATGGTGTTCCTCCTGTCCGACCGGACTCGCGTCCAGGTCCACCGGGTGGAGGAGGAGCCGCCGGCCCCTCCGCCGCCGCCGGCTCTGGTCGTCGGCTGGCAGCATGAGGCCCCGGAGCGATGGCGCCGCTGGCTCCCCCGCGATGCTGTGCTCTCCCTAGAGGTCCCGCCGCCCTGGCCCGGCGAGGGGCGTCCACGCTATTTCCTGATGGTGGCAGATCCCCCTGGGGATCTTCGCACCAACCTGGAGGCAGCCTTCGAGGACGGCATCCTTCTGCGGGGGGGGATCGCGCGCGTCGCGGGGCGCCGGATCACGGTCACCCTGGACTGGGAGGCGGCGGCCCCGCCGTCGCGGGATTACAGCGTGTTCGTCCATGTATATCGCCGCCCGGAGGGGGAGCGCTGGCCCCCGGCCGCCCCGCCCATCGCCCAGCACGACGGTGGCCCGGCCGGCGGGTGGTACAACACCCATCTCTGGCGGCCCGGCGATCGCCTGCGGGAGTCCCGTGTCCTGGTGCTGCCGGAGGAGATCCCGGCGGCCGACCTGGCCGTATGGGTGGGGGTGTATCGCTGGGAGGACGGCCGGCGGCTGCGGCTCCGGACGGGCGGGGAGGCTGTGCGCCTCCCGGTGGCGCCCGCGGAGGATCCCACCTCGGGGACCGGGGGAAGGCGCCTAGTCCACGAAACGCTGCAGGTGCTCGCGGGCGAAGAAGGTCACGGCGACGTCCAACCACTCCAGATAGCGGGAGAAGTGATCCACATCCAGGGCGTCGCCGAAGGGATAGACCGTCTTCACCCACAGGTCCCCGTCGGGGTCCACGGCCAGTTGGGCCAGGTTGTATTCGTGGTTGAGGCGGTTGAGGGCCTGGAGGCTCTCTGGGGCGAGGTTCTGGGATCCCTTCCCGCCGAGGACCACAATGATCATCACCCGATTGATCCTAGGCAGGTAGTGGACATCGTGTAGGTGGATCGGATGTGCACAAGAGAGGCGGCTGGCGATCAACACCACGTCGTCCTCGTCCTGCCGCCGGACGATCTCCCAACCCCGCTGCTCCAGCGCCCGGGCAAGGTCCTCGATGAAGGCCCTCGCATCATCCCGCTCCGGGATATAGGCGGTCTCCGCCACGGCATCCTCCTGGGTTCGGGCTCGGGGGGAAGCCGATTGAACAAGAAAATGGGTTGCGCCTCACAAACAAACCCGGGCGGCCGTCAGGGCCGCCCGGGTGGCTCGGGGTCCCCATTTAGGAGGCGGCGGTGGGAATCGAACCCACGTCCGGGGTTTTGCAGACCCCTGCCTGGGCCACTCGGCTACGCCGCCATGAGAAGCGGGCGACGGGACTCGAACCCGCGGCCTCCTCCATGGCAGGGAGGCGCTCTACCGCCTGAGCTACGCCCGCGTCCCACATGCCGAGAGGCGGAGTCGAACCGCCGACCCCCCGGTTTTCAGCCGGGTGCTCTACCCACTGAGCTATCTCGGCGCCGCATTTTATATGTAACATGGCCGGGGGCGGTTTGTCAAGCCGCACCCCCCAGCCGAATTCCGGAGATCGCTCGATGGCGCCACCCCATCCCGCCCGACGAATGGTCCGCCTGCTGCTGCTCTCCGAGATCCTTTGGGCCCTTGGGGAGGGCCTCTTTTTCTACTTCCTGCCGGTCTACATCCAGGAACTGGGGGCTGCCCCCGTCCAGATCGGTCTGGCCATCGGGGCCGCCGAGATCGCCCTGACCGTGACCTATCTCCCGATGGGCTGGCTGGCCGATCGAATGCCCCACAAGCCACTGATGCTGGGCGGCTGGTTCGCGGGGACGCTGGGCGCCGTCGCGATGGCCGCCGCTCGCGATTGGCCCGCCCTGGTCCCCGGCCTCACGTTGTATCTGCTCTCCGGCTACTGCCTGCCCATCATCCACGCCTACGTGGCCCGCATGGCCGGCCCCATCCCCCTGGAGCGCGTCCTTCCTCTCCTCAACGCCGCCTATGCCCTGGGTGGGATTTTCCCGCCGATCCTGGGCGGCTGGCTGGCGCAGCGCCTCGGGATGCGGACGGTGCTGCGGATCAGCGCGGCCTTTTTCATCCTTTCCACTGTAGCCGCCCTCTTGCTCCCCGCGGATCCGCGGCCGCCCCGCCCGACGGCCCGTTCCCTCTCCTTGGGGCAGGGGATCCCGTGGCGCTTCGGGCTCGCCCTGCTGCTGGTGTTCACCGTCGGCCAGACCGGCTTCGTCCTCCTGCCCAACTTCCTGGAAGGGCCCGGCGGATGGTCCCGGGCCCACCTCGGCCTCTTCGCCGCCCTCCAGGCCTTGGGGGGCATGCTGCTCGGGCCTCTCCTGGGCCGCTGGGATGAGGGTCGGGTCTACCCCATCGGGATGGTGGCCGCATGGGGGCTGGCGGGGCTCGGGCTGGGGCTGCTGGCCACGGACGCCCGGCGCTGGGAGACCACAGGCCCGGCCATGCTGCTGGCCGGGGGGGCTTACGCCGCTTACGCCCTGGCCGCCGCCCGCGTCCTCCGCATGACCCCCACCGGGGCCCAGGCCACGGCCGCAGCCCTGGCCCACACCGCCCGTAGCCTCGCCATGGCCCTGGCCGCGCCCCTGGCCGGTGCCCTCTTCGCGGCGGACCCCCGGCGTCCGCTGCAGGTGGCATGCCTCCTGCTACCCCCTGCCCTGGGCCTGGCGGCCTGGGCCGGCCGCCTTCCCGCCACCAGTGCTATAATTCCGCCGGTCCGCCCGCCAGATCCCTGGGGAGGTCGGTCGTGAACGAGGTGATCGAGCGCGCGCTGAACGTCGCCCAACTGCGGGGGGCCACCTACGCCGACGTCCGGGTGGTCCACCGGGTCGAGCAGGCCCTCCTGGTGCGCAACGGTGTCGTGCAGGGCATCAGCCAGATCGAGGACATGGGCTTCGGGGTGCGGGTCATCGCCGACGGGGCCTGGGGTTTCGCCTCCAGCGCCCGGCTGACCGTCGCGGAGGCCGAGCGGGTGGCCGCCCAGGCGGTGGCCATCGCCCGTGCCAGCGCCCTCTTCAAGAAGGCCGACGTGGACATCGGCCCCCCCGTGGTCCAACGGGGAACCTACCGCACCCCCATCCAGGTAGATCCCTTCGCCGTTCCCCTGGAGAAGAAACTGGAGGTCCTCATGGCCGCCGACGCCGCCATGCGGGCGGTGCGGGGGATCGCGGCCACGGAGGCGGAGATGGTCTTCATCCGCGAGCGCAAGACCTTCGCCAGCACCGAGGGCTCGTGGATCGAGCAGGAGATCGTCGAGTCCGGCTGCGGCATCGAGGCCTTGGCCGTCGGCCCCGACGAGGTCCAGCGCCGCTCGTATCCGAACTCGGTGGGCCGCCACCAGATGACGCGGGGGTGGGAGTTCATCGAGGAGTGCGACCTGCCCGGGAACGCCCCCCGCATCGCCGAGGAGGCGGTGGCCCTGCTGTCCGCTGACCCGTGCCCGGAGGCCGTCACCACGGTGATCCTGGGGGGCTCCCAGGTGGCCCTCCAGATCCACGAGTCGTGCGGTCACCCCATCGAACTGGACCGCGTCTTCGGGACGGAGGCCGCCTACGCGGGGACCTCTTTCCTCACCCCGGAGAAACTGGGGGCTTTCCGCTATGGTTCGGAGGTGGTGAACATCACCGCCGACGCCACCCTCCCCGGCGGCCTGGGGACCTTCGGCTGGGACGACGAGGGGGTGCCGGCGCAGCGGGTGGACATCGTGAAAGAAGGCCGCTTCGTCGGCTATATGACCTCGCGGGAGACGGCGCGGCAGTTGCTGCGGCTTTTGGGCCCCTCCCCTTACGTGACCGGTCTCTCCAACGGGACCATGCGGGCCTCCGGCTGGAACCGCATCCCCCTGATCCGCATGACCAACGTCAACCTGCTGCCGGGGACGTGGCGCCTGGAGGACCTGATCGCCGACACCGACGAGGGGATCTTCATGGACACCAACCGCTCCTGGAGCATCGACGACAAACGCCTCAACTTCCAGTTCGGATGTGAGATCGCCTGGGAGATCAAGGGTGGGAAGCTGACCCGGATGCTCAAGAACCCCATCTACACCGGGATCACTCCCGAGTTCTGGCGGTCCTGCGACGCGGTCTGCAACGCCGACCACTGGGTGATCTGGGGGACACCGAACTGCGGCAAGGGGCAGCCGCCGCAACTGGCCCACACCGGCCACGGAGCGGCCCCGGCCCGCTTCCGGAACGTCCGGGTGTTCAGCACGAGGTGACCGCCGCCGGCGGGAGATCCCTTCCCAGGAGCGAGCCGATGCTGGGCGAGAAACAGATCCGCGAGATCCTGGAGCAGGCCCTGCGAGCCTCCCCCGCCGATGAAACGGAACTGGTGCTGGAGGCCCGGGACAGCGCCCTCACCCGCTTTGCCAACAACACCATCCACCAGAACGTGGCCGAGGTCAACACCGAGGTCGCTGTCCGTGTAGTGGTGGGCCGTCGGATCGGCTCAGCGATCACCAACCGGCTGTCGGCCGAGGACCTGCGGCGGGCCGTCGAGGAGGCCGTGGCCCTGGCCCGGCTGCAGCCAGAGAACGCGGAGTTCCCCGGGCTGCCGGAGCCGCAGCCGATCCCCCCGGCCGCGGCCTTTGACGAGGCGGCCGCCGGGGCCACCCCGGAGTGGCGGGCGCGGGCGGTGGGAGCGGTCTGTCGGCTGGCCGAGGGCCATGGGCTCAACGCCGCCGGGGCCCTCTCCACCGGCCTCTACGAGGTGGCCGTGGCCAACTCTAAGGGCGTCTTCGCTTACCACGCCGGCACCGAAGCCCATTTCACAACTGTCGTGATGGGGGAAGAGGGCTCGGGCTATGCCCATCGGGCCGCCTGGCGTCTGGAGGATCTGGACGTGGAGGCTCTGGGCCGCTCCGCCATCGACAAGGCCCTCCGGATCCGGAACCCGCGGCCCATCCCGCCCGGGGTGTATCCGGTGGTCCTGGAGCCCTACGCCGTCGAGGACATCCTCTCCTGGCTCGGATATGCCGGCGCCGGGGCCCTGGCCGTCCAGGAGGGTCGCTCCTGGATGAACGACCGCATCGGCCGGCCGGTGATGTCTCCCCTGGTCACCATCTGGGACGACGGGCGGGATCCTCGGGGGCTGCCCCTGCCCTTCGATTTCGAGGGCGTCCCCCGGCAGCGGGTGGTGATCGTCGAGCGGGGCGTCCCCCAGGGGCCGGTCTACGACACCATCACCGCCGCTCGGGAGGGCCGCCCCTCGACCGGGCACGCCCTGCCCCGGGCCCGCCCCCAAACCGCCAGCCTGGGCCCCCTTCCCCTGCACCTCTTCATGGCGCCGGGCGAGGCCACCCTGGAGGAGATGATCCAGCAGGTGGACCGGGGGCTCTACATCACGCGGTTCTGGTATACCCGGCTGGTCCACCCCCGGGATTGCGTGTTGACCGGGATGACGCGGGACGGGGTCTTCTGGATCGAGGGTGGGGAGATCGCCTACCCGGTGCGCAATCTCCGCTTCACCCAAGGCTACGTTCCGGCCCTGGCCGGGGTGCGGGCGGTGGGAAGGGAGCGCTGGCGCCTCTCCGAGGGCTTCGGGTGCGTGGTGGCCCCCGCGTTGCTGCTGGAGGCCTTCACCTTCACCGGCGTCACCGAGTTCTGAGCCCGGAGGGCCGTCCGTGGAGGACACCCGGCCCTGGCTGGCCGTCCACGGCCACTTCTACCAGCCCCCCCGGGAGGACCCCTGGACCGGAGAGATCCCGCCGGAGCCCGGCGCGGAGCCCTACGCCAACTTCAACGAGAAGATCACAGCAGAGTGCTACCGGCCCCTCGCCGAGCGTTCCCTGTTCGAGGCGATCAGTTTCAACGTCGGCCCGACCCTCATCGCCTGGCTGGCCCGCCATGATCCCGAGACGTATCGGCGGATCGTGGCCGCAGACCGCATCGGTGCGACCCGGGGGGTGGGGCCCGCGCTGGCCCAATCGGCCCATCACACCATCCTGCCCCTGGCCCGCCGTCGGGATCGGATCACCCAGGTCTACTGGGGGATCCAGTCCTTCCAGCACTGCTTCGGCCGCCACCCCCGCGGGATCTGGCTGCCGGAGATGGCCGTGGACCTGGCCACGCTGGAGGTGCTGGCGGAGGCGGGGCTGACCTTCACCATCCTCTCCTCTGAGCAGGTGCGCGGAGACCTCTCCCGCGGGGCCGGGCCCTACCGGGTCCGCCTGGAGGCCAACGCCTACTTCACCGTCTTCGTCCGCGACCGGGACCTCTCCAACCAGGTGGCCTTCTCCCTGCCGGACTTGAGGCCGGCGGATCGGTGGGCGGCGGCGGCCCTGCGGGGGCGTCGCCACCTGACCCTGCTGGCGATGGACGGGGAGACCTTCGGCCACCACCACCGGGAGGGGGTGGCCTTCCTCGAACGCCTGGTGCGCCCCCCGGACGCAGCCTACCGGGTCACCACCCTGGCCGACTACCTCCGCGAGCATCCCCCGATGGAGGAGGTGGAGATCCTCCAGAACACGGCGTGGAGCTGCCCCCACGGGCTGGCCCGCTGGAGCACGGGATGCGCCTGCACGCCCGGGGACGCGCGCTGGAAGGCCATCCTGCGAGCGGCCATGGACCTGCTGGCCGAGGAGATCGACGCCGCTTACCTGGACCTCGCCCACGGTCGGGTCCAGGACCCGTGGCGGCTGCGGGACGAATACATCCACGTCGTGCTGGGGACGGCCGATGCCCCCTCGCTGCTGCGGGAGTTCGCCGATCGCCCCCTCTCCGGGGAGGTGGAGCGGCGGCTGCTGCTGGCCCTACAGGCCCAGGTGCACCGGCAGCGGATGTTCGCCAGCTGCGGCTGGTTCTTCGAGGATCTGGACCGCCTGGAGCCTCGCTTGGTGATCCGGCAAGCCGCCCGGGCCATCGAGTGCACGCAGGAGGCAGCCGGGGTGGATCTCGCCACTGGGTTCCGGCGGGCCCTGGCCCTGGCCCGGAGCGCCCGCACCGGTCGGACCGGCGCGCAGATCTTCGACGAGATCTGGGCGGCCCGGCCCGCTGCCCGCCGTTAGCCGTCCCGCCCCCCGGCCTGCGGGGGCGCCATGTCCGGCGGACGGTCCAAGTCCGAGGCGATCTTGAGATCCAGGATGGGGGAGCCGTCCAGGGCGTCCAGGCCCCGCACTCGGACGATGTTCCCTTCGATGGCCAGGACGCGGACGCCGGTCAGGCCGATGGGGTTGGGGCGGTATTGGGAGCGGGTGGCGAAAACCCCCTTCATCGGCTGGGTGGGGTCCCCACGGGGGTGCACCTTCAGCCGGGGCTCCGTCACCCGGTCCAGGACATAGAGCACCATCAGGACGTCCCCCGGCCGCAGCCCCTCCAGCCCCTCGACGAGCTCGGGGTCGATCACCAGTTCGCTCTCCTCCTCACGCATGACGTCCGCCGCCGTCCCCTCGGTGAAGCGGCTGCGCACCTGGCCGATGGCCCGGAAAGTCCATTCCCGCCGCATCGTCCCCTCATCTTCACTGTTTTCGGGGAAAGTCAAAGGCGGATCCGCTGCCAGGCACCGCTCCGGAAGCGCCGGCCGAAGAGGAAGGCCCGGACCGCGAAGTCGGCCAGCATCCCCAACCAGGCCCCCGGCAGGCCCCAGCCCAGGCTGTGGGCGAAAAGGGCGGCCACAGGAAGCCGCACGATCCAGATCGAGACGGCGGTGACCAGCAAGGTGTAGCGCGTGTCCCCGGCCCCCCGCAACGCCCCGGAGAACACAAAACTGAGGGCCATCGCCGGCTGGATCAGGGCGGCGATACGCAGGGCGGCGGCTCCCTGGGCGATAACCGCTGGGTCCTCCGTGAACAGGTCCACCAGCCAGGGCCCGCCCAGGGCCAGGGCCACCCCCATGGTCCCCATCAGGGCCAGCGCCATCGCCGCGGCGACGAGGGTGGCGCGCCGCCCGGCCTCCGGCTGGCGCGCCCCCAGGGCCTGACCGGTCAGGGTGGAGGCGGCCACCGCGAATCCCCACCCCGGCAGGAAGGAGAGGGACATCACCCGCAGCCCGATCTGATGGGCGGCGTAGGCCGCGGTGCCCAGGCCGGTGATCACGCCGGTCATGTTGAGGAGGGCCAGTTGCAAGAGCAACTGCTCGGCGCCGGCCGGCATGCCCACCCGCAGGATCCGCGCCAGCAGGTCCCGGTCCACCCACGGCTGCTGGCGGGGCAGGGCGAGGCGTCCGGATCCCCGCCACAGCCGGAAGAACACCAGCGCCGCCCCGAGGGTCCGGGCGCCGGCGGCCGCCGCCCCCAGCCCCACGACCCCCAGGCGGAAGGGGCTCAAGGGCCCGCTCAGGGCCCACGCCAGGAGGGCGTTGGTCACCACCACGACGGCCCAGATCCGCATTGGGGTCAGGGTGTCGCCCGCCCCCCGCAGCGCTGCATTGCCCACGAACAGGAAGGCCATGGCGGGGAAGGAGAGGGCGACACTTTGCAGATAGGCCATGGCCACGGCCCGGACCGCCGGCTCCGCCCCCAGGGCGGCGAAGAGCCACGGCCCGCTGAGGAGGGCAAAGGCCATCCCCCCCACCCCCAGGAGCAGGGCGCCCTCCAGGGCCTGGTAGGTGATCCGCCCCGCCGCCTCCGGATCCCGGGCCCCCACCGCGCGAGCCACCAGGGCAGTGGCCCCGACGCCCAGGGCGCCGAAGAAGGCCGCCACCAGGTTGAGCAACTGGCCGCCGAGCCCCACGGCGGCCAGGGCCGCGGTGCCCAGGTGCCCGGCCAGATAGGCGTCCGTCCAGTCCACCCCGATGTTCAGCAGCTGCTCCACCACCGCCGGCCCGGCCAGCGCCGCGACGGTCCGCGCGGTGGCACGCCACGGGGCCACCGGGACGCGGGCCGGCAGGGCAATCCCCCACGCACTGGGGGACCGCAGGCTTCGCCGGTGCGGCATAGGGCTTCCTCCTGTTTCGCGCGAGGCTCACGGGCCGTAGGACGGTGTCAAATAGGTGCCGGCGGCCCAGCCCCGCTCCCCGGTCTGGGGATCCTCCAGTTGCCACCAGGCCAGCCCGTCGGCCTCCTCCGGACCGCCGACCACCCGCAGCACCGCCCCCTCGGGGAGGAAGCGGATCCGCTCCGCCTGCCGGCCCGGCCCGCGGCGGAAACTCAATCCCTGCTCCCCCGCCCCAGTGACCTTCACGAAGATCCCCACATGGATGGAGGCGGGTAGGGTGGGTGTGGGGGTGGGCGCCGGGGTCGCTGTGGGGCGTGGCATCGGCGTCCAGGTCGGGCGCGGGGTGGGCGTGGGGGGAGCCCTCAGGGCCCCGGCGACGGCGCGCTGCAGTTGCCAGAGGCCGGCCCCGCACAGCAGGAGGGCGACGGCCAGAACGCCCAACAGCCACAACCACTCGGAGGGCTCCAGTTCGCCCTCCCCCGGCCGCGGTCGCACACGGATCGTCCGTCCCATCCCAGGCCCTCAGGAGGCAGAGGTCCCCTTTATTCTACAGAGAGGAGGTCAGGGGTGCCCGGGTGGGTCGCCCTACAGCCAGCCGCGGCGGCGGAAGAAGAGGATCAGCCCCCCGCTGATCAGGCCCATCAGGCCGAGGGCGAAGGGATACCCCCACGGCTGTTCCAGTTCCGGCATATACCGGAAGTTCATTCCGTAGATCCCCGCCACCAGGGCGTCGGCCATCAGGACGATGGAGGCGATGGTGAGGACCTTGACGATCTCGTTCAGCCGGTTGGACTGCAGGGAAAGGTAGCTCTCCAGGGCTCCCGAGAGCATGTCCCGGTAGAGGTCGATGCTCTCGGTCAGCCGCACCAGGCGGTCGTAGAGGTCCTGGAAATATGCCATGTCCTCCGGCCTAAAGATGGGGAGCTCCCGCCGCAACAGCAGGTTGATGACCTCCCGCTCCGGGGCCACCACCCGCCGCAGCTCCAGCAGCACCTTGCGCAGCCGGAAGAGGTCCTCCACCAGCCGGCCGTCGCCCCCTCGGAAAAGCCGTTCCTCCAGTTCCTCCGCCGCCTCGGCGATCCGGTCCAGGACAGGGAAGTAGCCGTCGACGACGGCGTCCAGGAGGGCGTAGACCACCTCGCCGGGGCGGGGCGGCCCGTCGGCGGCCTGGGCCTGCCAGCGGGCGAGGGCCGCCTCCACCTCCGGGATGGCCTCGGGACGCACGGTGACCACCGCCCGGGGGCTGACGAACAGGTGCAACGGCCGCAGTTGCAGGCCCACCTTCGCATCGAGGGCGACCGCATAGAACACCAAGAAGTAGTGGTCGGCATAAGCGTCCAGCTTGGGCCGCTCCCGCGCCCGGAAGGCGTCCTCCAGCGCCAGGGGGTGGAAGCCGAAGGCCTCCCGGAGCAGCGCTTTCTCCGCCTCCCCCGGCCCGCAGAGGTCCAGCCAGAGGAAGCCCTCGGGGCGTTCGCGCCAGGCCCGCAGCGCTTCCCCGGACGAGGCTCCCGCCTCCGGCGGCCAGATCCGCGTCAGCGTCATGGCCCTACCTCCGCCCCAGAGCCTCCCCGACCACGGCGGCAACGGCCCGCAGGGCGTGGTCGATGTCCGCGTCGTCGATCCAGTAGTGGGTGACGGCGCGGAAGCGGCGGGGGCCCCAGCGCAGCATCCGCACCCGGCGGACGGCCAAGGCCTCGAGAAAGGCGGCCTCGTCCAGAGGGATCCGCGGGTCCAGCTCGAAGATCACGATGTTGGTCTGCACGCGGTGGACCTCGATGCGCACGCCGGGGATCTCCGCCAGCCCCTCCGCCAGGCGCCGCGCCCGCCGGTGGTCCTCCGCCAGGCGGTCCACCATGGTCTCCAGGGCCACCAACCCCGCCGCCGCCAGCACCCCCGCCTGGCGCATCCCGCCGCCCACCATCTTGCGGACCCGCCGGGCCTCTCGGATGAAGTCGGCGGGGCCGCAGATCAGGGAGCCCACCGGGGCACACAGCCCCTTGCTCAGACAGAAGGTGACCGTGTCGGCGAAGCGGGCCAGCTCGGCCGCTGGGACCCCCAGGGCGACGGCGGCGTTGAAGATACGGGCGCCGTCGATGTGCACGGCCAGGCCGTGGCGGTCGGCCAGGGCCTGGACTTGGGCGAGATACGCCGGGGGGAGGGCTGCCCCCATGCACCGGTTGTGGGTGTTCTCCAGGGCGATCAGGCGGGTGCGCGGGTGGTGGATGTCCTCGGACCGGATGGCCGCCGCGATGTCCTCCAGGCGGAGGGTGCCGTCCGGCTGGTTGGGGACCGGCCGGGGGTGGATGCCTCCCAGGGCGGCCATGCCCCCAACCTCGGAGAGGAAGGTGTGGGACTGGTCCCCCACGATGACCTCGTCGCCGCGGCCGCAGTGGGTGAGCAGGGAGACCAGGTTGGCCATCGTCCCGCTGGCCACGAAGAGGGCGGCTGCCTTCCCCATGCGCGCCGCGGCCGCCTCCTCCAGCCGCCGCACCGTGGGGTCCTCCTCGAAGACATCATCTCCCACCTCCGCCCGGGCCATGGCCTCTCGCATGGCCGGCGTCGGGTGGGTCACCGTGTCGCTGCGCAGGTCGATCCATCCGTTGAGCATGGCCGCACCTGTCCTCACGTGTCCTCTGCAACCCCCATCGCCAAGGCCAGGGCCCCCAGCAGGCCGGACCGTTCCCCCAGGGCCGGCGGCACGATGTATCCCTCTAGGTCCCCGGCCAGGGCAGGCGCCCACAAGTATTCTCCCAACCGCTCCTGCACCCGGCGGCGGACCATCCCGTAAAGCGGCGGGAACCGGAAGACCCCGCCGCCCAGGATCACCCGCTGGGGCACCAAGGTGAGGATGAGGTTGACCAGGCCGAGGGCCACGTATTCGGCCTCTAGCGCCCACCCCGGGTGATCCGGCGGCCAAGTCTCAGGCGGCTGGCTCCACCGGGCGGCCATGGCCGGCCCCGAGGCCAGCCCCTCCCAGCAGTCCCCATGATATGGGCAGAGGCCGGGGAAAGGGTCTCGCTCCCGATCCCGAGGGATGCGCAGATGGCCCATCTCGGGATGGAGGAGGCCCCGGAGCCGGCGGCCGTGGATCACCGCTCCGCCCCCGATGCCGGTGCCCACGGTGACGTAGATGAAAGTGTGCAGCCCCTGGGCTGCCCCCCAGCGCCCCTCTCCCAGGGCGGCGGCGTTGACATCGGTGTCCAGGGCCACCGGGATCCCCAGGGCCTCCTGGAAGATCCGCAATAGGGGGACGCCGGACCAGCCCGGCTTCGGCGTGGTAGTCACGGTCCCGAAGGCCGGGGAGGCTGGATCCAGGTCGAGGGGGCCGAAGGATCCGATGCCGAGGGCCCGCAGACGCCCTCGGAACCGCTCGAAGAAGGCCAGGGCGCGGCCCAGGGTCTCCACCGGCGTCGTCGTGAGGATCCGTACCATCTCGTGCAGGTCGTCCGGGCCGGTGCCCACCGCGCACAGGAACTTGGTGCCTCCTGCTTCCATCGCCCCGAACAGCACGGCCGGTCCTCTCCTGGGGAAAGATCCGCGGGCGGCCCCGCTACGGCGCGGCGATGGCAGCGCGGAGGCGGCGGAGGGCCTCGGCGGGCCCCTCGGGGGCCTCGAAGAGGGCGGCGCCGACCACCAGGACCGTGGCCCCGTCGGCGACCAGATCGGCAGCGTTCTCCGGGCCCACCCCGCCGTCCACCTCCAGTTCCACCGGGCGGCCTAGGGCCTCGATCATCCGCCGCGCCCGCCGCACCTTCTCCCGCATGCGGGGGATGAAGGGCTGCCCGCCGAAGCCGGGGTTCACCGTCATCACCAGCAGCAGATCGATGTCGGGAAGGATCTCCTCGACGGCGGCCAGGGGCGTGGCCGGGTTGAGGGCCACCCCGGCCCGCAGGCCCAAGCCCCGGATCTGCTGGACCGTCCGGTGCAGGTGGGGGCAGGCCTCCACGTGGACGGTGAGGCCATCGGCACCGGCCCGGGCGAAGGCCTCCAGGTAGCGGTCGGGGGCCTCGATCATCAAATGGACATCCAGGGGGAGGTGGGTGGACCGCCGCAGGGCGGCCACCACGGGCACGCCGAAGGTGAGGTTGGGGACGAAATGGCCGTCCATGACGTCCACGTGGATCCAGTCGGCCCCTGCCTGGGCCACGGCCGCTACCTCCCGGGCCAGGTGGGCCAGGTCCGCCGAAAGGATAGAGGGGGCGATCTTCACCCGGCTCACCGGCCTTCCCTCCGGAGGGCGGGGAGGGGAGGGCCTGCCGGCTGGATCAGCGGGCGCCGGCCCTGGGCCTCGACGCGCAACTGGCCGCAGCCGGCAGCCACGTCGATCCCACGACGCACCCGCACCGTGCACGGGATCCCGGCGGCCTCCACAATGCGCCGGAAGGCCTCGACCCGCTCCGGGGGGGAGGGCTCGCCCGCGAACCCCAGGGTGGGGTTGAGGGGGATCAGGTTGACGTGGGCCCGCAGGCCCCGCAGGTGCTCGACGAGGGCCCGGGCCTGCTCGGGCGTGTCGTTGACCCCGCGGATCATCGCCCACTCGAAAGTGACCCGCCGTCGGGTCCGGGCGACGTACTCCCGGACGGCCTCCATCAGCGCGTCCAGCGGATACACGCGGTTGATGGGGACCAGGCGGTCCCGCAGCGCGTCGGTGGCGGCGTGGAGGGAGACCGCCAGGTTGATCTGCCAGCCCTCCTGGGCGAAGCGCCGGATGCCCGGGACAATGCCCACGGTGGAGACGGTGATCCGCCGCTGCCCGATGCCGAACCCCTCGGGGTGGATGAGCAGGCGCAGGGCCTTGGCCACTTGGGCGTAGTTGGCGAAGGGCTCGCCCATCCCCATGAAGACAATGTGGGTGAGGCGCTCGCCGTGGGCCTCCAGCCAGCGGGCCACGTGCAGGACCTGGGCGACGATCTCCCCGGCGGTGAGGTTGCGCAGCAGGCCCATCTGGCCGGTGGCGCAGAAGGGGCAGCCCATGGCGCAGCCGGCCTGGGTGGAGACGCAGGCGGTGCGCCGGTCGGTGAACTCCATCAGAACCGTCTCCACCGCCGCCCCGTCGGGCAGGGCGAACAACCACTTGCGAGTCCACCCGTCCCGGGAGACCCGCTCGGCGACAGGCTGAAGGGGGGAAAGAGAGAACATCTCGGCCAGGCGGTCCCGCAAGGCCTTGGGGAGGTCGGTCATCGCCGCGAAGGTGGTAGCTCCCCGCCGGTAGACCCATCCCCAGATCTGGCGGGCCCGATAGGGCGGCTCGCCCCACTCGGCCAAGACGGCAGCCAGCTCGTCCAGCGTGAGATCATAAAGCAGGCGCATGGGGAATCCGCGGTCGCTCCCGTTCTGGGGGATCAAGGGCATTTTACCACGGGGTCGGGCGCCGGCCGAATACGTCCGCCGATCGATGGGCGCATGATGATACCCATGGGCCTAGCCTTCGGGCATCACCGCTCCCCACGCGCCTGACAACCCTTGCGGGAGCCATCGCCCGCCGCTCACAGGACATCGGGGGGGCGGTATTCGCCCCAGACGTCCCGCAGGACCCCACAGATCTCCCCCAGGGTGACGTCAGCGGCTACCGCCTCGATGAAGAGGGGCATCAGGGGCTCCTCCGGCCGGCGGGCCGCCGCCTCGATGCGGGCCAGCAGCGCCGAGGCCCGCTCGGCGTCCCGCCGGGCCCGCAGGGCGGCCAGCCGGGCCCGCTGCGCCTCCTCCACCGCTGGGTCCACCTTCAGCCGCTCCAGTCCCCGCTCCTCCTCCTCCACCGGGAAGGCGTTCACCCCCACGATGATCTGCTCCCCCGATTCGATCGCCTGCTGGGCCCGGTAGGCGGCCTCGGCGATGGCCCGCTGGATGTAGCCGGCCTCGATGGCTCGCAACGCCCCGCCCATGGCCTCGACCCGGTCGATCTCCTCCAGGGCCCGGCGCTCGATCTCGGAGGTGAGATACTCGATGACGTAACTGCCGGCCAGGGGATCGATGGTGTCGGCCACCCCCGACTCGTAGGCCAGGATCTGCTGGGTGCGCAGGGCCACCCGGGCGGACTTCTCCGTGGGCAGCCACAGGGCCTCGTCCATGGCGTTGGTGTGCAAGGACTGGCAGCCGCCCAGGATCGCCGCCAGGGCCTGGATGGTCACCCGGACGATGTTGTTCTCGGGCTGCTGGGCGGTGAGGGTGCTGCCTCCCGTCTGGACGTGGAAGCGCAGCATCATGGCCTCCGGCCGGGTGGCCCCCAAGCGGTCCCGTGCCAGGCGGGCCCACAGCCGGCGGGCGGCCCGGAACTTGGCCACCTCCTCCAGGAAGTGGTTGTGGGCGTTGAAGAAGAACGACAACTGGGGCCCGATGTCGTCGATGGAGAGGCCGGCCCGGGCGGCGGCCCGCACATACTCCAGGGCGTGGGCGAAGGTGAAGGCCACCTCCTGCACCGCCGTGGCCCCCGCCTCGCGGATGTGGTAGCCGCTGATGCTGATGGGGTTCCAGTGGGGGACGTGGCGGTGGCAGAAGGCAATCACGTCCACCGTCAGCCGCATGGAGGGCTCCGGGGGGAAGATGTACAGGCCCCGGGCCACGTATTCCTTCAGGATGTCGTTCTGCACCGTGCCTCGCAGCCGCCGCCAGTCCACCCCCTGCTCGCGGGCGAGGGCCAGCACCATGGCCAGCAGCACCGCCGCCGGGGCGTTGATGGTCATCGAGAGGCTCACCTGGTCCAGGGGGATGCCCTCCAGCAGCCGCCGCATGTCCTCCAGGGAGGAGATGCTCACCCCCACCCGGCCCACCTCCCCGTGGGCCATCGGGTGGTCGGCGTCGTAGCCCAGTTGGGTCGGCAGATCGAAGGCCACCGAGAGGCCGGTCTGCCCTTGGGCCAGGAGGTAGCGATATCGCCGGTTGGACTCCTCGGCGGTGGCGTAGCCGGCATATTGGCGCATGGTCCACAGCCGGCCCCGATACATGGTGCGGTAGATCCCCCGGGTGAAGGGGAACTCCCCCGGGAACCCCAGGTCCTCCAGTTCGTCCACCGCCACGTCGGCGGCGGTGTAGAGGGGCTCCAGGGGGATCCCCGAGGGGGTTTCGAACCGCGGGCGACGCTGGGGGGCCCCCCGGATGCTCTCCATCCAGCGGGCCTTGGCCGCCCGGATCGCCTCAACGTGGGCTTCCAGCCGGAGCGCCATGGGCTCCCTCCCACGGGTCAGGTCAGCACCACCAGCACCTGGTTCTGTTCCACGCTCTGGCCGGGCTGCACCCGGATCGCCTTCACCGTGCCGTCGCGGGGGGCGCGGATCTCGTTCTGCATCTTCATGGACTCCAGGAGGACCAGTTTCTCTCCCTTCCGGACGGCCTGGCCCTCCCGGACCGGGACGGCCACGATCAGGCCGGGCATGGGGGCCTTGACGGCCACCTCGCCGGCCGGCCCGGCGGCCCGTCCGGAGGCCTCCCGGAGGCGACGCTCTCGCTCGTCCTCAACGCGGACAGCGAAGAGGTGGCCCCGCAGGAAGACCCAGTATTCGCCCTCCCGCTCCTCCACCAGGGCCTCGTAGGAGGCGTTGTCCAAAAGCAGCGAGTAGACGTGCTGCTGGTCGATCAGGCGGAAGTCCACCGCCCGCTCGACGCCGTCGCAGAGGACGCGGTCCTCCCGGTTGATCTCGATCACGAAGGTCTTGTCATGGAGGGTGGCCACGTATTTCATCCGCCCCTCCCGAGTTGCTCGTAGCGGCCGAACCATTTCCACTGGCTGAGGGGGCGCGCCGGCCGGCGGGCCACGTAGGTGGCGGCCTGGCCCCGCCGGTGGGCCACCAGGGCGGCGATGATGGCCGCCACCTCCTCCAATTCCGGCGGCGTCTCCTCGTCCATGGCGAAGCGCTCCTCGACGAACTTGGTGTCGAAGTGGCCGGCCAGGAAGCGGGTGCTGTTCAGGATGGCCTGGTGGAAAGGGATGCTCGTCTGGATGCCGATGATCCGGAACTCCTCCAGGGCCCGCCGCATGCGCAGGATGGCCTCGCCCCGGGTCTCCCCCCAGGTGATCACCTTGGCGATGAGGGAGTCGTAGTAGGGCGTGATCTCACAGCCCTCGTAGACCCCACTGTCCACCCGCACGCCGGGGCCGGTGGGCTCGGCCAGGGTGACGATGCGGCCGGTGGAGGGCATGAAGTTGTTGAAGGGGTCCTCAGCGGTGATGCGGCACTCGATGGCCCACCCGGTCTGGCGGATCTCCTCCTGGCGGTAGCGGAGCTTGCGGCCCCGGGCGATGCGGATCTGCTCCTTGACGATGTCCACCCCCGTCACCATCTCGGTCACCGGGTGCTCCACCTGGAGGCGGGTGTTCATCTCGATAAAGTAGAAGTTGCGGTCCTTGTCCACCAGGAACTCCACCGTGCCGGCGTTGACGTAGCCGATGGCCTGGGCGATGCGCACGGCCACCTCGCCCATGCGGGCCCGCATCTCCTCGTCCACGATGGGAGAGGGGGACTCCTCGATCAGTTTCTGGTGGCGGCGTTGGATGGAGCACTCCCGTTCCCCCAGGTGGATGACGTTGCCGTGTTGGTCGGCCAGGATCTGGACCTCCACGTGGCGGGCGCCCTCGACGAGTTTTTCCAGGTAGACGTCGTCGTCGCCGAAGGCGGCCATGGCCTCCCGCCGGGCCGCCGCCAGGGCGTCGGGCATCTCCTCGGGGGAGCGGACGATGCGCATGCCCTTGCCGCCGCCGCCCGCGGAGGCCTTGATGAGGACGGGGAAGCCGATGATCTGGGCGGCCCGCATGAGGTCCTCGTTGGAGAGGCCACCGTCGGTGCCTGGGACGATGGGCACGCCCAGGGCCTTGGCCATCCGGCGGGCGGTGGCCTTGTCGCCCATGGCCCCGATAGCCCGCGGCGGCGGCCCGATGAAGGTGATCCCGGCCTCCTCGCAGGCCTCGGCGAAGTCAGGGCGCTCGGCCAGGAAGCCGTAGCCCGGGTGGATGGCGTCGGCCCCAGCCCGGCGGGCCACGTCGATGATCTTGTCGATGCGCAGATAGCTTTCGCGGGCCGGCGCCGGGCCGATGGGGTAAGCCTCGTCGGCGTAGCGCACGTGCAGGGCGTTGCGGTCCACCTCGGAGAACACCACCACCGTCCGGATCCCCAGTTCCCGGCAGGCGCGGATGACGCGCACGGCGATCTCGCCGCGGTTGGCGATCAGGATCTTGCGGAACATGCTTCGCTCCCGGGCCCGTCACAGGGGGATGTTGCCGTGCTTCTTCGGCGGGTTCTGATCCCGCTTGTTGGCCAGCATCTCCAGGGCGTTGATCAGGCGGGGGCGGGTCTCCTTCGGCTCGATGACGTCGTCGACGAAGCCGTAAGAGGCGGCCACGTAGGGGTTGGCGAACTTGGCCCGGTACTCGGCCACCAGCGCCGCCCGCCGCGCCTCGGGGTCGGGGGCCTCGGCGATCTCCCGCCGGAAGATGATGTTCACCGCCCCCTCGGGGCCCATGACCGCCAGCTCCGCCGTGGGCCAGGCCAGCACCAGGTCGGCCCGCAGGTGCCGCGAGTTCATCACGCAATAGGCCCCGCCGTAGGCCTTGCGGGTGATCACCGTGATCTTGGGGACGGTGGCCTCGGCATAGGCGTAGAGCAACTTGGCCCCCGCCTTGATGATGCCCCCGTGCTCCTGGGCCACCCCCGGCATGAAGCCGGGCACGTCCTCAAAGGTGATGATGGGGATGTTGAAGGCGTCGCAGAAGCGCACGAACCGCGCCGCCTTCTCGCTGGCCTTGATGTCCAGGACCCCGGCCAGCACCGCCGGCTGGTTGGCTACGATGCCCACGCTGTGCCCCCCCAGGCGGGCGAAGCCGATGACGATGTTGGGAGCGTAGTCGGGCTGGACCTCGAAGAAGTCCCCGTTGTCCACGATGAGGCGGATGACCTCTTTGATGTCATAGGGCCGGGCAGGGTCGTCGGGGACGATGGTGTTGAGGCGCTCCTCCATGCGCAGGGGGTCGTCGCCGTTGGGCACGTAGGGGGGATCCTCCATGTTGTTGGAAGGGAGATACGAGAGCAGCTTGCGGATCATAAAGAAGAGATCGGCCTCGGTGTCGGCGGCGAAGTGGGCCACCCCGCTGATGGTCGTGTGCACATCAGCCCCGCCCAGTTGCTCGAAGGTGACCTCCTCGTGGGTCACCGCCTTCACCACGTCGGGCCCGGTGATGAACATGTAACTGGTCCCCCGCACCATGAAAATGAAATCCGTGAGGGCGGGGGAGTAGACGGCGCCGCCGGCGCAGGGGCCCAGGATGGCGCTGATCTGGGGGACCACGCCGGAGAGCATGACGTTGCGCAGGAAGATGTCGGCGTAGCCGCCGAGGGAGAGGACCCCCTCCTGGATGCGGGCGCCGCCGGAGTCGTTGAGGCCGATGACCGGTGTCCCGTTCTTGAGGGCCATATCCAGGATCTTGACGATCTTGCGGGCGTGGCCCTCGCCCAGGCTCCCCCCCAGCACGGTGAAATCCTGGGCGTAGACGTAGACCAGGCGCCCGTCGATGGTCCCCCACCCGGTGACCACCCCGTCCCCCAGATAGCGGCGCTCCGCCAGCCCGAAGTCGGTGACCCGGGTGGTGACGAAGGGGTCGATCTCCCGGAAAGAGCCCTTGTCCAGCAGCAGGTCCAGGCGCTCCCGGGCGGTGAGCTTCCCCTTGGCGTGCTGCTGGGCGACGCGCTCCGGGCCGCCCCCCGCCAGGGCCTCCGCCCGCCACCGTCGCAACTGCTCCAGCCGGTCCTCCATGATCTCCACGCGCATAAGTCCGCTCCTGAGGAAGATAAAACCGCCGGCGATCCGGATGCGCTTCTATTATAGCCATAGGGACGGGCCGGCCGGCGCCCCGCCGCTCCCACCCCGCGGCCTGGCCCCCGGCGGCCGCCTTCATACCGGCCCATCGGCGGTTTGAAGAGGGCGGTCGGACCGCTTATGATGGGTTCCAGTGGTCCCTCGATCCTCAATGGGGAGGTGCCCATGGCCCCGCGGCGGGTCTTCCGGCTGGAAGGGCTCTCCGCCCCCGTGGAGATCCGATTCGATGCGTGGGGGATCCCCCACATTGAGGCGCGCACGCTGGCCGACCTGTTCTTCGCCCAGGGCTTCGTCCACGGCCGCCACCGAGGCTGGCAGATGCGGTTCCACCGGCTGGTGGCCCTCGGGCGCCTCGGCGAGGTCTTCGGGCCTATGGGGCTGGAGATGGACCGGTTCGCCCGGGGCGTGGGATGGGCCGAGCACGCCCGAGCGGGCCTCTCCCGCCTCCCCGAGAGCCACCGGCGGCTCCTGGAGGCCTACGCGGCCGGCGTCACGGCCGCCTTCCGCTGCGGCCCCACCGGCCCGGAGGACCGTCTGGTGCCGCTGCCCGATTTCCCTTGGACGCCGGAACACAGCGCCGCCTGGGGCCTGGTGGTCGCCTGGTCCCTCTCCTGGAACTGGGACAGCGAACTGGCCCGGGTGGCCCTCGCCCGGGCCCTGGGGGAGCGGGCCGCTGACCTGGAGCCGGCGGCCCTCTTCGGCGAGACGGCTCTCTTCCCGGAGACGATGGGGATCGAGCCCATGGCCGAGCGGCTGCTGGCGGTTTATGCCGCCCTGGCCCGCTGGCTCGGCCCCCGCGAGGGGATCGGCAGCAACAACTGGGTCGTGGCCGGATCCCGCACGGCCACCGGCGCACCGTTGCTGGCCAACGACCCCCATCTCCCCCTCTCCCTCCCCAGCCTCTGGTATGAGCAGCATCTGGTCTGCGAGCCGGAAGGGTTCGCTGCGGCCGGGGTCACCGTGCCGGGGCTCCCCGGGGTCGTCCTGGGCCACAACGCGGCCATCGCCTGGGGCGCCACCGCCGTCCTCGCCGACACCCAGGACTGGTTCATCGAGCGCTTCCATCCCGAGGACCCCTTCCGCTACGAAAGCCCCACCGGCTGGCAGGTCGCCGAGGTCCGGGAGATCGCCATCCGGGTCCGGGGGAGGCGCCATCCCGAACGCTACGCCCTGCGGATCACCCGCCACGGGCCGGTCCTCACCGACCTGATGCCGGAATACGAGCCGGAGGGGCTCCCGTGGCCCCAGGTGGGGCTGGCCCTGGCCTGGGCCGGCGCCCCCGCCGAGACCTGGTTCAAGGCCCTCCTGGCGTTGAACCGCGCCCACGACTGGGCCTCCTTCCGGGAGGCCCTCCGCCAGTGGCCCGCCCCCGTCCTCAACTTCGTGTACGCCGACCGCGCAGGGCACATCGGCTACCAGATGGCCGGGCGGATCCCGATCCGCCGCCGCGGCCACGGCCTGGTCCCCGTCCCCGGCTGGAGCGGGGATTACGACTGGGAGGGGGAGATCCCCTTTGAGGCCCTCCCCTCCTGCTTCGACCCGCCCGAGGGTCTCCTCGTCACGGCCAACCACCGCATTGTGGGACCTGGCTATCCCTACTTCATCAGCGCCGAGTGGATGCCGGATCACCGGGCGCGGCGGATCCGGGAGCGGCTGGAGTCCACCCCGGCCCTCACCCCGGCGGATTGCCTGACCGTCCAGACGGACGTGGTTTCCCTGGCGGCCCGGGAATGGCAGGCGTGGCTGGCCCGGGTGGCGCCCGTCGATGGGGAGGAGGCCTGGCTGCTGGCCCAGGTCAAGGCCTGGGACGGGCGGATGGATCCGGATGCGGTGGCGCCGACGGTTGTGGCGGCCACGGAATGGATGTTGCTGCAGGGCCTGCTGGGGCCCCGGCTCGGGGCCGCTGGGCGCCGCTATCTGGGGGAATCCCTCAACGCGTTCCTGCCGGGCTCTTCGTTTTATCGAACCGCCCCCCACGCCCTGCGGGAGATCCTCCGCCGGGCGGATCCCTTCTGGCTCGGGGAGCGTTCGGCAACGGAATGGGTCGCCGAGGCGTTCCGGGAGGCCGTGCGGATGTTGCGACGGCGCCTCGGCCCGAACCCGGCCCGCTGGACCTGGGGGCGGGTGCATCGGGTGACCCTCGCCCATGGGCTGGGCCAGGTCCCGCTCCTAGCGCCCTTCTTCAACCGGGGCCCCTTCCCGCTGGGCGGCGACGGGGACACCCCGCTCCAGGCCGGCTTCCAGGGGAACCGGTTCGGCGGGCCCCTGGGGGCGTTGCCCTCCTGGCGGTTCGTGGCCGACCTGAGCGATTGGGACCGCTGCCTGGCTGTGCTCCCCGGCGGCCAGGGCGGATCGCCGGCCTCGCCGCATTACTTCGACCAGTTCCCCCTGTGGCAGGAGGGCCGGGCGCGACCGATGCCCTGGAGCCCCGCGGCGGTCCGGGCCGCCACCCGGCGGATCTGGATCCTGCGGCCGGGGCCCGCGGAGCGGGGAGCTCGCGGCGGATGCGCTAAACTTAAGACAAAGGGAACCCGGAGGGCGCTATGTGGAAAGCCTACTACACCCCGGTCTCTGTGGAGGAGGCCTTGCGTCTGCTGGCCGAGCACGCAGGCCGCGCCCGGCTGATCGCCGGCGGCACCGATCTGATCCTGGAACTGGAGCGCGGCCAGCGCCCCGACGTCGAGGTCCTTATCGACATCACCCGTATCCCGGGCCTGGACACCATCGAGCAGGGCCCGGATGGTCGTATCCACCTCGGTCCGCTGGTCACCCACAACCAGGTGGTGGCTTCGCCCCTCTGCCGGGCCCGCGCTTTCCCCTTGGCCCAGGCATGCTGGGAGGTGGGATCTCCCCAGATCCGGAACCGGGGCACGGTGGCCGGCAACCTCATCACCGCCTCGCCCGCCAACGACACCATCGTGCCCCTGTGGGCCATGGACGCCACTGTCACCCTTCAGAGCGTCCGGGGCCGGCGCATCCTCTCCTTCGAGGACTTCTACCAGGGGGTCCGCCGGACGGCGATGGCGCCCGATGAGATGCTGGTGGACATCGCCTTTGCGCCGCTGGAGCCCAACGAGCGCGGGATCTTCCTCAAACTGGGCCTGCGCCGTTTCCAGGCCATCTCCGTGGTCAGCGTGGCGGCGGTGGTCGCCTTCGACGGGGAGCGGGTGGCCCGCGCCCGCATCGCCCTGGGAGCCGTGGCGCCGACCATCGTGCGGGCCCGGGAGGCCGAGGACTTCCTCCAGGGCCGGGCCCTCACCGACGATGCGATCGCCCGGGCCGGGGAACTGGCCCGGGGGGCGGCCCGGCCCATCGACGACATCCGAGGGCCCGCCTGGTATCGTGCCGAGATGGTCCGCGTGCTGACCATGCGGGCCCTGCGCCGGCTGCGAGAAGGAGCGGAACGGGAGGGCTTCCCCGAGCGCCCGGCCCAGCTCTGGGCCCGCGGGGAGGGCCGCTGGCCGACGTGGCTCCAGGTCCCTCCAGGACTGGCCACATGGGACGGCCAGGTCTGCCACCGAGAGGAGGGCCCGGAGCCCATCGTGACCACCGTGAACGGGCAGCGGGTCGTGGTGCACGGGGCCAACGACAAGACCCTGCTGCGAATGCTGCGGGAGGACCTTCATTTGACCGGGACCAAGGAGGGCTGCGGGGAGGGCGAGTGCGGGGCCTGCACGGTGATCCTGGACGGCATGGCCGTGATGTCCTGCCTGGTGCCGGCACCTCGCGCCCACGGGGCGGAGATCCTTACTGTGGAGGGGGTGGCCGCCGGAGGGCGCCTCCATCCGGTGCAGGCAGCCTTCATCCGGCACGGGGCCGTGCAGTGCGGCTACTGCACCCCGGGCTTCGTGATGTCGGGGGTGGCGCTCCTCGCGGAGATCCCTCGGCCCACCCGGGACCAGATCCGGCAGGCCTTCGCCGGCAACCTCTGCCGGTGCACCGGCTACTACAGCCTTCTCGAGGCGGTGGAGGAGGCCGCCGGCGCCGGTCCGTAGCCTGGGAGATCGATCCTCAAGCGCGGAGGGAAAACGCCGATGGCCCTTGGGGTTTCGCTGCCGCGGATCGACGCGGAAGGGAAGGTGACCGGGCGCGTCCCCTATCCCGGGGACCTGGACATGCCCGGGCAGCTTTACCTGAAGGTGAAGTGGGCGGGGCGAGCGCCCGCCCGGATCCGGCGGATCGACACCCGCCGGGCCGAGGCCCTGCCCGGGATCGTCGCCGTCTTCACCGCGAAGGACGTCCCGGTGAACGAATACGGCCTCATCCACTTCGACCAGCCGGTGATCTGCGGGCCGGGGAGCAAGCCCGGCGCCGACGTGGTCCGATACGAGGGGGATGTGGTGGCGCTGGTGGCGGCCGAGAGCGAGAAGATGGCCGCCCGGGCGGTCGACCTCATCGAGGTGGACTACGAGGACCTGCCGGGCGTCTATGATCCGGAGGAGGCCCTGCGCCCCGGCGCCCCCCAGGTCCACCCCGACTACCCGGGCAACCTGCTCTGTCACTACCGTATCCGCCGGGGGGACGTGGAGGCCGCCTTCCGGGAGGCGGCGGTCATCGTGGAGGGGATCTATCGCACCCCCTTCCAGGAGCACGCCTATCTCCAGCCGGAGGCGGGGATCGCCTATATTGATGAAGAAGGGCGGGTGACTGTGGTCACGGCCGGCCAGTGGGCCCACGAGGACCGTCATCAGATCGCCCACGCCCTGGGGCTGCCGGAGGAGCGGGTGCGGGTGATCTACGCGGCCATCGGTGGGGCCTTCGGGGGACGGGAGGACATGTCGGTGCAGATCCTGCTGGCCCTGGTCGCCTGGCGGCTGGGCCGCCCGGTGAAGATCGTCTGGAGTCGGGAGGAGTCCATCATCGGCCACCACAAGCGCCACCCGGTGGTGGCCCGCACCCGCTGGGCGGCCGACCGGGAAGGGCGGCTGCTGGCCGTTGAGGCCGACGTGATCGCCGATGTCGGCGCCTACGCCTACACCTCCACCAAGGTGCTGGGCAACATCACCATGTCCATCTGCGGCCCCTACGAGGTCCCCAACGTGCGGGCCGATATCCGCGGGGCGCTGACCAACAACCCTCCGACGGGGGCGATGCGGGGCTTCGGCGCGCCCCAGGCCCTCTTCATCGCTGAGACCCAGATGAACCGCCTGGCCGAGGCCCTGGGGATGGACCCGGTGGAGATCCGCCTGAAGAACGGCTGGCGGGAGGGCTCCCGCATGGCCACAGGGGGCGTGGTCCCGGAGGGGGTGAGTCTCTCCGAGGTCATCGAGGCTTGCGCCCGGGCCGCCGGCTGGCGCCGCACGGCCTCCGGCTGGGTCCGGCCCCAGCCCCCGCCCTCCCCCGACCCGACCCGGCGTTACGGCTGGGGCTTCGCCTGTGGCTTTAAGAACATCGCCTACAGCTTCGGCTTTCCCGAGCACTGCTGGGCCCGCGTGGAGCTTCACGGCGACGCGCACATCGAGCGGGCTGTGGTCTATCACGCCGGGGCCGACGTGGGACAGGGCGCCCACACGGTGATGGTCCAGATGGCCGCCGAGGCCTTGGGGTTGCCCCCGGAGAAGATCGAACTGCGGGCCTCGGACACCGCGTCCACCGAGAGTTCAGGGAGCTCCTCGGCTTCCCGGATGACCTTCATGGCGGGCAACGCCATCCGGGGGGCCGCCCAGCGGGCCCTGGAGGCCTGGCAGAACGAGGAGCGGCCGGCTATCGGCGAGTTCACCTACCGCCCGGTGCGCACCTTCCCCTTCGACCCGGAGACCGGCTTTTCCGAGCGCCCCAACGTGACCTATGGCTACGTGGCCGAGGCTGTCCTGGTGGAGGTGGACCTGGAGACCGGTCAGGTGCGGCCGGTGCAGGTGATCTGTGCCGACGACGTGGGGCGGGCGGTCAACCCCCTCAACGTGCGGGGGCAGATCGAGGGCGGCGTGGTGCAGGCCATCGGCTACGTCCTCACCGAGAACTTCATCGTCCAGCAGGGGCGCATCCTCACCCGCCATTTCAGCACCTACCTGATCCCCGGCGTCGCCGACATCCCCGAGGCCGTCGAGAGCCTGATCCTGGAGCACCCGGACCCCCTGGGCCCGTGGGGGGTCCGCGGGATGGCCGAGATGCCCTTCCTGCCCCTGGCCCCCGCCCTCATCGCCGCGGTCCACGATGCCACCGGGATCTGGTTCGAGACCTTCCCGCTGACGCCGGACCGCCTCTACGCCGCCCTCTATCCGGAGCGGGCGAAGCCCAAGCCGTGAGGGGCCCCCTCTGAGTCCATGCCGGAACGCCGATGGCCCTGGAGATCGCGGTGCTGGCCGCCGGCGCCGCCTACGCCGGCGGTGTGTTCGTTTACGAGGAGCCGGCGGAAGGGGACGGCCGCCTGCGCCCGGGGCACCTGGTGCTGGTGCCCTTCGGTCGGGAGGGCCGCCCGGAGCCGGGCGTGGTGCTGCGGCGGGCCA